>NZ_KB897832.1:0-128095 GCF_000377185.1 Rhizobium sp. 42MFCr.1
GGTGGGGGCAGGTTTCTTCAACATGTCCCAATGAATCACAAACCCCCAGACGGTGCCAGGGGTTTGTCAGCAATCTGAGGGCGGCTCAATGCCGCCCTTTTCGATTATAGACTTTCGACTTCAAACAGCGAGCCATGGCCCGGCTGCCGCACAAGACGGAAGCTAAAAAGGGTGCTCAGGCAAACCCGAGCGGAATTTGCTCGACCTTGCGGCCGCGACCATAATCGCGCTCATAGGAAGCACGATCGTCATCGCGCGCAGACGCAAGAACCACTTCCGGCGCATAGTAGCCGTCAGCGTAAGTGCCGGTATCGCCATTCTCCCGGATCTCGCGCTTCGCCGTGAAAATCTTCAAAAGCATTCTGCAACTCCTCCTGATCATGCCGACAACGACCAAGGGGTCGCCTGCGTTCCCGTGATATCGGAGAATAGTTAAAAATTAACCATGTTTATTAGAGGATTGTCAACTATTTCAATTTCCTTCGAGGCTACCTCTAAAGGGCGTTCTTTCCTCGTGGAGTAAGACAGCGAACGACGGCGGCCCACGTGGGCACCACGCTCAGACCACAGTGCGGATGAAATCCGCTCAGTCCCAGCAAAACCATCTGAACTTGGAGCGGGTGAAGGGAATCGAACCCTCGTATTCAGCTTGGGAAGCTGCTGCTCTACCATTGAGCTACACCCGCGTTGGAGCGAGATTTCCAATAGATGGGTGCCGCTGTCAAGCGGGCATCGGCGTTGTCAGATGCGGAAGTGCTTCGAGAGTTTCAGGCCCTGGGCCTGATAGTTGGAGCCGAGTCCGGAGCCGTAGAGGCTCTCGGGGTGCTCCTGCATATGCTCATAGACGAGGCGACCGACGATCTGGCCGTCCTCGAGGATGAAGGGAACCTCGTGGCTGCGGACCTCGAGCACGGCGCGGCTGCCGCGGCCGCCGGCGGGGACGTGGCCGAAGCCGGGGTCGAAGAAGCCTGCATAATGCACGCGAAATTCGCCAACCAACGGATCGAAGGGGGTCATCTCTGCCGCGTAGTGCGGTGGCACATGGATGGCTTCGCGCGAGACGAGAATATAAAACTCGTCCGGATCCAGGATCAGTTCGTTGCGACCGCGGCTATAGAGAGGTTCCCAGAAGTCATAGATGTCGTGCTGCGCCTTCTTGTCGACATCGACGACTGCAGTGTGGTGCTTACCGCGGTAGCCGATCAGTCCATCCTTGTCGCCGGCCAAATCAATCGACAGGGCAATACCGCCGCCGGAGACGTTCGGCAGCTTGCTGGCGACCAGCGTTTCGGCATCGTGGAGCGCGAGCAATTCCGGCTCCCCAAGTATCGAATGGCCGACCCGGAAGCGGATCTGCGACAGGCGCGAGCCTCGACGCACGACGATCGGGAAAGTACGCGGACTGATTTCGAGATAGAGCGGGCCGGAGTAGCCAGCCGGGATTTTGTCGAACTCCTGCGCGTAGTCGGTGATGACGCGGGTGAAGATATCGAGACGTCCGGTCGAGCTTTTGGGATTGGCCGAGGCCGACATGTCGGCCGGCAGGTCGAGGCGCTCCATCAAGGGAACGATATAGACACAGCCGGTCTCCAGCACGGCGCCTTCGCTGAGGTCGACGACGTGGAGGCTGAGGCGATCGAGCTTATCGGACACCAAATGGGAAGGACCCGGCATGAAGCTCGCGCGAACGCGGAATGCCTTCGCGCCAAGCCTGAGGTCAAGGCTTGCCGGTTGGATCTGGTCGTGGTCCAAATCGCGCTCGCTGGTGAGACGTCCCGCCTCAAAGAGCGCGGCTATCGCGCGATCCGCCAAAATTCCTGTTTCGCGAGCCATCATGCCCCATCCATATTCGCGGGAGACAAAACCAAACTCAAGGAATTGACGCAAGCATAGAACGGCAGTATTGCACTTTTATCCCGTGGTGATTTGGCCGGTCGGCTTGCAGCCACGTTAAACAAGTGGCTAAAAGGACCGGGTGCAAAACCGGTCTGCTTTCGCGGCCGGTTTTTTTGTTGTTTGAAAGTGGTGATTCATGAGCAAGACTTGGCGCCCCGCAACCCAACTCGTTCACGACGGTTCTTTGCGCTCGCAATATGGCGAGACCTCGGAAGCCATCTACCTCACGCAGGGCTTCGTCTATGAGAGCGCGGAAGCGGCCGAAGCGCGCTTCAAGGGCGAAACGGAAGGCTATATCTACGCTCGCTACGGCAGCCCGACAAACGACATGTTCGAGAAGCGCATGTGCGCACTGGAAGGCGCAGAGGAAGCCCGCGCCACGGCCTCCGGCATGGCAGCCGTCACCGCCGCAATCCTCTGCCAGGTGAAGGCCGGCGACCACATCGTTGCCGCCCGCGCCCTCTTCGGCTCCTGCCGCTGGGTCGTCGAGACGCTCGCCCCGAAATACGGTATCGAATGCACGCTGGTCGACGGTCGCCATCTGGAAAACTGGGAAAAGGCGATCCGCCCGAACACCAAGGTGTTCTTCCTGGAAAGCCCGACCAATCCGACACTCGAGGTGATAGACATTGCCGGCGTCGCCAAGCTCGCCAACCAGATCGGCGCCAAGGTCGTGGTCGACAACGTCTTCGCCACGCCGATCTTCCAGAAGCCGCTCGAGCTCGGCGCCCATATCGTCGTCTATTCGGCCACCAAGCACATCGACGGCCAGGGCCGCAGCCTCGGTGGCGTCATCCTCTCCGACCGGGAATGGGTCAACGAGAACCTTCAGGACTACTACCGCCACACCGGCCCGGCCATGTCGCCGTTCACGGCATGGACGCTGCTGAAGGGACTCGAGACGCTGCCGCTGCGCGTCAAGCAGCAGACCGAAAACGCATCGAAGATCGCCGACTTCCTGGCCGATCAACCGAAGGTCGCCAAGGTCATCTATCCCGGCCGCAACGATCATCCGCAGGCCGACATCGTCGCCAAGCAGATGAAGGGTGGCTCGACACTGGTCGCCATCGAACTCAAGGGCGGCAAGGAAGCAGCTTTCGCGCTCCAAAACGCCTTGCAGGTCGTCAAGATCTCCAACAATCTGGGCGACGCCAAGAGCCTGATCACGCATCCGGCTACGACGACGCACAAGAACCTGACCGACGAAGCACGGGCGGAGCTCGGCATTTCCGGCGGTACCGTTCGTCTTTCCGCCGGCATCGAGGACACGGACGACCTGATCGAGGACTTCGCCCAGGCTCTCGCAAAAGTGAACGCCTGATCAGCCGACATCGGCCGGATCGACGCAAATCCGGCCGACCGCCACATGCTGCTTTGCCCCACCCAAGACAGGTCAAAGTCAGGCTTAAGTGGCGAAACTTCTTGCCTTTACAGGCATTACGGACGTGATCGACTATCGGTTTATTGACGGATCGGCTGTCGTATAAGATACCGGTAACGTATATTGACTATGGTGTAGGCATGTACCGCGCCCTTACACGAGACATTGAAGTCGTCGTCGAACCTTTTTATCTGGAGGAGCAATCCGATCCGGAAGACGATCGCTATGTCTGGGGCTACCGGATCGTCATCAGCAACAATTCCGACAAGTCCGTGCGACTGGTGAACCGCTATTGGAACATCACCGACCAGAACGGCCTCGTCGATGAGGTCACGGGCGCCGGCGTCGTGGGCGAACAGCCGCGGCTCGCGCCCGGCGATACCTATGAATATTCCTCGGGCTGCCCGCTGGATACGCCGTCGGGGCTGATGTTCGGTCACTACCAGATGGAAACGGACGAAGGCGAGCTTTTCAATGTCGAAATACCCGCCTTCTCACTGGATTCGCCAGGGCTGCTGAGAGTCCTGAACTGATCACTCCGCAGGCTCTGCCACCTCTTCCACTTCGAAACGATAGGTCGTCGAGCAGAATTCGCAGGTGACCGAAATTGCGCCGTCTTCCTGACTGGCATCAATTTCCTCCGCCGAGAAGCCCTTCAGCACCCCCTTGATCTTTTCGCGGGAACAGCTGCACCGATCGAAGACCTCGCGCGGTTCGTAGACGCGAACCCCACGCTCGTGGAACAGACGATATAGCAGCCGCTCGGTGCCGACTTGCGGATCCGTCAGTTCGTCGGCGTCGATCGTGTCGACGAGCGAGCGGGCTTCCATCCAGGCATCGTCTTCCTTGTGGGTGCCGCCAGTCCTATCGCCGTCGCCGCCGTGAAGATCCGGCTGGCGCATGCGCTCCGGCGCTTCCGGCAGGAACTGGGCGACAAGACCGCCAGCCCGCCAGCGGTGGCGCGGCTTGCCCGCGTCGTCGCGATCGAAGAGTTCGGCAGCAGCAAGACGCACCCGCGTCGGGATCTGCTCAGACTGGCGGAAATAGGTGCCGGCAATCTCTTCAAGGGTCGCACCGTCGAGCGCAACGATACCCTGGTAGGGTTGGGAAAACTTGCCCTGATCGATCGTAAAGGCCAGCATGCCCTTGCCGAGAAGCTGTTCGGGCTCGATCTGCCCTGCCGCAACGGCCCTGTCGAGGAGGCCCTGGTTGAAGCGTGCGTAGGCACGCACGTTCTCAGGCGTCGAGAAATCGCAAACAAGCAGGTCCACCGGGCCGTCGCCCTTGGTCTGGACCGTGAACTTGCCTTCAAATTTCAGCGACGTGCCGAGCAGCACCGTCAGCACAACGACTTCGGCAAGAAGCCGCGCGACGGGCGCAGGATAGCGATGGCGCTCGAGGATCGCGTCCAGCATCGGCCCGAGCTGGACGGCGCGACCGCGCACATCCAGTCCCTCAACCTGAAACGGAACGACATGATCATCGCCGGCGAAATTGAATTCGCCGAGGGTGGCTGCAGGTTCTGCCATGGTCTTCTCCTAGTCTGAGAGCGGCAGACAAGGGTGTCCATCCGCTCGCACGGCCACCGGGCCTTCCGGCCAAACGTGGCGTCCAGTATGGTTCAGATCGCGCCCAGGCACCAAGCAAGAATCGACTTCTGCGCATGAAGACGGTTTTCCGCTTCATCGAAGACCACGGATTGCGGGCCGTCGATCACCTCGTCCGTAACTTCCTCACCACGATGGGCGGGCAGGCAATGCATGAACAATGCATCCTTGTCGGCCTGCGCCATCAAAGCCGAATTGACCTGATAAGGCTGGAATACGTTGTGACCACGGGCCCGATGTTCCTGATTCATGGAGACCCAGGTATCGGTCACCACACAATCGACGCCGGCGACCGCACGGTCTGCATCATGGTAAAGCATGATTTCGGCGCCCTCATTGCGGGCCCAGTTCAGATAGTGATCCTTTGGCTCGGAACCAAGGGGCACCGCCATATTCATGCGGTAGCCAAAACGCGCGGCTCCTTCGACCAACGAATGCAGCACGTTGTTGCCGTCGCCGGTCCAGGCGATCGTCTTGCCCTTGATCGAGCCGCGGTGCTCTTCGAAGGTCATGACATCAGCCATGATCTGGCAGGGGTGCGTATCATCCGTCAATGCGTTGATGACAGGAACGGTTGCATGCTCGGCGAGCTCCAGCATGCGGGCATGATCAGTCGTGCGGATCATGATCGCGTCGACATAGCGCGACAGCACCTTGGCCGTGTCACCGATCGTCTCGGCGCGGCCAAGCTGCATTTCTGTGCCCGACAGGAACAGCGTCTCGCCCCCGAGCTGGCGCATGCCAACGTCGAAGGACACGCGGGTGCGCGTCGAGGGCTTTTCGAAGATCATCGCCAGCATCTTGCCTGATAGCGGCTTGTCGCCCTGCCCGGCCTTGAAGGCCTGTTTGCGCGAGATTGCGTCATCCATGATGAGCCGTAGGTCGGATGCCGCGACGGCGGAGAGATCGAGGAAGTGTTTGGGGGAAGCCATTATCGTTACCTATCACGCCCGCCTTCCGACAGGCACTATTCATTAAGCCGTCTTCTTGACCTTCGCAGCGCGCACGCTTTCGGCGGCGCGTTCGAGGCGGGCAAGGCCCTCGCGGGCTTCGTCAGCAGTGACGACCAGAGGCGGCAGAAGACGAATGACATTGTCGCCAGCGGGTACGCCGAGCAGATGGGCGTCACGGATCGCCTGCAGCAGTTCGGAGGACGGCACGGCGGCCTTGACGCCGAGCAGCAGCCCCTCGCCCTTGATATCCTCGATGATATCAGGATAGCGATCCTTGAGCGAGGCCAGCCCTTGGCGGAATACCAGCGAGACGTCACGCACCTGCTGCAGGAAGCCCTCCGCGAGGATCACGTCGAGCACGGCACTGCCAACTGCCATGGCGAGCGGATTGCCGCCATAAGTGGAGCCATGCGTGCCGGCCTTCATGCCGGAAGCGGCCTCTGCCGTGGCAAGGCAGGCTCCGAGCGGGAAGCCGCCGCCGATGCCCTTGGCAACCGCCATGATATCGGGGGTAGCGCCTGACCACTCATGCGCAAAGAGCTTGCCCGTGCGGCCCATGCCGGTCTGCACTTCATCGAAAATCAGCAGCAGACCATGCTCGTCGCAGATCGCGCGAAGTGCCTTCAGGAACTCGTTCGTCGCCGGGCGGACGCCGCCTTCCCCCTGAATAGGTTCGATGAGGATCGCGGCCGTTTCATTTGTGATGGCGCTGCGGAGTGCATCGAGATCACCGAACGGCACCTGATCGAAGCCAGGCGCCTTGGGACCGAAGCCTTCGAGGTATTTCTCCTGGCCACCGGCGGCAATCGTCGCCAGCGTACGGCCATGGAAGGCGCCTTCAAAGGTGATAATATGGAACCGCTCGGGATGGCCCTTGGAAAACTGATAGCGGCGCGCGGTCTTGATCGCGCATTCCAAGGCTTCCGCGCCGGAGTTCGTGAAGAACACCTTATCGGCGAAGGTCGCATCGGTCAGCCGCTTTGCCAGTGTTTCCTGACCCGGGATCTCATAGATGTTGGACAGATGCCAGACCTTGTCGGCCTGCTCCTTCAGCGCGCCAACCACATGCGGATGGCTGTGGCCAACGGAGGTGACGGCAACGCCCGCGCCGAAATCAAGATATCGCTCGCCCGTTTCGCTGATCAGCCACACGCCTTCTCCTCGCTCGAACCGCAGCGGGGCACGAGAGTAGGTGTCGTAAAGCGCGGCTTCAGCCATGGCGCGATCTCCTATCAGCAATCATCAGCAGCCGGACTCCGGCTAAGGAAAGCAGGTCCGGAAAATTAAAAATGCCGCCTTTCGGCGGCGAGCAGCACTATTTACTTTTCGCACTGCAATGTCAACAAAACTGAGGTTTCGCTGCATGCGTCAAGCAGCCATCCCGAGGCGCTCGACCTATCAACAACTATGTTGCATAAATGACTCTCACGCCCAGCAAGTTGGGGAAAACTTGAAAATCGATTCCCCGAGATTCAACCGACTCTTGTCACGGAGTCGGCCTCACACTAGGTTAAAACTCAATTACTAGGCTGCATGCGGCGGAACTAGTCACCAAAATTTGAGTAAGCGTTTCTTGCCTCGGATACGTCCGTGGCAACGGTGAAGGATTCTGCCTACACCAACGCTAATAAGGCGGAGACAGGGGCATGAACTGGACAGACGAGCGCGTTGAAAAACTGAAGAAGCTGTGGTCCGAAGGCCTGAGCGCCAGCCAGATCGCAGCACAACTTGGCGGTGTAAGTCGTAATGCCGTCATTGGTAAAGTCCATCGTTTGAGTCTGCCCGGCCGTGCCAAGGCCGGCGGTTCGACGACCACCGTCAGAACCCCCAAGCGCACGACTTCGGCGCCCCGCGCCACGAACTACGCCTCGCGGATCACCACACGCACCGTTACCCGCCAACAGGGCGCGACGATGCTCAAGGAAGAGATCGAAATCGATACGGTGGAGGAAGTCCGCTTCCGTCCGGCCGCAAATGTAATCGTTCCGATTTCTCGCCGCCTTGGCCTCACCGAACTCACCGAGCGCACCTGCAAGTGGCCGGTCGGCGATCCGCTCAATGACGACTTCCACTTCTGCGGTTGCGAGTCCCCGGACTCTTCCCCGTATTGCACGTATCATCAGCGCATGGCCTACCAGCCGGTCAACGAGCGCCGCAAGGCCGCTAACCGGGTCGCCTGACCCGGAAGCCGGATAAGGAATAAAGAAAACGGGCCTTCGCGGGCCCGTTTTTCGTTGTATTGGAAAGACCTTTCAGGCTCTCGCCTGAAAGGATCAGGCTTCCATCGAATAGCCGGCACCGCGCACGGTGCGGATGACGTCCTGCATGTTGGAAAAGTTCAAAGCCTTGCGCAGGCGGCCGACATGGACGTCAACAGTACGCTCGTCGACATAGATGTCGTGACCCCAGACGCCGTCGAGCAACTGCGAGCGCGAGAAGACGCGGCCGGGCGATGCCATCAAGAACTCGAGAAGGCGGAATTCGGTCGGGCCGAGGCGGACTTCGCGGCTCTTGCGGTGAACGCGGTGTGTCTCGCGATCCAGCTCGATATCGCCGCACTTCAGCAGCGTCGAGAGCACCTCGGGCTTGGCACGACGCAGCATCGCCTTGACGCGAGCGACAAGCTCCGGCGTCGAGAACGGCTTGACGACGTAATCGTCAGCACCGGTCGAGAGGCCGCGAACCCGTTCGCTTTCCTCGCCACGGGCGGTCAGCATGATGATCGGCAGGCGCTCGGTTTCCGGCCGCATGCGCAGGCGGCGGCAGAGCTCGATGCCAGACACGCCCGGCAACATCCAATCGAGGATGAGAAGGTCCGGCGTGCGTTCCTGAAGCCGGATCTCGGCCTCGTCGCCGCGCAGGATGGTATCGACCTCAAAGCCTTCGGCCTCAAGGTTATAGCGGAGAAGCACGCTCAGCGCTTCTTCGTCTTCAACGACAGCTACTTTAGGGATCATTCGTTTCGGTCTCCTGGGGGCGCGGTCGCGGAATGACTATTCAGTGACTGCGCCGACGGTGTTGGCGGTATCGTCCTTCGGACGTTCGCCTTCCGGCTGGGCACCGGTGGCCATGTAGTAGATCGTTTCGGCAATGTTGGTGGCGTGGTCGCCGATGCGCTCGATGTTCTTGGCGCAGAACAGAAGATGCGTGCAGCTGGTGATGTTGCGCGGATCTTCCATCATGTAGGTGAGCATTTCACGGAACAGCGAGGTGTACATCGCGTCGATTTCCTCGTCGCGCTCACGGACCGATTTTGCTTTGTCGGCAGCACGGCTCGTGTAGACGTCGAGGACTTCCTTGAGTTGGACGAGGGCGAGCTCGGACAGGTGCTCGAGGCCGCGGGCGAGCTTGCGCGGCACGCCGGCGCTCTGTACGGCAATGACGCGCTTGGCAGTGTTCTTGCCCAGGTCGCCGACGCGCTCCAGGTCTGCCGCGATGCGGATGGAGCCCATGATCTCGCGAAGATCGGCCGCCATCGGCTGGCGGCGGGCGATCGTGACGATCGCCTTGTCGCCGATCTCGCGCTCCGCGTGGTCGAGGATCACATCGTCCGAGATGACCTTCTGGGCAAGAACCGTATCGCCGTTTACGAGCGCGCGTACTGCATCCGAGACCATCTGCTCGGCCAAGCCGCCCATTTCCGAGATACGGCGGGACAGGAACTTCAAATCATCGTCGTAGGCAGAAAAGATATGTGTCGATGCCATAGGGCTCATCCTTGAATATCGTAAGTGCTACCGAGACGGCCGATCAACCGAAGCGGCCCATGATGTAGTCCTGGGTGCGCGGATCGTCCGGGTTGGTGAACATCTTGTCGGTGTCATTCTCCTCGACGAGGTTGCCAAGGTGGAACATGGCTGTGCGCTGCGAAACACGGGCGGCCTGCTGCATCGAGTGCGTCACGATGACAATCGTGTAGTTCTCGCGGAGCTCGTGGATGAGCTCCTCGACCTTGGCCGTTGCAATCGGATCGAGTGCCGAGCATGGCTCGTCCATCAGGATGACTTCGGGGCTGACGGCGACGGCGCGGGCGATGCAGAGGCGCTGCTGCTGACCACCGGAAAGACCGGTGCCGGCTTCGTGAACGCGATCCTTCACCTCATTCCAGAGGCCGGCGCGCTGCAGGCTGTGTTCGACGATCTGGTCCATGTCGGCCTTCGACTTGGCGAGCCCATGGATACGCGGACCGTAGGCGACGTTTTCGTAGATCGTCTTCGGGAACGGGTTGGGCTTCTGGAACACCATGCCTACACGCGCGCGAAGCTCCACAACGTCGATATCCGGATCGTAGATATCTTCGCCATCGAGCGTGATCTTGCCAGCGACGCGGCAACCGTCGATCGTGTCGTTCATGCGGTTCAGGCTGCGCAGGAAGGTGGACTTGCCGCAACCGGATGGGCCAATCAGGGCGGTCACCGTGTTTTCACGGATGTTCAGCTTCACGTCGAACAGCGCGCGCTTCTCGCCGTAGTAAACGGAGACGTCCTGGCCGATCATCTTGTAGGGAATGGTGTTCATCTTCTGATCAACCGCTTTCTCAACTGCTGCTTCCGTCAACATGTTCATAATGTTTACTCCGTTTACCAGCGGCGCTCAAAGCGACGACGCAAGAGGATGGCTCCGAGGTTCATGAGGATCAGGAATAGGAGCAGGACGATAATGGCGCCGGAGGTCCGCTCGACGAAGGCGCGCTCGGCTTCATTGGCCCACATGTAGACCTGCACCGGCAGGGCCGTCGAAGGCTCCATGGGCGTCGCCGGAGCATTCGCGACGAAAGCGACCATGCCGATCAAAAGCAGCGGCGCCGTCTCCCCGAGCGCGTGCGCCAGACCGATAATCGTGCCGGTCAGGATACCGGGCATCGCAAGCGGCAGGACGTGGTGGAAGACCATCTGCATCTTGGAGGCGCCGAGGCCGAGCGCGGCCGAGCGGATCGATGGCGGGACGGCGCGAAGCGCTGCGCGGGTCGCGATGATGATCGTGGGCAAGGTCATCAGGGTCAGTACCAGACCACCAACCAGCGACGCTGAACGCGGCAGGCCGGCGAAGTTGATGAAAACAGCAAGACCGAGCAGACCGTAGACGATGGAGGGAACCGCCGCGAGGTTGTTGATGTTGACCTCGATCAGGTCCGTCAGCTTGTTCTTCGGTGCAAATTCCTCGAGGTAAATCGAAGCGGCAACGCCGATCGGCAGGGAAAGGACGAGCACGATCAACATCAGATAAAGCGAGCCAACCAGGGCGACACCAAGACCGGCGGCCTCGGGACGGCTGGAGTTGCCGTTGACGAAGAGCCCGGTGTTGAATTTCTTGTGCAGCGCACCGGTTTCCGCCAGCTGGTTCATCCAGCCAACCTGCCTGTCGTTCACCTTGCGGTTCTTCTCGTCGACCTTGAGGTCAATCTGACCCTTGTTGGCGGAGTCAACGTTGGCGTCTGCAAGCAGGGTGATGTTGACTGTCCTGCCGATGAGCGACGGATCGGCAACGACCATGTCGCGCAGCTGGATCGGCGCGCCCTTGGAGATCATAGCGGTCGCGTCACGCACCTCGGGACGGCTCGATGCATTGAGGTTCAGCGTCTTGACCATCGCGTCGCGGATGAGAACCGAATAATTGGCCGCGATCAGCACGGACGGATCCGTTGCGCGCTTGTTGTTCGGGTCGATGGTTTTCTCGCTGAACTCGATCGGCAGCGTGATCGCCGTCTGCAGGAAGGCCGTGTAGCCCTTGCTGACGACGCTCGTCAGCAAAACCGCCAGGAAGATCAAGCCAAAGGAGATCGCAGCGATTCCATAGATGCGGAACCGGCGCTCGGCGGCATAGCGGCGCTTGAGGCCGATGTCGCGACGTTCAGGCGCCTTCGAAACGACAACGCCCTGACCCGGAGAAACAATATCCGTCATTCGTACTGCTCCCGGTATTTGCGCACGATATAGAGCGCGTAGATGTTGAGGCAAAGCGTGATGAAGAACAGCGTGATACCAAGCGCGAAGGCAACCAGCGTCTGCGGCGAGGTGAACTCCAGATCACCAGTGAGCTGATTGACTATCTTGACAGTGACTGTCGTCATTGGCTCGAACGGGTTGATCTGGATGCGCGCTGCGACACCCGCCGCCAGCACCACGATCATGGTTTCGCCGATGGCGCGCGATGCAGTCATCAGAAGCGCGCCGACGATGCCGGGCAGCGCCGCGGGAAGCACCACCTTCTTGATTGTCTCCGAACGCGTCGCACCGAGACCGAGCGAACCATCGCGGAGCGCACGCGGCACAGCGGTGATGATATCGTCGGAGAGCGACGAAACGTATGGGATCAGCATGATGCCCATGACGATACCCGCTGTCAGAACGCTCTGTGCCTGAATAAAGTTCGCATAATTGCCGGTAAGGAGGCCGTTTACCTGCGAAGACAGGTCGCGGAGGAAGGGGCCGACCGTGACGAGGGCGAAAAAGCCGTAAACAATCGTCGGAATACCAGCGAGCACTTCGAGCAGCGGCTTTGCGATCGATCGCACCGCGGGGGCCGCGTATTCCGCCATGTAGATCGCCGCGAACAGGCCGACAGGCACCGCCACCAGCATCGCAACGAAGCCGATGTAAAGCGTGCCTAGCAGCAGCGGTATCAGGCCGAATTGCCCGAAGGACGAGCCGCCGGCACCAGCAAAGCGCGGATCCCAGACCGTACCGAAGAAGAAGTCTGCAGCAGGAACGACCGCGAAGAAATGCGCGGCTTCCGTCAGCATTGACAGAACGATACCGATCGTCGTCAGGATGGCGATCGAGGACGCCAGGAGCAGGCCCCAAAGCATGACACGTTCGACGCGGTTGCGTGCACGGAATCGCGGAGCGACTTCACGAAGCGCATAGAATGCGCCGGCAACGGCAAGGATGAGGACGACCGCCGTCATGACGAGGCGGCTGGAAGCCGATTCTTCGTTCAGCTTTTGCGCTGCGTCTATCATGTATGGCTGCGGCTGGCCGGCCAGCGGAACGCCCTTTGCAGCAAGCTTTGCCTGGAGGCCAGCCGGATCGCTGGCTGCACCGCTGATCTCCTCCGGGGTGAGGAGCGGCAAGCCGCGCGCAATCGCGCTGACCATCCCGTAATTCAGGTTCTGCTGCGCGGCCGGCTGCGCCTTGACGTCATCCGGGAAAGTGCCACGGACGGAAGACTCAATGATCGAAGGGCTGATCGCCAGCCAGGCGCACAGCACGATAAGTGCCGGCAGCACCGCCCAGATGGCGGCATAGGCGCCATAGTAGCCCGGTCGCGAATGCAGCGCGGAGGACTTGCCCCCGGCAAGTGCCGTAGCACGGCTGCGCGCTGCGATGAAAGCAACGGCGCCAAGCACCACGAGACACAAGAGTATGATGGATGTACCCATTCGATTAGGTCCCAGGCCCTTTGACCCCAAAAGCGGAAACGGCAGGCGGACCGATCCGGCTCTCAAACTTGCAGAAGTTCAGACCCCGTCCCGACTTGGCGGAACAAGGCAAAGCCGGCGCGATCTGGTGATCGCGCCGGCAAAGTCATTACATAGTCTTGCCGTCTTCAACGCCCTTGCGGATCGCGTCGCGCTCACCGTCCGGAGCGGCAACGAGGCCGTACTCGACGAGCGGGCTGTCCGGTCCGATCATCTGTTCGGATACGAAGAAGTTGACGTATTCCTTCAGGCCCGGGATGACGCCGAGGTGTGCCTTCTTGACGTAGAAGAACAGCGGACGGGAAACCGGGTACGTGCCGTCGGAGATGGTTTCGGTCGACGGAACGATACCGTTGACCGTCGCAACCTTCAGCTTGTCGGCGTTGTTTTCATAGAAGGAAAGGCCGAAGACGCCAACGCCGGTCTTGTTGGCAGCGATGCGTGCCAGCGTTTCCGGATAGTCACCGTCGATGTCGACAGCAGCGCCGTCCTTACGGACTGCGACGCAAGCCTTGGTCTGAGCGGCGGCGTCAGAGATCGAAGCCTTGATGACGTCGAGAGCGCCGGAAGCCTTGCAGCCAGCAGCAAGAACGTTCTGTTCGAAGACTTCGCGGGTGCCGTGCTTTTCGCCCGGGATGTAGGCAGCAATGTCAACAGCCGGGAGTGCCGGGTTGACTTCCGACCACTTCTTGTAAGGGTTGGCGACGAGCTTGCCGTCAACAACGACCTGGGCAGCCAGAGCCTTATAGATGTCGGCCGGGACGTAGGCGGCATCAGGGTTGGACGAGTCGGTCGCGAAGACGATGCCGTCATAGCCGATCTTCACTTCCTGGATGTCGGTGACGCCGGCTGCCTTGCAGGCGTCCAGTTCCTTGGCGTTGATCGGACGCGAAGCGTTGGCAACGTCGATGGTGTCCGGGCCGACGCCCTTGCAGAATTCCTTGAGGCCAGCGCCCGTGCCGCCGGATTCAACGACCGGCGTCTTGAAGTCCTTGAAGGTTTCGCCGAAGGTTTCGGCTACGATCTTGGCGTAAGGCAGGACGGTGGACGAGCCAGCAACCTGAACCTGGTCGCGAGCAACGGCCGCGCCAGCGAAAGCGGCGGAAGCGGCAAGTGCTGCGACCGTGAGTTTAAAAGCGTTCATAACAATCTCCCGGGCATATAGCGGTCTGAGTGCGGCCCTGAGCGGCCTTTGCAGTGCCGTCTTCATCAGCGGCCCGCTCTCTTTAGCCCCTGATGCCCAGAGCTTTTATGTCATTTTCACGAAACATTTGTGACAGATTAAATATATGAAATCATTATACAAAGAATGCGATCCCGCACGATTGATCTCAGTTTTATGTCAAAACCGCACGGTGAAGCTCGTTCCCTTGCCGACTTCCGACTTGACGATCAAGCGCGCGCGGTGCCGCGTCAGGATATGCTTGACGATGGCAAGGCCCAACCCCGTGCCTTTCTTCGAGCGGCTGTCCTCGATGCTCACACGGTAGAAACGCTCGGTCAGTCGCGGCACATGCTCGGCCGGAATTCCCGGTCCCTTGTCGACAACCGTGACCTCCACCGGCTCGCCCGGTGCATTCTTCAGGAACACATCGACGGTCTTGCCCTCCTGCCCATACTTGCAGGCATTTTCCATCAGGTTTTCAAAAACCTGGACCAGTTCGTCGCGGTCGCCAAGCACCTCTGCCTTGCCCAGCGGAAGATGCAGCACGATCTCAACGCCGACATCGTTTGCGAGTGGTGCCAGCGAGTCCCTCACATGGCCGAGAAGTGGAACGAGATCGACCTTCTGATCCGGGGCGATATGTGACTTGAGTTCCAGCCGCGACAAGGACAGGAGGTCGTCGACAAGACGGCTCATACGAGTGGCCTGATCCAGCATGATGCCGAGAAAGCGCTCCTGCGCCTTGCCGTCATTCTTCGCCGGGCCCTGGATAGTCTCTATGAAGCCGCGCAGGGACGCGAGTGGCGTGCGCAACTCGTGGCTGGCATTGGCGACGAAATCGGAGCGCATGCGGTCGATGCGGCGAACCTCGGAAATGTCCCGGAAGGAGAGCACGAAGAAACGCTCATCAGCCGGCTGCTGTTCGTCAAACTCCACGGGGGCGCTGCGGACGATGTAAACGCGCTCGGATGGCAGGCGTTCGGAGTGCTCGATCTGGTTCGGCGCGTTGGTTGCAATCGTTTCGCTGACCATGTCGAGGATGCCAGGCGAGCGCAGGCGAGCGGAAATATGCGCACCAATGGCGGCCTCGCCGAAAGCCTTTTCGGCCGCGCGGTTCTGGTAAAGCACCGAGGCATCACCGGAAAGCACCATGACGGGGATGTCGAGCGCGGCAAGCGTCGCGGCAACCTCGGCCAAGCGGTTCCCGGGCGCTTCGATAGTCTCGGGAACTGGTTCCAGCTGGACTTTCGGGAGGGCCGCCGGAACCGCGTGCCACAACGCCGTGATGATCATTAGCAACAGAAGACCGAGCACGACCCACTTGTTTGCGCCTGCAGCCAGAACAATCAGGGCGATCAGCAGAGCCACGAGCAGGACGGGACGCTCCTGCCGAATGCGTGCAATCAGGCTTCGTGTCCATGGCGCTTTGTCTTCCAACTGCCCCTCGCGGTTTCGGCTCGTACTCTTATCTTCAAACTCTGCCTGATAGCCGTGATTCATGACAGAAGTTTTCGCCTGCACACGACACGCGGAAAAGCTTTGGTGCGAACACACAGAAATTTCCACGATCCGCAAGACATTTGATTTTCAACAGGAAATATGGTCGCCTGTATGCGACGAAGTTCACCGGAGAAGAAGCCATGGCCGATGATGTCGAAAGCAGAGCCGTCGAACTGGACATCCGCGGAGAGAAGCGCGTCTTTGATGTCGACAATGCCGTGCTGCCGGACTGGGTTGACAAGGCGGCTTTGGAATCCGGCGGCTATCCATACGACAAACACCTCAAGGAAGAACAATACCTTGAAGAACTCAAAAAGCTGCAGATCGAGTTGGTCAAGGTGCAGTTCTGGCTGCAGGCCACCGGCAAGCGGGTCATGGCGCTTTTCGAGGGACGGGATGCGGCGGGCAAGGGCGGCGCGATTTCCGCCTCATCGGCGCACATGAATCCCCGCCTTGCCCGGGCGGTCGCATTGGCCAAGCCCACCGATCGTGAGGCCGGGCAATGGTATTTCCAGCGCTATGTCGCGCAATTCCCGACCGCGGGCGAGTTCGTGCTCTTCGACCGGTCCTGGTACAATCGTGCCGGCGTCGAGCCCGTCATGGGCTTCTGCACGCACAAGCAATACGAAGATTTCCTGAACCAGGCGCCTCAGCTTGAGAAGGTCATCGCGCACGAGGGTATCTTCTTCTTCAAGTTCTATCTCGATATCGGCCGCGAGATGCAACTGAAGCGCTTCCACGATCGGCGCAACGACCCGCTCAAGGTCTGGAAACTGTCGTCGATGGACATCGCAGCGCTGACGAAATGGGGCGACTACAGCGAGAAACGCGACCGGATGCTGAAAGAGACACATACGGAATTCGCGCCCTGGACGGTCATTCGTGCCAATGACAAGCGTCGCGCCCGGTTAAACCTGATCCGGCACATGCTGAAGACGATGGATTATGACGGCAAGGACAAGGATGCCATCGGCAAACTCGATGACAAGATCATCGGCTCGGGTCCGCATTTCCTGAAATAACCTATTGCCCCGGCAGGATTCGGATAGCGTAGAGGTTGATGCCGCGCGCCTTGCCGTCAACATCGCTGTTGATGATCAGACTTCCGGCGGCGTTCGGCGCCAGCGAGCGATCGAAGCGGACCTGGAGAAGCACATCCGACTTCTGCCGGGTGACCGAGAAACGGTGACGGGCGCAGTCGCCGAGCGACTGGAAATCGCATTCCACTGTAACCTGAGTTGGTTCGTCGGACGTCGATTGCAGCGTGATTGCAATCGTCGAGGACTTGCCGGCCAACTGCTGAAGGACATCGGCGGGAACGCTGATGCTGATATTGCCGTCGCTGTCGTTGCTCTGCGAGATCAGGCGGACCGCGGTGCCCTCGTTTTCCGCAACATTCTGAATTTCCGCCCGTGCACCGGTCTTGATCTTGTCCGCATTGGACGGCTTGAAAACCTCAATCCAGTCCGCGGAGAAGGAGTTCTGCGGGTCGATCGCAACCGGCGCCGCATTGCCGCCTGCGGCACCGCTGTCGCCACTGTTGTCCGCGCCGTCGAAGTCTTCCGGCTGAGTGCTCGCCGGCGGATTGGCAACGCTTGTATCTCGTTCCGCAGCGGTCTTAAGCACGCCCGAGGTGTATACCCACCACGCACCCATGCCGATGAAGGCCAGGAGCACGCAGGCGACAAGCAGTCGGGAGAAAAACTTGCGCGGCTTGCGTCGAACCGCGGCGCGCTCCGGCCGGAAATCCATCTGCGTGGGCTTTCGCTCCGCCGCTGGCGATTCAGCGACCGGCTCGGCGCCAAGATGATTGCCGCTCCCGGCATGGACGCCGGCGAGGCTGGATTCATCGTCGAAGCGTGGGTCGGTAACCGAATGCTCACGGGTTTCGCCGCCAATCGAAACGTTCGCGACTTCTTCCTCTGCCACATGATCAGCCGGCCTTGGTACTTCCACCACGGGGGGAACAGCAACTTCCGGCGGCCCCTGGCGCGGATGAAGGCGTTCGCGCTCCTCCGCTTCGATCATATGGATCGTCGTTTCGAGCCTGTGGCGATGATAGGCGACCGCTTCCGTCTCGGTGATGTCCTGCTTGCGGAGACCGGCTTCAAGAGCCTGACGCGCGGACTGATAAATCTTTGCACGGACTTCGGGATTGTCGCGATCGGCATTGCTGAGCGCCGTTTTGATAGCCGTTTCTAATCCGCTCACGTCCGGTCCTTTACTCTGAGACTGGGCTTTGTACTTAACAATTCGTAAATGCGGTAGCCGCTGCCGCCGCAAATCGCAAGCCTCACCCGGTGTCCGGGTTCGCATCGGCAGGGGATAACGCAGGAGACCCTGACCGTCCTATGTCCTTGCAACAATAGCCGATATTTGAGGAATCGATAGAGCGCACTTTTCCTCTGTCAAAGTCTCTGCTATCACATTGACGTTTTCGTAAACGTCAATTCCTACGGTGTCCCATGGCCCTGCCTCCGATCCTGACCCAGAATCTCAGATTGCCGGTCGTCGCCTCCCCGCTCTTCATCATTTCGCACCCGGCACTGACGCTGGCGCAGTGCAAGGCTGGGATCGTTGGCGCCTTCCCGGCCCTGAATGCGCGGCCGGAAAGCCAGCTCGACGAATGGCTCGCCATTATCACCGAGGATCTCGCCGCGCACAACGCCGCGAACCCCGAACGGCCAGCGGCTCCGTTTGCCGTCAACCAGATCGTCCATATGTCGAACAAGCGGCTGGAGCACGATCTGAGGCTCTGCGTCAAATATAAGGTGCCGGTTGTCATCTCGTCGCTCGGCGCCGTGCCGGAAGTGAACGCCGCAGTGCACTCCTACGGCGGCATCGTGCTTCACGACGTCATCAACAATCGCCATGCGAACTCAGCCATCCGCAAGGGCGCGGACGGGCTGATTGCCGTCGCTGCCGGTGCCGGCGGCCATGCCGGCACGCTTTCGCCGTTCGCGCTTGTCCAGGAAATCCGCGAATGGTTCGACGGGCCGCTGCTGCTTGCCGGCGCGATAGCCAATGGCGGTGCCGTCCTCGCGGCGCAGGCGATGGGCGCCGACATGGCCTATATCGGCACGCCCTTCATCGCGACCGAAGAGGCCCGCGCCTCAGACGCCTACAAGCAGGCGATTGTCGACGGCATGGCGAACGACATCGTCTATTCCAACTACTTCACCGGCGTGCATGGCAATTATCTCAAACCGTCGGTGAAGGCCGTCGGCCTCGACCCCGACAATCTGCCGGTCGCCGATCCCTCGAAAATGGATTTCGAACAGGCCGTCGGCGGTGCCAAGGCATGGAAGGACATTTGGGGCAGCGGACAAGGCATCGGCGTCATCAAGGCGATCGAACCAGTCGGCAAGCTCGTCGACCGGCTGGAAGCCGAATATGCGGCTGCCCGGACGCGGCTGTCACTCTAGAGATCGGCGGCGGATTTCCACAGCACCGTTCTTTTTTGCCGAAGAGCCGACAGGGCGCTTGAAATCTTCAAACAATGCCTGTATCAGCCCATGCAAATCGCGGGCCGCATGGTTCGGCCGAAGGGATTGCCGCTTTAGCTCAGTCGGTAGAGCACATCATTCGTAATGATGGGGTCACGTGTTCGAGTCACGTAAGCGGCACCACTCTTTCCTCGATAAATCAAATAGTTATCAAGGGTCGCGCTCCACCAAGCGCGTTGCAATTCATCGCTGTCACACCACGGTCACAGCATGAGGTTTTGCAATGGCGACCATCCGTAGGCGCAATGGAAAGTATCAGGTGCAGGTCCGCGTTCAGGGCTGCGCCCCACTCTCCAAGACATACAGCCGCCTCGAAGACGCAAAGGCTTGGGCACAGCTCACGGAGGTTGAGGCCGAGCAAATCGGCTTGCCCGCCGATCCCCGCACCGCCGGAACCCGATCCCGTCGACCTTATGAAGCCCTTTCCGGCCGGACTCATGAAGATGTGGCCCGTCGGCAGAAACGTCGGCTTGCCGAGGAACGACACGCCCGACGTCTTGACGAGATTGATCCAGATCCAGAACCAAGAATGGTCTGGCTGGCCTCAAATGGGCGGCATAGCTGGGCCGAAGCCGCAGGATCGGGAGAGAAGCTCAGGCGTTGCCTCCGAAGAGCTAAGCTTCTCTCCCTCTGGCATTCGAGATTTCGTCCTGTACAGGATGCTCGGTCCCCGCTGCGCCCTGTTTAAGCCGCACCGTTCGGTTTGCCATGCGGGAACATTAGCTATCCCGGAAATAATTGAAACAAGTTTCTGAGGTGCGTGAAGGACGACTCCTACGGCAGTGACGGCGCAGGTTGACGCACTGCCAGATCGAGGAGGCTGAAGATATGGTTGACCTGCCGAACTGGCAGTACATCATAGGCCATGTTTGTCGGTGCTTTACGAGGATGTGAGCAATGACCCCTGCCCGTTTCACGGAATGCCTTCTTCATATCCGGTGGACGCCGATCAATCTGGCATCGGCCCTGCAATGCGACCTTTCATGGGTGGAAGCGCTGGAGGCCGGGAACGCTGAAGTTCCAGCTGGCTTGGCCTCGTGGCTCGAAACGCTTGCTCAAGCTCACGAGGCGCTTCCTCCGCCGACCACATATCGCGGCAAACACTCGGAATGACCCGCTACCCTGCAAAGCATTAAGTTCGCGGACGACGTCGGCTGACCGAAGATCAACTGGCAACCGTCCCAGGGCGGGCGTATGATAATCGTGTTACCCGTGGGAGCGTACACCGGCGGGTGGCTCGGCGGTGGCCCTGAGGTTTATGGCAGCCCACCAGCACGCCCCCAGGGTTTTCGCTGAGTGTCGAACCATCAGTGGGGCCCTTTTCTTTAATATTAGTCATTCCTAAATACTAAATTAACCCTGAACTCTTAGCTTCCGGCACGTTGCTTTTGGAGCCAGGACCCCAGCCCCTCCAGAGCAATGGGGTGTGCGGTTGGGGCTCAAGGCGAATTTGCTTCGACCGCGCGCCCTCAATGCTCTTGTACGAGCTGTCATCGAAATCGACCATGATGCCGTGACTCGTTTCCAGGGGATAGAACCCGGATCTCTCCACTACGCCCCGTACCACGTCGATATTCAGGTAAAGTGCCATGGCTGCGGGACACAGCGACCATTCGACAGAAACGGATCGATTGAGGCAGGCGTATATTGCTGAGATCCAACCTCGGTTGAAGTGCTCCGTGTGTGGAAGGAATGGCGGGGAAATGCTGTTCGGGCAATACGCAGTGAGGAAGAGCCGTGAACCGCTTCGAGATCCCCAGCATGATATTCGCCTTCCTCCTCGTCGTCGGTGCTTTAGCCTTGATCTGGATAGCCTTCTGGATGCTGGGAGCGTGGGTCTTTGGAGGATGAGATGTCAACTCCTTTGAGAGATCCGACGGCGTGCATTTTTCTGGTGACTAATATTAGTGGTTGCTGTAAAGTCGCTGGCGCCTCCCATGGAGCGGCCAGGAGGTTTCCGTGGCTGGCTGGATGGCCCCCTTCGCGTAACCTCCCATGCCGCTCGGTCTGACATCATCAGTTCATACACCGCTGGCACCATGGGTGGTCCGTTTATAGCGGCCTAACTGCGTGTATGTGGTGGTCGCCGTTGCTGACAACCGCCATCCGAGGGAGAATGCCAATGAACAGCACTCTCATGGCTGCAACGACAGCCGCATTCTTTTGTCTTTCGACCTTCGCGCCAGGTACGGCAGCCCCTGTTTCATCGGCTGCTTCAAAGCAACCCGACCCGAAGGCCGTGAGCAACCAAAACGCCGCGCCTCAAAGCCCAGCGAGGTTCTAACACCTGCCGTATTCTGCCGACGGTGAACCGGAGGGATGGTCACATGTCCAATCACTCACGCGACACTACCCGAGACAGCAGCAGGTGGATCAGCGGCAGCGGGGGCAGGACCAAAAGCAGCGCCAGCAACAGCAGATCGAGGAGAAGTCACTCTCCACGAACTCTCTCAACGACAAGCTCGCGGTAGCCGGCAATTCCACAACCACTCAAGGTAACGCAGGAAACACGGCCAACGGTGGCCTCCGTCGTGACGGCGGATGCGGCCTATGAGGTCAGCGGCGACGGCTATGCGCCCGAAGGCGAGATCAAGATCGGCGGCAAGCCGGTCGGTGCTTTGCCGGACGTGCTCACGCTGATGGGCCGCGTCTTCGTGCTGTGCAACGATGCCGAACTCTTCGATGAGGTTGGAAAGTGGAAAGTGGAGGGAGACCGACCGAGGGCGCACTCTATCCCTTCGCCACGAAGGTTGGCATCGAGCGTGCCGCGGAGGCGGCAGCCGCGCCCCGTATCGATGCGATCCCCTTCGAGTCGGAGCACAAATTCATGGCCACCCTCAATCGTTCGGCCGACGGCCAAATGCTGCTGGTCAAGGGCGCCCCTGAGGTAATCCTCGATCATTGCGACCGGCAGCAGGCCGCGACCGGTCCGGAGCCGCTCGATCGTGACTGGTTTGTTGGGGAAGGTGACCGGCTGGCTGCGCAGGGGGAGCGCGTCTTGGGCCCGGCATGGCTGCCGAACCCGGATCTCCGCGCCGGCAGCCTCAGGCCGGCGGATCTGCCGAAGACCCTGGTGTTACTGGGCTTCGTGGGCTTCATGGATCCACCCCGCAAGGAGGCGATCGATGCCGTGCAGGAATGCCATGGCGGCGGTATCCGGGTGACAATGATCACGGGCGACCACAAGATCACCGCGGCGGCAATCGCGAAGATGCTCGGCATCGGCGACGGGAGGACGGCCGTGGCGGGCACTGAGATCGAGGCGATGAACGATGCGGCGCTGCAGGAATGCGTGCGCGACGTCGATGTCTTCGCCCGCGCCAGCCCCGAGCACAAGCTCAGGCTCGTGAAGGCAATCCAAGCCAATCGTCAGATCGTCGCCATGACCGGAGACGGCGTCAACGATGCGCCGGCGCTGAAGAAGGCCGATATTGGAGTGGCGATGGGCATCAAGGGCACGGAGGTGACGAAAGAGGCCGCGGAGATGATCCTCGCCGACGACAATTTCGCCTCGATCTCGGCGGCCGTAAAGGAAGGCCGCACGGTCTACAACAACATCGAGAAGGCGATGCTCTTCCTGCTGCCCACCAATATCGCCCAGGGCGCGGTGATCGCGATCGCAATCCTGTTCGCCTTCACGCTGCCGATCACGGCGCCGCAGGTGCTGTGGGTGAACATGGTCACGTCGGTCGCGCTCGGTCTTGTCATTTCGTTCGAGCCCCATGAGGCGGACGTGATGACGCGCCCTCCCCGCTCGATCGACCGGCCGATCGTCACCGGTTTCGGGATCTGGCGCATCCTCTTCGTGGGCGCGGCGCTTGTCCTTTATACGCTGGTGGTCTTCTTCTGGATGAAGGGGCAAGGCGCTTCGGACCAGATGGCGCGCACGGCTGCCGTCAACGCGATCACGCTCGGGCAGCTCTACTACCTTTTCAACAGCCGTTACCTGCTCGATTCGTCTTTGTCCGTGCGTGCCCATCTGGGCAATCCCTATCTTTGGTACGGCATAGCCGCGGTTGTGGTGCTGCAGATCCTCTTCACTTATGCACCGCCGCTCCAGGCCGTGTTCGACACCGAGGCCTTGCCCCCTTCAGTCTGGCTCTGGCTCATCTTGGGCGGGCTCGCCTTCTTCCTCGTCGTGGAGATCGAAAAACTCGTCATTCGCTCGACGCCCGCGTTGAAAGACGCAGCGACCCGTCGGTAACGCGCACAAGAAGTTGGGTTGCATGGCGGCCCGGTCGCCGGGCGAACGGATTTGCCCGGCGAACGCTTGGGTTAGGCGGCGCGCTTGCGATCCGCTGGATGCTGCAGCCGAAAGCCGATTGCCAGGCGGTTCCAGGCATTGATCATTGCGATGCCGATCGAGAGCGCGACGAGTTCATCCTTCGAGAAGGCGTTTTGCGCGACCTCATAGTCCGAATCCGGCGCATGGCCTTCAGCGACATTGGTCAGCGCCTCGGCCCATGTCAGTGCCGCCCGTTCGCGATCCGCATAGAGCTCCGATTCATGCCAGGCGTTCAACAAGAGCATCCGCTCTTCTGTCTCGCCGAGCTTCAACGCGTCCTGGCGATGCATGTGCAGGCAATTGGCGCATCCGTTTATCTGGGACACGCGCACCTTGACGAGCTCCATCAGCTTGGGATCGAAGCTCTTGGCAATCCAGGCCTCCACGGCAACGAGGCCTTCTATACCTCCGCTCTTCCTGGCCAGTATGTTCAAACGCTTGGTCATCATGTTCTCCGTGACATGAGTGATCTGGACGTTGCGCCCGGACAGGAAGTATCCCCGACAGCGTGGATCATCCATCTGGCCGGTCGATGCGCCCGGCCTAATGCGGAATTCAGCAGACGCCCGCCGATCGATCAGGCCTTCCACCGTTCGGGACACCCCTTCCTATACTTCGGCAGGAGATGAGCGCGTCCCCGGTAGAATGGTTCAAGACGGGGATCCAACGCATTGTCCCGCCATCGGAGCCGCATCCGGGCGTGGCTTTCGCTGATCCCACACACGGAATGCTGACACTGGCGGGTTTCAATCAAGATCCGGGCACATGACCCAAGAAGGAGACTAGGCATGAAAATCGTTGTCATTGGCGGCACCGGACTGATCGGCTCGAAGACCGTTGAACGGCTGCGGAAAAAGGGCCACGACGTCCTCGCAGCATCCCCAAATACGGGTGTCGACACTCTGACCGGCAAGGGCCTGGACGACGCGCTGGCTGGCGCGAGGGTGGTGATCGACCTCGCCAATTCGCCCTCGTTCGAGGACAAGGCGGTGATGGAATTCTTCCAGACCGCGGGACGTAACCTCCTCAAGGCAGCCGCCGTGGCAGGCGTCAAACATCATATCGCCCTTTCCATTGTCGGCGTGGAGCGGCTCGAGGGCAGCGGCTACATGCGCGCCAAGATGGCCCAGGAAGCGCTGATCCGTGCTTCTGGCATTCCCTATACGATCGTGCATTCGACGCAGTTCCTGGAATTCATTCCGGGCATCGTCCAGTCAGGCACGGTCGACCAGACGGTGCATCTGTCCTCCGCCTATGTGCAGCCGATCTCGTCGGAGGATGTCGCCGACGCCATGGCCGACGTGGCCCTCGGTAAACCCCTGAATGGCATCATCGAGATTGCCGGTCCGGAGAAATTTCGCCTCAACGAGATCGCGGCGCAGTTCCTGAAGTCGACCGGCGATTCCCGCCAGGTCGTCGCCGATCCGCATGCGCCTTATTTCGGCACCGAGCTCGCCGAGGGCTCGCTCGTGCCGATCGGCGACGCCCGGCTTGGCCGCGTCAGCTTCCAGGACTGGCTCAGCCACTACCAGCCGAGAACGTAACCCCTTCGGAGGGGGGCGGCGCGTCCGGCAAGACCCAGGCTGCCCCTTCCATGCACAATCACGACAGGAGAACCAACATGTTCCGGACCTTTATGGCGGCAACCGCATTGACGGCCGTCCTCGGCGGCGCCGCCGTCGCGCATGACACTTCCTCCGGTGACGCGAAAGTCACCATCGTTTACGACCAGAAGCTTCCCAACGTGCCCGGCAAAAGCATGAAGGGCGTCTTGGTCGAGTATGCGCCGGGCGGCACCTCGCCTGCCCACACGCATCCGAACTCAGCCTTCATCTATGCAACGGTCCTCGAAGGCGCAATCCGCAGTCAGGTCAATAGCGGCCCGGTCACGACCTACCATGCCGGCGAAAGCTTCTCGGAGTTTCCGGGCGATCACCACGCCGTCAGCGAGAATGCAAGCAAGACCGAGCCGGCGCGCCTGCTTGCGGTTTTCGTCGTCGATACCGACGAGAAGAACATAAC
The DNA here is from genome assembly GCF_000377185.1 of Rhizobium sp. 42MFCr.1. Classification (NCBI taxonomy): domain Bacteria; kingdom Pseudomonadati; phylum Pseudomonadota; class Alphaproteobacteria; order Hyphomicrobiales; family Rhizobiaceae; genus Rhizobium; species Rhizobium sp. 42MFCr.1. The sequence continues at coordinate 25,736 of NZ_KB897832.1, forward strand.
GATCGACGACAAGTGAGACAAACCTGTGCGATGTCCGGCCAATGCCTGACATCGCAGCCCTCACCCGCCGATATTTCGAGAGACTCAGATCAACAAGGCTTGGGCCCATGAGCGCGACAGCAATGCGAACACTTGCCGGAATTTCGGTCCCCCAGACGCCGCTCGTCGAGCGCGCGCTGGAGCATGCGCGCCAGGCATGCGAGCCGTACCTCTTCAACCACGTTGTCCGCTCCTGGCTGTTTGCCGAGCGGATCGGGCAGCTTCATGCCATCGAGCACGACGCGGAAGTCTTGGCCGTCGGCACGCTGCTGCACGACATAACGCTCAACGAGAGATTTGCGGGGCCGCGGCGCTTCGAGGTGGAGGCCGCGGATCTGGTGCGCGGATTTGCGACGGAAGCCGGGCTCGACAAGTATCGAGCCCAACAGATCTGGGATTGCGTCGCTCTCAACTCGACGCCGTCGATCGGCCTCTACAAGGAAGCCGAGGTCGCACTCTGCACCGCCGGCATCTGCCTCGACGTCGTCGGCCTGCAATACAGTTCCATTCCCTCGGCTGAGATGAAGGCGATCGTCGCCGAATTTCCGCGGCTTGGGATGAAGCGGCAGATGAGCCAGTGCTTTTGCCACATCGCCGCGACACAGCCGGAAACGACTTACGACAACTTCGCGCGGGATTTCGGGGAGCGCCTGGTTCCTGGCTATAAAGTGCCGACCTCCTCGGTCGATCTGGTGGCAAATGCGCCCTTCGATGAATGATCGCCATGTTCGATGCGATGGACGTGCACTTCGAACAGGAAGAGCTGCAAGGGCCTGCACTCACCACTACATCGCTGGCCCCCTATCGGTAACCCACACCGCACATAGACAAGCAAGAAAACGCGCGCTTCATCAGCGCGTGTTTTGCGTCGTGAACGCCTCGGTGCGAGCAACCGCCCTAATCGTTCGATGCGGTCACCTAGACTTTCGCACAGTCCCCAGATGCTTCCGCCCAATGGTTTTCCGGGCCGCCAGTCGCCATCCTCCGTCGCATGTCAATCACCGCGAAGGATAGAAAATGCGCGATATTTCAAACCCATCGACTGTCAGTGTCTCACGTCGCGACGCCCTGCTCGGCAGCCTCACCGCAGGGATCGCCGTGGGCTTGCCGGCGGTCGCCTCCGCAAAGACGCCGAAGCAGCCTCTCCCCGCCACCAGCAACCACGGAAAGCAAGCCATGAGCACGATCACCACCAAGGACGGCACGGAAATCTACTACAAGGATTGGGGCACCGGTCCAGTCGTCACCTTCTCGCATGGCTGGCCGTTGAACTCCGACGCCTGGGACGGCCAGATGCTCTTTCTCGCCCAGCACGGCTTCCGCGTCGTGGCGCACGATCGCCGCGGCCACGGACGATCCAGCCAGCCGACATCCGGAAACGACATGAACGGATACGCCGACGATCTGGCCGCAGTGATCGAGGCGCTTGATCTCAAGGACGTGACGCTGGTCGGCCACTCCACCGGCGGCGGCGAAGTCGCCCGCTATATCGGCCGGCATGGCACGAAGCGTGTCGCCAAGGCTGTGCTCATCGCCGCCGTGCCGCCGGTCATGGTGAAATCAGAGGCCAATCCGGAAGGCCTGCCGATCGAAGCGTTCGACGCGATCCGCGCCGGCCTCGTCAAGGATCGCTCGCAATTCTACCGCGACCTTGCCCCGCAATTTTATGGCGCCAATCGACCGGGCTCAAACGTCTCCCAGGGCACACTCGACCAGTTCTGGCTCTGGAGCATGCAGGCCGGCCTGCTGAACGCCTATGAATGCGTCAAGGCATTCTCGGAGACCGACTTCACCGAAGACCTGAAGAAGTTCGACGTGCCGACGCTCGTCCTGCACGGGGAGGATGACCAGATCGTTCCGGTCAAGGATTCCGCCGTCAAGTCCGCCCGGCTGATCAAGGGCGCCAAGGACATCTACTATCCCGGCGCGCCGCACGGCATCACCGCCACACATCAGGACCAGGTCAACGCCGACCTGCTCGCCTTCCTCAAGGCCTGACGCTCGTAACTTGGACCATCGGTGGCGCGGCAAGGCCGCGCCATTTCCATTCAAGCCCTTTCCATCATCACCCTTTAAGGAAATCCAACATGTCGAAGACCTGGCTCATAACCGGCAGCGCCAGCGGGATCGGCCTGAGCACGGCCGAACTCGTGCTCGCGCGCGGCGAAAACCTCGTCGCGACGGCCCGAAACGTCGACCGCCTTCTCAACCTTGCGCGCCGCTACGGCAAGCAGGTGGAACTCATCGAACTCGATGTGACGAATGCGCCAGCAGCACGCCGCGTAGTCGACACCGCGATGGAACGGTTCGGTCGCCTCGACGTGCTTCTGAACAATGCCGGTTACGCGCATCTCAGTCCCTTCGAACAGGTCTCGGAAGATGATTTCAAGGCGGAGATCGACACCAATTTCTACGGCGTGGTCAATCTGACGCGGGCGGCGCTCCCCGTGATGCGCCGTCAAAAATCAGGGCATATCATCAATATTTCGTCCAGCTCGGCGCGCTTCGGCAGTGCTGGGTCGACCGCCTATACTGCCGCCAAATGGGCGGTGAGCGGTTTCACCGCTTCGCTCGCCAAGGAGGTCAAGCCGTTCGGCGTCAAGGCCATCGCCATCGAACCTGGCAGCATCCGCACGAACTGGACGCGGGTTGCCCGTGGGCACGTCCCGCCGCTATTGCCGGAATACGAACCGACCATCGGCGCGATCATGAGGATGACTGAAGGCTATGCCGGCACCGAGCCCGGCGACCCGGACAAGGTGGCCGTCGTCATCTTCGATCTTTCGCGCCAGGATGATCTGCCAGAACAACTCGTCCTCGGAAGCGATGCCCTGGGACGGATTGCCCAAAGCGATGCGGTTCGATCCGCAGCCGCTCTCTATTGGGACAAGATCAGCCGGTCGACGGACTTCGACGAGCCGACCACTCCCCTCCCTCTTCTGGACTGAGACCGGAACCGTTACAGGGTTTTCGATGCGGCATTTCCTTCCCGCATAGGATTTGCCTGGGGCTCGGCTGGCACATCTTGCTGCCGGCCCTCACGTCGAGCGCATTCTTCTGGACCTGGTCTCCTTCGGCTCTGCGGCAGCATCGCCACCAACATATGGATTTCCATAAGTTGCGGCGGTGCGGTGGCGCGATTAGGGTGCGGCATAGCTTCGCCAGCACCGGGATTGACAACAAGTTCAATACGAAAGGCTGACGATCCCGGACTATTGTACCTTGCAGGAGCCCAAATGACGCGCGTCTGGTCGTATCGCCCGCAACTCCTGCATCTCGGCCTGTTTATTCTGGCTTATGTCCTGGGCTGCGGGTTCGCTCAGGCGCTCGCAATCGTGCCCGGAACGGGCATCTCCATCTGGCCTCCGAGCGGCCTGTTCATTGCGACTCTGATCCTCGCTCCCATGTGGAGCTGGCCGTGGTGGGTGCTGGCGGGCGGTCTGGCGGAACTGCTTGGCAATGTCCTGTGGTTCCATAGTCCGCTGCCTGTGGCCTTCCTTATTTATGCGGGCAACGCGCTCGAAGCCACGTTCGGCGCATGGCTCGTGAACCGAACCTTGAAGGGGTCGGTTCGATTGGAAACCTTGCAGGAAGTTGTCGCATTCGTTGTCGTCGGCGCAGGAATTGCACCTATGCTGAGCGCAACGGTCGGAAGTGCGACGCTTGTCTGGTTCGGCATGTCTTCGCAAACCTTGCTGGACGCCTGGGCTCTGTGGTGGATCGGGGATGCCACCGGGGTCCTGATCGTGGCGCCGCTCGCACTTGTCGTGTTCCAGAGTTGGGGTGGCAAGGCCGAGTTTTCAGCAGCGCGGTGGGCGGAGGCTTGCGTTCTGGGGGTAATCCTGCTCGGCGTCGCCACCCTTTCGCTGAGTGGCTTTCTGCCCTTCGCCTACATCATCATGCCGCCACTTCTTTGGGCCTCGGTGCGCTTCGAATTCAAGGGTGCCGCCGTTACGCTGGCCCTTCTCGCACTGATCACGGCGACATTCACGATATCTGGCGCCAGCCAATTTGCCGGCGATGCCGAGACCCAGCGCCACAACCAGATCATGCTGCAGCTCTTCCTGGCGATCTCGGCATTTTCCGCGCTCATCGTTGCTGCCATATCCCGGCAGCATCAGCTGACGCTACAGAGCCTGCGCGACCGGGAGCGGGAGCTCTTGCAAATCGTGAACATGGTCCCGGTCCACATCAGGCGGCTGACGCCGGAAGGCGAACCGACCTTCTTCAACAAGCGTCTGGTGGATTTTTTCGGGATTGACCTGGATCAGTTGAACAAGCCGGGCACGAGCCGACTGGCGACGAACATAGAAACCCTGGTCCACAAGGATGATGCACCCGTCCTACTACAAGCGGTCCGTCGTTCCGTCACCACCGGAGAGCCCTATTCCTTGAAGTATCGCATGCGCCGTGCGGATGGCGTCTATCGCTGGGTCGATGGTCGAGCAGAACCGCTACGCGACGAAAACGGCGCGATTGTGCAATGGTTCGCCATCTCCATCGACATCGACGACGAAGTGCGCGCCCAAGAGGCGTTGCGGCACAGGGAGCGGCAGCTGCAGCAGCTGATCGACGCCGTGCCCGCCATGATTTGGACCACCACCCCTGAAGGAACGCCGACCTACCTCAACAAGTGGTACACGGACGTAACTGGCGCCACTCTTGAGGACTTTACCGCCAACGGCGGGACGCCGGCGTTCCCTTTAAACGTCATCCATCCGGACGACAGGGCAATGAGGGCGCAGGTGCGCACCCACGCATTCGAGACCGGCACGCCCTATTTCGTGCACTATCGCCACATACGGCGCGACGGCTCCTATCGCTGGACCGAGAGTCGCGCAGAGCCTTTGCGCGACGAGTCAGGCGCCATCCTTGCTTGGTACGCGGTAAGCGTCGACATACATGACCTGGTGACCGCGCGAGAGGCATTGCGCGACCGGGAACGGGAACTCTCGCAGCTCGTCGACATGGTGCCGAGCCTGCTTTGGAGACTTAATCCAAGCGGCGAGCCGAGTTACTTCAACAAGCGCATGATGGATTTCCTCGGCGTGGATAGGCCCGACGCCGGCAAGCTGGATACGAGCCAGATGGCAGCGATCCTCAACGCCGCTATCCACCCCGATGACACACCGGGGCTCGCCAAGTCACTCCGTGACAGCCTTGCGACCGGCAAGCATTTCGCGATGGACTACCGCCTGCGTCGCGCAGACGGCGTCTATCGATGGATGTCAGGCCGGGCGGAGCCGATGCGGGACGAAAAGGGGCAGATCATCCAGTGGTACGGCCTTTCGCACGACATCGACGATCAGACGCGCCTCTACAGCGACATAGCCGAGCGCGAAGCCAGAATCCGGCGACTGATAGATTCAGACATTATCGGGATCGTCATATGGGATCTGGACGGAACAGTCATCGACGCCAATGACGCGTTTCTCCGTATGATCCAGTACGAACGGGAGGATGTGCAGGCCGGCCTTCGGTGGTTCGATATAACGCCTCCCAAATGGCAGACCGTGCATGCCCGCGAAGAGGCGGAAGAACTTGCGGCGACGGGCAAGATGCAAGCCCGGGAGAAGGAGTATTTCAGGAAGGATGGCAGTCGAGTGCCGGTCTTGATCGGGGCGGCCTGCTTCGAAGGGCAGTCTCGACAAGGGGTTGCGTACATTCTCGATCTGACCGAACACAAGCGTGCGGAAGCTGCATTGCGCAGCCGGGAACAGGAACTGTCGCTCCTCGTGGACATGGTCCCGAGTTATCTCTGGCGGATCTCACCAGACGGCCAGCCCGTCTTTTTCAACAAAAGGCTTGTCGACTACCTGGGCCTGGATGTCGCGGGCCTGGACAAGCCGGACATCAGCCGGCTCGACGCATTTATCGAGACCGCGATTCATCCCGATGATGCCGTTGAGGTTGCGGACGCGTTCCAACGCTCCCTGGAGAGTGGTGAGCCACTATCCATGAAATGGCGGATGCGTCGAGCTGACGGCACGTATCGGTGGATGGCGACAAGCGCCGAAGCGATGCGAGATCAGGACGGTAACATCGCCCAATGGTACGGCCTCTGCCACGACATCGATGATCAATTGCAGAGTGAAGAGGCGCTGCGCAACAGCAAGCGGCAACTGGAGCAGATGATCGACGCAGTGCCCATCAACATCCTGAGCTACGATCCCGAGGGCAAGCTCACCTCCGCCAGCAAGCGATATCTGGACAATGTTGGAGCGGTGCCGGATCACGTCACGGATTTTGAGGGGCTGGCCCGGCATCTGGCTCACCCTGACGATCTCCCGGTCATGCTGCGGAGGGCGTTGGATGGCTTTGCGACAGGAACGCCTTTCGTGAATCGTTTTCGGCGGCGTACCAAGGACGGCGCCTATCCCTGGATCGAGGCCCGCGCGCAGCCTTTGCGCGATGCGTCTGGCGCGATCGTGCAATGGTACCAGGTTTCGATCGATATCGAAGATGAGATGCGGGCGCAGGAAGCTCTTCGGGAGAGCGAGTCGCAGCTGAGACGGCTCGTGGATGCCCTCCCGGTACAGATCTGGGCAGCGGCGGCCGATGGCGAGCCGTCTTACCTGAACAGGCGATTGGCCGAGTATGTCGGCCTGACATTGACCGATCTCAGTTCGCCCAAAGCCACCCGGTTGCAGATGGCGATCCAGAATTCCGTCCATCCGGACGATGCCTCCGCAGTCGGGCAAGCTCTCATGCACTCGTTTACAACGGGCAGCACCTTCACGATGAAATACCGGCAACGACGGGCCGACGGCGTCTATCGCTGGATCAACGGGCGAGCCGAGCCACTTCGCGATGCGAACGGCAGCATATTGCAGTGGTACGGCGTGAGCTTCGACATCGATGACGACGTGCGCACCCAGGAGGAATTGCGCCGGACGCAGGAGAGGCTGGCGGTCGCTTCGCAGGCGGCAAGCCTTGCGGAGCTCTCGGCATCCATCGCCCATGAGGTGAACCAACCGCTGGCCGCCATCGTCGCCAACTCGCATGCCTGCCATCGCTGGCTGTCGTTCGAGCCTCCGAACGTGGCACGCGCCAACACCGTGATCGAGCGCCTGATCCGTGACGCGAACGCCGCCGCCGATGTCGTGAGCCGCATTCGGGCCCTGTTCAAGCAATCCACGGAGACGAGGAGCCGTGCGACGCTCTCGAGCGTCATCGCCGAAGCGCGTGGCCTGATGGCCGAGGAGGCCGCCCGACGCCGCATTCGCATGGAGTTTCATGTCGATGTCGACCTTCCTGCCGTCACACTGGATTCCATCCAAATTCAACAGGTCCTCATCAATCTCTTCCGCAACGGCATGGATTCGATGGATCTCGTTGAAGGCGAAAAAGTCCTTGAGGTGCATGCGCATCGCGCGGGCAGCGAGGTTCAGACGGAAATCAGCGATCGTGGACGCGGCGTCGAATCTCCCGATCGTGTGTTCGAGCCCTTCTTCACGACGAAGCAGCACGGGATGGGTATGGGACTGGCCATCAGTCGATCGATCGTCGAGGCGCATGGCGGGCGTTTGTGGACCGAGAAGAATGAACCGTGCGGCGCGCGGTTCATTTTCACCTTACCAATTGCAGCGAAAGAGACCTCATGACGACGGACGACCATGTTGTTTTCATCGTGGACGATGATGAAAGCATTCGGGAGGCGCTCGGCGAACTCCTCGAGACCCACGGCATACACACCATCGCCTTCGGGTCAGCGGGCGAATATGTCGGCGGTAAGAAACCGGATGTCCCTGCCTGCCTTATCCTCGACGTCGAACTCCCCGATATCAACGGCCTCGAACTGCAGCGGCAGATCGCCGAAGGCGATCATCCGCCGATCGTTTTCATCACCGGGCACGGCGATATTCCGTCTTCGGTGCGGGCGATCAAGCATGGCGCGGTGGACTTCCTCACCAAGCCCTTCAGCGATGCGGACCTCATGGCAGCGGTCCACACGGCGATTTCCCAGGATCGGGAAAAGCGGTCGGAGCGGGCCGAACTGAGCCAGCTCAGACAGCGATACCTGGAGCTGACCCCACGGGAGCGCGAGGTGCTGCCGCTCGTGGTCAGTGGTCTCCTCAACAAGCAGGCAGCATCGGAACTGGGGATCAGCGAAGTCACGCTGCAAATTCATCGAAGGAATGTAATGCAGAAAATGGGAACAGCATCGCTCGCCGATCTCGTGCGTATTGCGGAGAGGTTGGAGATACCTGTCACCCACTCGCGCCGCGCGGGAGGAAATTAGTCATGGAGAGAACAAGACCGACCATCGCGGTCATCGATGACGATCCGAGGCTGCTCGAATCGCTGGAGGAACTGCTGGAATCCGCCGGCTATACGGCTTGCTGCTTCCGCTCGGCCGGGCACTTGCTCGTTCGCGGACTCTCGGACCTCGACCTTCTCATAACGGACATCGGCATGCCCGGTACGGACGGTTTCGAACTTCGCGACATCGTGAAGAAGGTGCGTCCGGAACTGCCGGTTTTCCTGATCACCGGCCGCCATGAAATCGCGGACCACGGCCGCGCCCAAGGCATCAGCGGTTTTTTCCGCAAGCCTTTCGACGCCCCTGCCCTGCTCGTAGCCATCGCAGACGCTTTGCAAAAATCGAAAAATGGAGGGTGACATGAGAGTTGAACAACTGCCGCGGAAATCGGCGCCGCTGTTACCACAGCACAAGAATGATGCCGAGCAGCCAATCGTCATCATCGTCGATGACGACGCGGCTGTCCGCGAGGCTTTGTCTGAGTTGATTCTTTCGGCGGGTTTCCGGTCAGTCGATTTCGCCTCAACCCAAGAAGTGCTCGACGCCGACATATTGGACAGCCCAGGTTGCCTGATCCTCGATGTGCGCATGCCGGGAGCAAGCGGGCTTCATCTGCAGCACCATCTGGCGCAAAACGGCAATCTCAAGCCAATCATTTTCCTCACCGGACACGGCGACATCCCGATGACGGTGCAGGCCATGAAGGCCGGCGCGGTGGACTTTCTCACCAAACCGGTGCGGGATCAGACGCTGCTCGATGCGGTGATCGCCGGGATTGAGCTCGATGTGGCGCGGCGCGCGGAGGCTGTTGTCGTCAAGCGCAATCTCGAGCGCTTGGAGACACTGACGCACCGGGAGCGCGAAATCCTGCGCGAAGTCGCACGCGGGCGACTGAACAAGCAGATCGCCTTCGACCTCAGCATCAGCGAAGTGACGGTGAAGCTGCATCGCGCCAACGTCATGCGCAAGATGGGCGCCGGCTCGATCGGAGAGTTGATCAGGGCATGGGAAACGTTGCCGACTGCGATGCGGGAGGCGGGTGGCTCGAAATTTTGAGTTGGCTGAACAGATGCCGGCATTGGCGATGATGCGCCGTTGGTTAGATAGCTTCGATGGCTTTTGCCTCGCGGGCCATGAAGTCACAGAATAACCTTACGCGCAGCGGCACCGTGCGGCCAAACGCGTGCAGCGCGTTGAATGGAAGCTTGGGAAACCCCATCCCCGACGCGACGGCGACAAGCGCACCGGATTCTAGTTCTTTGGCGACCAGGCATCGCAGAACATAGGCGGCCCCCAACCCGCCGAGCGCAGCCTGAATGAGCGCTGCTCCCGAGTCGCAATCCACGCGCCCTGACGGAGTGAAGCTCTTCCCATCCGCCAGGGGCAAAGGCTGTATCACGCCGCCCGGCGCATATCGGGCAAAGGGCATCGCTGCTAGGGCTTCGTCGCTGGTGGGATTGCCCCAGGCTTCAACAAGAGCCGGAGATGCGACGATCGCCATTCGCAGGTCGGCGAGATGGCGCACGATCAGATCACCCTCCAGGGGTCTACCTGCACGCAGCACGACGTCATAGTCCTCCCTGATCAGATCGACAAACCGATCCGTGAGACCGATATCGAGATGAAGGTTCGGATGGTCGGCGGCAAAGCTCGAAAAGAGACGCGGGAGCAGAAGAGGCGCCAGTTCGCTCGGCATGCTGATGCGCAAGCGGCCCGACGGCGAGGCATCGGACCTGATCGCCTCGTCACTCGAATCCAGATCCCGCAATAGCGGCGCAACGCGGTCGAAGAAAACCTGACCGTCCTGCGTCAGCGTGAGGGCACGGGTGGAGCGCAGGAATAGGCGCGCGCCGATCTTCTTTTCCAGCCGCGCCACGCTCTTCGACACCGCGGACGGCGTCGTGGCCAGGTCACGCGCGGCGGCGCTGAACGAGCCAGCCTCCACGGTCCGTACGAAAGCCATCAATCCCGACGTCTCGTTCAGCAGGTTTGCCACTTGCACCTCCGCGGCACAGATCATGTGCCCGCCCATGATCTAATGACGCCGGGAGGCAACGTCTATCTCATCTCTTGTTGAAAAGGAGATAAGCAATGCAACACCTTAAAGACAAGGTCGCCATCATCACCGGCGGCAATAGCGGCATCGGCAAAGCGATCGCACAGCTCTTCGCGGAAGAGGGAGCGCAGGTCATCATCACTGGCCGGAGGCAGGATGTCGTCGATCGGGCCGTGAAGGAAATCGGCCATTCAGCCATTGGCTTCGTGGGCGATGTCGCCGACCTCGAAGATCACCGCAAGTTGGCGGATATCGTCAAGAGGAGCTTCGGCGGAATCGACGTCTACGTGGCCAATGCCGGTGTCATCAACCTTTCCGCGTCTGCCAATGTCACCCCGGAAGACTATGACCGACACTTCGCCATCAATGCGCGCGGCGTATTCTTCGGCGTGCAGGCAATCGCGCCGCTGATCCGCGACGGCGGCAGCATCATCGTGACGAGCTCGCTCGCGGCCACGAAGATCCTCCCAAATCATACGGTCTATGCCGGGTCGAAGGCGGCAGTCGCCGCCTTTGCGAAGAATTGGGCGATCGAATTCAAGTCGCGGCGGATCCGCGTCAACATCCTGAGCCCGGGGCCGGTCGAGACCGAAATCCTCGGCAAGCTCGGCGTATCGGAAGCCGAGCGCCCGGCCTTCAAGGACTACATGTCCCAGCTTATCCCCGCAGGTCGGCTGGGACGGTCGGAAGAGCTGGCGCGCGCCGCACTGTTTCTGGCCTCCGATGCAGGAAGCTTCGTCAATGGGATCGAGCTTCACGTCGACGGCGGCATGACCCTGGCTTGAAAGGATTGGAAAAATGCAAAAGCCACACACAACCCCGAGATCATCGCCTTCACCAACCGCCCGGCAGAGCAGGCAGCAACTGTCGGATGGAAGAGATGGAGGATATCGCATCCGTCCCGTTCTTTACAAATCGCTTGTATCGAACCATTGTAAAGCGTATTTCGTCGCGCGATTTGTCGCACGAGCCGAACCTCTTCGGAACTATAGTTCTCCAACCTATTTTTCTGGCAAGTATCACTATTGACATAGCTACAAATACACTTGCCACCTCCCACATCACTAAGCGACACCATGTTCCTTGGCTGAAGCAGGGAAATTCCCCATTCCGTTAGGCAAGCTTTGAAACCCTCGCGCGAATGGCGATGCGGTAGTGTCTCTCAACCGTCAATTCCGGCGGGAGGAAGAGGAGAGATACAATGAAAATCAAGGGCCTAGTAATTGCAACCGTGTTTGCTCTTTCGTCGATCTCCGGCGTATTCGCTGCGGATAATGAAGCCATCACGGATCAAACCGGTTGGGGCAACAGCGCCGGCACGTTCCAGAGTGGCTTCCGTAACTTCAGCGGCACCGGCCAAGTCGGCATTCGAAACAGCTCGACGACCATTCAACATGGCGCATTCAATGAATCCGGCACGGCCCAATTCGGTCGCCGCAATGACTCGCTTACCGTACAACAGGGCCTAGGAAACGTCTCTGGTACGCTGCAGTTTGGCCGCGGAAACAACTCGCAGACCTATCAGTCCGGCGTTGGCAACAACTCTGTGACCATCCAGCATTAGTCGAGTATCCTTGAAGGTCAGCGGCGGTGCCGCTGACCTCTTTTGCTCTGGAGTCCCACAATGATTGCTGCCCTGCCACCCGTTCACTGCATCATCGAGCATCATGAGAAAGGGGGCGCCATGACCCTCGTCCCGACGATCGAAAGCGACGGCCGTGGCCAAGGTAGCTATCAGTTCGAGATTTTCTCGAATTCCAATGGTAACACCTCAAGCAACGTTCAAGGCGGCGATTTCCAGAAGGATGACCCGGGACGGCTCGCGCTTTCGCGGTCAACGGTCTCCGTGTCGCCAAACGGATGGAGCGCCCGCCTGACTGTCTATGGTCCGAATGGCGAGAAGCTCTGCGTGGTGTCGGTGCCGTGACATTTATGCACCGTCGGTGCGATCTTCCCCGCACGCAAAACGGCCGCTAATTGATTGTACACTAAATTATAATAGTAATAGACCTCGGTGCGTCGCGTCGGCGTGTGTTAGCGGCTATCTTGGGGTGACGAGGGAATGGGGATCTGCCTGGCTGTTCGGACGCACAAGCTGCCTGCTGTCCTCGCTGTGGCCTTGGCAAACCTTGCAACTACGACATCCATTGCGGCTGCGGATGACACCAAGCCTGCGCCCGTAGCGCAGAACGAGGAAACTGCACTAACCTTGCAGATCGGGGCCGGCATCAACTGGCTGAGCTTGCCAAGCTGGGGCTCGCGTCGACCCGATTTCTTCGGAAGCGGGGACAGCAGGGTCGTTGACGACGGCCTTAGCCTTGGCATCGACCTGGATTTGCCGCTCGGCCAGATAGGATCGCAGCCGCTAGTCCTGGAGTGGAACGGCAGCATCTCGGACCTTTCTTCCAATTCCACGGACCGTACGAGCCTTTCCGGGCAAAATTCCCTGAACCTGGTCTATGGTAATTCCGCAAACGGCAACATCAGCACGCTATTCGCGTCACCTGCCGGCACCCTACCAGCGGTTGCAACGGTTGATGTTACAGTCAACGACAGCGCAGGCGGGACAGTCGGCACACTTATTTCAAGCTCCTCACCGGTGGGCGGACGTGTGACTCAGTTTGCCTCGAATAGCGCGATAACCGGCGGCACCTTTGCCGCGCTCCTCACGAACGGCGATACACAAAGCGCCGCGGCCTATGCTGCCTATGCCGACAACACTGGGATGACCCTTCGAGCTACCGGCGACCTCAGTAACAGCTCAATCGTCGATGAGCGCAGCGAGGACGCCACGGTCATCGATCAGACACTACTGCTTGGCGCTCCGATCGACCTTCAAGGCGGCTGGACGATTACGCCCAAGTTTGGCCCGATGTATAGGTCCATCGATCGCGACGTGGATTTTCGTCGGACGCTCCAAATTACCGCGAACTACCCGGGTGTCGTGGTTCCGCAGGTCAGCGTCGCGCAGGACGACGAACTCGATGCACGCTATGTCGGGGCGTTGGCTGAGCTCTCGGTCGCCAAGGCATTGCAGCCGGATCTCAGCGTCTCGTTCGATGCGAGATTTGGCGGGGCCTACCTGCATTCCCACTATCGAAGCCATTATTCCGCAGTTCTGCCGAGCGTATCGACGGGCGCCTTCGACTTTGTCTCCCAGACGCGCGACGACGCCAGCTTGCTTGCCGGCGTTGGCGCCGGGCTGCGCTACGCGCCCACGGAGAATCTGCAGGTCGGCCTGGACGCCGGCGTGAACTACATTAACAAGGTACCGACGATCAACTATGTCGCAGATGCGGGCGGCGTATCGCCCACGATAGGCATGAGTCATGCCATCGATTACAACGTCTCCGTCAGCGTTACCTGGCGGTTCTAAGCAGCACGATCAGCACATCGCGGAGAGCATGGAAAGGCAGTGCAGAAACTGCGTCTGCCGGTTCACGCCCACGCGTGCCATCGCGGAGGCAAGCTGATTATGGACTGTATTTTTCGAGACACCACGTTGCCGCGCGATTTCGGATGCCGTTTCTCCCCGCAAGAGGCAATAGGCAAGATCGGCCTCCGTCGGTGTCAGGCCGAAGATTGACTTGATGGTGTCAGGCGCCAGCAGGCTGTTTCCGCCGAGCTCGCGTATCGTGAGCATGTAAACGCGCTCGTTGGTCGCAAAGACGTTCTTGAACTGCGAGGCGAGGCCGACACGCCCCGACAGCGCATCGACGCTGATGAGCCATTTAACGTTCTTCACCTTGTCCTCAACCCAGGCAACGTGTCGAACACGTCCATGCGACGACGCCATACCGATCAGCCGTGCAACCTCGTCCTGAAGTGCCGTGTCGACGAAATCGATCACGGAGTCGCTATATTCGACTAGCAGATGCGACGCTTCGACAAATTTCTCGAAGCTCCCATTCGCCAGGCGAACCTGATAGTCTTCCGTAATAATCGCAGAGGGTGCGGACGAACTGAAGAAGGCGCTCTCCATATGTGCGGATTTCTCACGCTCCAAGAGCGTGGTCTTCTGGATTGCAAAGGCCGTCTGAAAGTGCGGCAGCAATTTCATCAGCGCTTCGGCCGCTCTATCTGTTTCACTCCGACCCGGGCGATCGAAATGAAGCATCAATGCAATCCTGCGTCCGCCTTCCTTGACGAGAACGAGTATCAGAAGGCTGCCCTCGACACCAAAGCACTCGTGCACGGGCTTGTCCCATTGCGGATTGAGCTTGGCCTTCAGGTCGATCGTCAGGAACGCCCCCTGTCCCAAGGTGAGCGTCGCCGCGTGCAGTGCAGCGATCATCTGCGGATTGCAGAGCGCGGCTTTCGGGACGCCCTTTGCAAACACGCTCGCGCGCCGATCCTCCGCCCCCTTGAAGCCCACGACTGCCCCGGCGGCAGCCTTGGTGGCATTGATCAGCTCCGCTATGACCTTCTCCCATTCGGGAGGGCTTACCACGGTTTCGTAGATTAGTTGTACCAAAGGCAAGTAAGTGTCTTCACCAAAGCTATTGATCATCGGACCCACTCCAACGCTTGGCGAATTTCCAAGATTTTTAGGCCCGGCCGCGTCGTTTCAGAACGCTGCCGCTCGATATCGCCTACTGCGGCACCATTGCCGCGCATTCGCCTCATGAGTGTTTTCAGGCTACCTTGATCCCGGTCCGACCATGCGGTCGAAGGTGGTTCCCAGCCACTTGCCTGTCGGCTTCACGCCCTCAGCGGCCTCAAGAGAAGCCGATGAAAAGCCAAGGCTCTTTATGAAACATCGGATGCCTCCTCAAGATTGAGTCTTTTTGTTCTCAACTTGCTCGGCCGATGCCGATCACAAGCCAAAAGCGCTCATTTGGCCTTTCAAGCACCAAACAGCGCTGAAAATGCACGCCGTGCCGAGAATAGTCTCGCCACGTGTCCCTAAACTAGAGATTCTAAGAATAGCATGCGCTTTCTTGTTGTAAAATGTAAAATGACGCGAGTTTATTACAACAATAGGGGTATATATTATTGCAACCGATAGAGAGACTATTAACATCCGGTAATTGAACTTCAAGCCAATTGAGGTGGCAGAGGCGCCGCGCATACCGCATGTGTCGTCTTGCTTTCTTGACGCCCAACTCGCCCTAAGCGTGCGCCATCCAGATGCGACTCCCGCGCGGAAGCCGCACTCGTAACCAAACGGATAATAATTGACGCCTTCCGGTCGGCGGCCTAGAACCGGTGCTACACTCCGCGCCAGCCCGCCTAGCCGACTTGCCGGTCATTTTTTGGCACTTCGCGGAGCACCCGGAGAAGATCTCATGTCCCATACAGCTCTGCGCTCGAACCGCGCGCTCGTCGTCGCCATTATCATGCTCGCGACTTTCATGGTCGCGATCGAGGCCACGATCGTCGCGACCGCCATGCCGAAGATCGTTGGGCAGTTGGGTGGCTTTACCTATTACAGCTGGGTCTTCTCGGCTTTTCTTCTGGCCCAGTCGACGACAACCGTCATTTACGGCAAGCTTTCGGACATCTTCGGGCGCAAACCGGTGCTGATTTCGGGCATCCTGATCTTTCTCTTCGGTTCCCTACTCTGCGGGCTGGCATGGTCGATGGCTTCGCTGATCGTTTTCCGCCTGCTGCAAGGGCTTGGCGCCGGGGCTATCCAGCCGGTAACAATGACAATCATCGGCGACCTCTTCACGCTCGAGGAGCGAGGCCGCGTGCAGGGTGTCATGGCGACAGTGTGGGCCACATCGGCGGTTGTCGGGCCGCTCGCCGGGGGTGTGATCGTCGATACCATCTCCTGGGCCTGGATTTTCTGGATCAACCTGCCGATCGGAATCGTGTCGATCGCCGCTTTCTCCCTCTTCCTCAAGGAATCGGTCGCGCACAAGCAGGCGAAGATCGATTATCTCGGCGCCATCCTGTTTTCGATCGCCGTCATTGCGCTGCTCGTCATCCTGACTGAAGCCGCGGATGCCAAGGCGTGGGTATTGGCGTTGCTCGCCCTGGTGTTCGCCGTCGCCGCCGTCCTTTTCCTGCTGCAGGAGAAGCGGGCGGCCGAGCCGATCATTTCCTTTGCTCTCTGGAGCCGCCGGCTGGTCGCGACCAGCAACGCCGCAACACTGCTTGCCGGCATGGCGCTGATCGGGCTTTCGACCGTATTGCCCATGTACGTCCAGGGCGTCCTCGGACGGTCGTCGATCGTCGCGGGCTTCACGTTGACGATGCTGGTCGTCGGGTGGCCACTGGCTGTGATGCTCTCCAGCCGCTTGTTCAGGGCGTTCGGCATCCGACGCACGCTACGGGTTGGAAGCCTGATGTTTCCCTTCGGTGCTTCCTTCCTGCTATTCCTGACACCGGACAGCCACCCCGCGCTCGCGGGAGCAGGCTCGTTCTTCATGGGCTTCGGCATGGGGCTGATCAGCCTCACCAGTATCGCGCTTGTACAGGACAGTGTCGAATGGTCGATGCGCGGCAGCGCCACAGCGTCGATCATCTTCGCCCGCAGCCTCGGCAATACCCTCGGAGCAACCGTGCTCGGTGCCATTCTCAACGCCGGCATCAGCCACTATGCCGCCGGGGACGCAGCAAGCTCGCTGCATGATGTTCTGAACCAGCCAACCGGGCTTTCCGAATTGGCCGCCGATCCCGCAATCCGCACCGTCTTCGATGCCTCGCTTCACTGGACGTTCTGGGGCGTGGCGGTGGTTGCCGTTCTCACGTTCCTGTCGGCCTGGCTCATTCCTGTGGGACGCGAGCAAGGCCGGGCATCGGTGACGTCAGCCGCCACCGAAGCGTCGCACTAAACCTTCAACCTGGACCACATGTGATGCTCGATAGAGGATCGTCAGGCCAACCTGCGCGTCATTTCTTAAGGAACCAGGTCTGTTCTCCTTCGTTTGTCTTTCAGCAGGGAAGGAGAATTGAGATGCGAAGGACCCTTATGAATTGCACTGCTGCAGCTATGGCGCTCTGTTCGTTCGTCGCTCCCGCAATGGCTGACAGCGTGTCCATAATGCGCGAACGGAGCTACGACGACGAGTAAGATCGTGTGCGTCCCGGAATTACCATCAACGAGCACGGCATCCGAGTTGGCGCGGTTCGCGATCGTGGCCGCTATTATCGCGATGGCTGCTACACCAAGACCGTCAGAACGATGACCGACGATGGCGATGAGGTCACCAAGACAGTACGCCGCTGCCGATAACGTTGAATGGTGAGCAGGCCTTTCTAAGCCCCAAAATAACACGCGAAGGAATTGCCTCTATCGAGGTGAAGAGGAGGATTTTGTCGCTGACGACGCAAATGACTGCCTGCGGAACGTGCGCTCCCCTTCGCCGGTAGAGGGAGCAAAAGTCGCGCCTGATAGAAAGCAGGCGTGAAATAGAAATTAGCCCGGTTCCGGCCGGGTTTTCTCTCAAGATTGGCCTTCCACCAGAACCTCGTCGGAGGGCGTCAGTGGAATTGATTGCAGCAGGGTCTGGCGCGCCGAGCGCAAGTGCAGACGGCAGGCGGAATCGATCGCTGCCTGATCACGAGACTCCAGCGCGGCGATATAATCCAGATGCTCATGAATGGCACGTTCGTTGCGTTCGCGAGCGAAAGCCTTGTTCCACTGGTAGTGATAGTGAAAGATGATCGCGATAGCATCGTAGAAATCGGCAATGAAGCGGTTCCGCGAAGCCGCGTGGATGAGCAGATGGAAGCGCTCGTCGAGAGTGGAGAAATCCTTGTAGCGCGTGTCGAGATCACGCAGCATCGCCTGATGATCCGCCTTGATGTCAGACAGCGCGCACCACGCGTCGCTCTCTGGCGGAAGTTTGCCGAATTCCGCCGCCGAATGCAGCTCGAACATCTCGCGCACGTCTGCGAGCTCAAGCGCAAAATCGCGTGTGAAGCCCTTGAGAATCCAGTGGCTGTTCGGCCGTTTCTCGATCAAGCCAAACCGCGAGAAGCGGATCAAGAATTCGCGGACACTCGTGGTGCCGGTACCGATCTCGCGCGCGAGCTCCAATTCGTTGATCTGCATGCCCGGTGCGGCATCATCCGACAAGATGCGCTGCATGAAGCTTCGCTCGATGATGTCGTGAAGTGAGTTGGTCTCTTCTGATGGAAAGAAATCGGCTTCGGTCGGCTGCCTGAGGACGATCTTCTGACGCTTGTTCCAACGAATAATGCCGGCATCGCTGAGCCGTGTCAGAATCGCGCGCGCAGTGCTGCGACTGATGCCGAGCTGCGCCGCTATTTCGGGCTCCGAGGGCAATGCCGCATCCGTTCGCAAAGCGGCGGCATAGCGGTTGTACGCTTCCTTGAAGACTGTATTCTGCCTTGCCATGCACACCCCGCCCTTTTGCCCCGGCAACACGGATCGGACGGCCACGAAGTTGCGGCGCGAAGCGTGGCAGAAGCTTATCTGTCAGCAATCCTTATCTTATTTTGGATTGCATGCGGCTGTTTGCCTCCCTCGTCCACAGGATGAATAATCCCGTTGACTTGAAAATGTTTATTGTAGATAAAAAACAAAATCAATGAGCATTCGCCGACGAAGCGAGTGTTTCCCCTAGGGAGAAGAATGTTGACCAAGGACCCCTGGATCATCCTGTCTGCCGGCGACAACGTTGCGGTTGCGACGGCGGCGATCCCATCCGGCGCGACGGTCGCCGGCATCCAGACCCGCGAGAAGATCGACCCCGGTCACAAGATCGCACTCGCCGATATTCCCCTTGGCCAGCCCATCATCAAATACGGGCAGGCGATCGGGCGGACGACGGCGGACGTGAAGGCCGGCGACCATATTCACAGTCACAATCTGCACTTCGAGAACGACCGTCTTGCCGCGACCGCCAACTCGGCGCCTGAGGAAGCAACTGCAGCGGATCGTGCGCGCACGTTCATGGGCTATCGTCGTGCCGACGGCCGCTCGGCGACGCGCAACTACATCGGTATCATTGCCAGCGTGAACTGTTCCACCACGGTTTGTCGGGCGATCGCCGACGAGGCCAACAAGACGATCCTGCCGCATTTCGACGGTATCGACGGTTTCGTGCCGATCGTGCATGACCAGGGTTGCGGCATGAGTTCCACAGGTGACGGCATGGCCGTGTTGCACCGGACCCTTGCCGGCTATACCAGGCATGTGAACTTCGGCGGCGTGCTGATGATCGGCCTCGGTTGCGAAGTCAACCAGCTGACACTCTACGGCCAAAGCGGCGCAGGCAATTCCAAGCGTCACTTCAACATTCAGGATGCCGGTGGCTCGCGACGCGCCGTCGAGCGCGCCATGGGCATGCTGCGCGAAATTGCGCAGGATGTCGGCAAGGAAAAGCGCGTGGCGCTGCCGATCAGCGATATCATCATCGGCCTGCAGTGCGGCGGCTCCGACGGCTTTTCCGGCATCACCGCCAACCCCGCGCTCGGCGTTGCAGCCGACCTGCTGGCAGCTGCCGGCGGCACGGCGATCCTCTCCGAAACCTCCGAGATCTACGGTGCCGAGCACCTTCTGCGCAGCCGCGCCGTCAGCGACGAGGTTGCCCGCAAGCTCGACGACAAGATCGCCTGGTGGGAGAAGTACGTGGCGATGCACGGGGCATCGCTCGACAATAATCCGTCGCCCGGCAACAAGCGCGGGGGCCTGACGACGATCCTTGAAAAATCGCTCGGAGCCGTCGCCAAGGGCGGACGCTCGCCGCTGACAGCCGTCTATGGTTATGCCGAGCGCGTCAGCGCACCGGGCCTCGTCTTCATGGACACCCCCGGTTACGACCCCGTCTCGGCAACCGGTCAGGTAGCCGGCGGCGCGAACATGATCGCCTTCACCACCGGCCGAGGCAGCTGCTTCGGTTGCCGCCCGGCGCCCTCGATCAAGCTTTCCAGCAATTCGGCTCTCTATGCCTCGATGGAAGAGGACATGGACATCGACTGCGGCACGATCGCGACAGGCGATGCGACGATCAGCGCCAAGGGCCGCGAGATCTTCGACCTGATCATCGACACGGCATCCGGCAAGAAGACGAAGAGTGAGGAGTTCGGCTACGGCGACAATGAGTTTGTGCCGTGGCATTTGGGTGCGACACTCTAAATCAGACGCATATCAAGTCTTCAGGGGAGGAATAATGAAGACGAGGAGGATCGGCAGCACGGCGCTGGAAGTGACCGAAGTGAGCTTCGGTGGCGCCGCGCTCGGTGGCCTGTATCGCGCCTGCCCGCGCGAACAGGCTATGGAGACGCTTGAGGCTGCATGGGACAGCGGCATTCGCTATTTCGATGTCGCGCCGTGGTATGGCCTCGGTCTCGCCGAGCGTCGTTTCGGCGACTTCCTGCGCGACAAGCCTGAAAAGGAGTGGGTGCTCTCGACCAAGGTTGGTCGGCTGCTGCGCCCGGTGCCGACGGGAACCGTTCCAGACTATAGCTATGTCGACCCACTCTCCTTCGATGCCGACTACGACTATTCCTACGATGGCATCATGCGCTCGGTGGAATTCAGCTATGCCCGTCTCGGACTGAACCGGATCGACATACTCTACGTTCACGACCTTGGCGGATACACCCACGGCGCGGCGAAGAACGCTGTCCTGCAGAAGCAATTCCTGGACACCGGCATCAAGGCGCTCGATGAACTGAAGTCCTCCGGAGCGATCAAGGCTTTCGGACTCGGTGTCAACGAGATTCCGGTCTGCCTCGACGTGATGCGCAATGCCGATATCGACTGCATCCTGATGGCCGGGCGCTATACGCTGCTCGACCGGTCGGCGGTTGCCGAACTGCTGCCGCTTTGCAGGAAGAAGGGCACCTCGCTCGTTGTTGGCGGCGTCTTCAATTCCGGCATCCTTGCGACGGGCCCCGTGCCCGGCTCGCATTTCGACTACATGCCGGCGACAGATGATGTCCTCGCCAAGGTCGGGGGCATGGAGAAGATCGCTACCAAACATGGCGTGTCGCTGGCTGCCCCGGCGCTCCAGTTCCCGCTCCGCGATCCGCTCGTCTCCTCGGTACTGATCGGCACGGCCAAGGCTTCGAGCCTGACACGCAACATGGAGCTTTTCGAGCCAGCCTTGCCGGACTCGATCTTCCCGGAATTCGACTCTCTGACGCTCGTCGCACCGCCGCTCGGCGAAGACGCCGTGCGTGTATAAGGACGGACCATGCTTAGAGGTATCCACCCCATCCTCAATCCCGACCTGCTGCGTGCGATCGCCCGCATGGGGCACGGCGACGATATCGTCATCGCCGACGCCAACTTTCCCTCGAGCACGATGGGTCCGGAAGTCATTCGTGCCGATGGCGTCAGCGCCACCGACATGGCCGAGGCGATCCTGACGCATTTTCCGCTCGATACGTTCGTGCCGGAAACGGCGTGGCGCATGCAAGTTGTCGGCGACCCGACCGCAGTGCCCGACGTTTGCGCCGAATTTCAGGAAATCGTTTCGAGGCGCGCCGGCGACTTCAAGATCGCATCCCTCGAACGCTTCGCCTTTTATGAGCGTGCCCGCACGGCCGCCTATATTGTCGCGACGACAGAATTCCGGCTGTACGGTAACCTGATTTTGAAGAAAGGTGTTGTTCACCCCGACGAAGTCTATCGCGGCTGACACCACTTTAGACTGCGACTGAACGATTGGAAAAACAATTACTTGCGATAGATAAAGAAACAATGAGCGAGCCTCTTGCAGTACTTGCAATTTGACTTTCGCTCGGCTAGCTTCTCGTGGTAACTGTTTTTTATCGATAAAAATCGCCCGCCTGCGTTCAGCGGTACGGTTTCTTGGAGGAGAACGCACCTAGGAGGAGAACTACATGCGCATGAAATCCATTTTGTCGCGCCGAGCCTTCACGGCTCTCGCGGGTGCTGCCGCTATCGCCACCGCAATGCCGGTAACGTCGTTTGCAGCTGACGTGACGATTCCGATCATCGTCAAGGACACGACCTCTTTCTACTGGCAGATCGTTCTGGCCGGCGCCCGCGCTGCCGGTAAGGATCTAGGTGTCAACGTTCCGGAACTCGGCGCACAGGCCGAATCCGACATCAACGGCCAGATCAGCATTCTTGAAAACGCCGTTGCCGGTAAGCCGGCTGCAATCGTGATCTCGCCGACCGAGTTCAAGGCGCTTGGCAAGCCGATCGACGAAGCTGCAAAGTCCGTTCCGATCGTCGGCATCGACTCGGCCGCCGATTCCAAGGCTTTCAAGTCGTTCCTGACGACTGACAACGTCCAGGGCGGCCGGATCGCGGCTGACGGCCTTGCTGCCGCCATTAAGGAAATGACCGGCAAGGAGGAGGGCGAAGTCGTCATCCTCACCAACCTGCCGGGCGTCGGCTCGCTCGAGCAGCGCCGTGAAGGTTTCCTGGATCAGATCAAGACGAAGCATCCCGGCCTTAAGGTCATTGCTGACAAGTACGGCGACGGCCAGGCCACGACCGGTCTCAACATGATGACCGATCTGATCACGGCTAACCCGAACCTTGTTGGCGCCTTCGCCTCGAACCTCATCTTGGGACAGGGCGTCGGCCAGGCAATCGCGGAGAACAAGCTCGGCGAAAAGATCAAGGTCATCGCTTTCGATAGCGACGACAAGACGGTCGGCTTCCTCAAGGACGGCTCGCTCGCAGGTCTCGTCGTGCAGGATCCCTACCGCATGGGCTATGACGGCGTGAAGACGGCGCTCGCCGTATCCAAGGGCGAGAAGGTCGAGGCCAACGTCGACACCGGCGCAAACCTGGTCACCAAGGCCAACATGAGCGACCCGAAGATCGACGCTCTGCTGAACCCCAAGATCAAGTAAATCACACGACGTGGCCGCGCGAGAGAAATCCCGCGCGGCCTTTCCTTCACCTGTGTTATCGTCCGCATGAGGAGCGCTGACTGCTGGTGGAGCGACGGCAATTCGCGAGGAGGAGACGCCCATGAGCCTGGAAGAGGTCAGTCATCGCCACGATGACAGCGCCACGCTGACGGAGGCAAGCCGCATTCCTGCGGGCGCCCCGATCCTCGAACTTAAAGGACTTCAAAAGAATTACGGCTACGTCCAGGCGCTGAAGCCGGCGACGATGACGTTCCTGGCCGGCGAGATACATGCGATCGTCGGCGAGAATGGGGCTGGCAAGTCGACCCTGATCAAGCTTCTGACCGGTGTGATTGCCAGAACGGCGGGCGAGATTCTCTGGTGCGGCCACCCCGTCGCCCTGGCAACGCCCAACGAAGCGATCGCGCGCGGCATCAACGCCGTCCACCAGGAAGTCGTTCTCTGCCCGCACTTGACGGTAGCGGCCAACCTCTTTCTCGGCGACGAGGTCAATCAATACGGGCTGATGCGCAAGAAAGAGATGGAGAAGATGGCGCAGGCCGTCCTCGACGATCTCGGCTTCGGACTGCCTGCCGGCGTGCCTCTCGCCGATTTGACGATCGGCCAACAACAACTCGTTGCGACTGCGCGCGCGGCCATGCGCGGCACGCAATTCCTGATCTTCGACGAGCCAACAGCCTACCTGACCCGCCAGGAATCGGCGCAGCTTTTCAAGCTGATCCGCCGCCTTCAAAGCGAAGGCGTCACGATCGTCTACATCAGTCATCGCATGGAAGAAGTGTTCGAACTCGCGGACCGCGTTTCGGTGCTGCGCGACGGCACGCATGTCGGCACACGCACCATCGGCGAGACGAATGAAGCCGAGCTGATCGCGCTGATGATCAACCGCTCGATCGAGCAGATCTATCACAAGGAAGAGATCCCGATTGGAGACACTATCCTTGACGTGCGCGGGCTTTCCGGACCGGGCTTCGAGAGCGTCTCGCTCTCGGTCAAGGCCGGCCAGATCGTGGGCCTCTATGGCCTGATCGGCGCAGGGCGCAGCGAATTCGCGCTCGGCCTGTTCGGGCGGGAAAAGACCACGGCCGGCGAGATCCACTGGATGGGCAAGAAGGTCGACATCACCAACGAGCGCACTGCAATGGAACTCGGGATCGCGCTGGCGCCGGAAAGCCGCCGCGACCAGGGACTTTGCCTCAACCTGCCGATCGGGTTGAATATCAATCTTCCGGTCTTCAAACGGCTGAGCAAGGGTCCTGTCATCAGCCACAGCGAGGAATCGCAGAATGCCGACCAACAGATCCGTGACCTGGCGATCAAGACGCCGAGCCGGCGTGTCCTGGTTTCGGCCATGTCGGGCGGGAACCAGCAGAAAGTCGTCATCGGCAAGTGGCTGAGCTACGGCGCTCGCCTCTTCATCTTCGATGAGCCGACGGTGGGCGTCGACGTCGGTACGAAGGCGGAAATCTACCGGCTGTTTGCAAAGCTTCTCAAGCAAGGCGCGGGTATCATCCTGATCTCCTCCTATCTGCCTGAGGTTTATGAGCTCGCCGACAGGCTGCACGTCTTCCGCCGCGGCCAGCTTGTTGCAAGCCACGACTTCCACGCGGCAACACATGAAGAAGTGCTCAGCGAAGCGATCGGTGTCTAAAAGAATAAGAGGGAGAGAGAACCAATGACCGTAACCCCCACCGATATCGCCGCGCCGCCGCCGCGCCGAAAAGTCAACATCCTATTTGGCCTGACCCTCATCGGTCTCCTGGCCTTCCTCTGGATCGTACTCGGCTTCGTCACAGCGAGCTTCTGGACGCCGCTGAACATTTCCAACCTGCTGCGGCAGGGCGCAATGACGGCCATTCTGGCGCTCGGCCAGACGTTCGTAATCATCACCGCGGGCATCGACCTTTCGGTCGGCGCGATCGTCGGATTCTGCACCGTTATCCTGGCTTGGCTGCTGCAAGCAGGCGTGCCGGTCTGGGCGTCCATCCTGATCACACTGCTGATCGGCGTCGGCATCGGGGTATTCCACGGCTTCGGCATCGTCAAGATGGGACTGCCGCCCTTCATTATCACGCTGGCAACGCTGACCTCGCTGCGCGGCATCGGACTTTTGATCACCAATGGTTCGACGATCAACATCGTCAACGAGCCCTTCACGAACTTTGCCCGCGCCGACTTCCTTGGCGTGCCGAGCCTGTTCTGGATGGTTATTCTTGTCGCCGTCCCGTCTTACGTCTTCCTGCACTTGAGCCGGTGGGGTCGCTATCTCTTCGCCGTCGGTTCGAACCGCGAAGCGGCCCGTCTGTCGGGTGTCCGGGTGAACGGCATCATCTATCTCGCCTATATTCTATCGGCGACATTTGCCGCCTTCGTCGGTGTTCTGCTTGCCTCCCGTATCGCGATCGGCAACGCCACACAGGCCGACGGATGGGAACTGCAGGCGATCGCTTCGTCCGTTATCGGCGGCACCAGCCTGTTCGGCGCCATCGGCTCCGTGCACGGACCGCTCATCGGCGCTTTCATTCTGGCGACCATCAACAACGGTGCGAACCTGCTGAACGTCAATTCGTTCTGGCAGCGCATCATCACCGGCCTGCTGATCATCGTCATCGTCTACTTCGACCAGCTGCGCCGCCGCCGCACGCCGTAAGCCGGCAGCGAGATAGGGAGCCGGCCCAAAGGCCGGCTTCTTCCATCTAGGGAATGCGAGATCATTATGAAAGCAGTGCTCTGCCAAGAACCTGGCGTCCTCGAACTCGTGGAACGTCCCTCACCCGGCGCGCCTGAATCCGGCTGGGTACGGCTTGCGGTGAGCCATGTCGGAATCTGCGGCACGGACTACCACATTTTCGAGGGCAAGCACCCGTTCCTGGAATATCCCCGCGTGATGGGGCACGAGATCTCGGCGACGGTTGTCGAAGCGGGCGAAGGCGTTGCCATGGCGGTCGGAACGCCTGTGGTCGTCAACCCGTATCTCTCTTGTGGCACCTGCGTCGCTTGCCGCCAAGACAAGCCGAATTGCTGCACCAATATCAAGGTGCTTGGCGTTCATACCGACGGTGCTTTCTGCGACGAAATCACGGTGCCTGCCGGCAATCTCTATGCGATGAAGGGCGTGAGCCCGGAAGCTGCAGCCACAACGGAGTTTCTGGCAATCGGCGCCCATGCCGTTCGCCGTTCGATGGCGCCGACCGGATCACGCTCGCTCGTCATCGGTGCCGGCCCGATCGGGCTCGGGGCCGCAATCTTCTCGCGGATATCAGGGCATGAGGTGACATTGCTCGACACCAGTCAGGAACGGCTCCAGATGGCCGTTGATCGGTTCGGCTTTTCCTCTAGCATCGTTGCAGGCGAAGGTGCCGCCGATGCTGTCAGGGCGATGACTGGCGGCGACGGTTTTGACGTCGTTTTCGATGCCACCGGCTATGGCCCATCGATGGAGAAAGCCTTCGGCTTCGTCGCCCATGGCGGCGCGCTGGTGCTGGTCAGCGTCGTGAAGGACGATATTCTCTTCTCCGATCCGGAGTTCCACAAGCGCGAAATGATGGTCATCGGCAGCCGCAACGCGACCCACGTGGACTTCGAACATGTCGCGGATTCGATCGCCAAGGGCCTCGTACCGGTCGAGCAGTTGATCACCCACCGTACGACTTTGGAGAATGCGCCACGGGACCTGGCACGCTGGGCTCATGAAAAGAGCGGCCTGATCAAAGCGGTCATCAAGGTCGGCGCTTAAAGCGCGTCGATCGCCGCCCGCATCTGGCGAACGACGTCGGCATCCGTCCGGTTCGTTGTCGCTGCTTCGAAGCCGAAGGTAACCGCCCGTGGGTCGATGCTGTCGACCCGTGAGCTGCAGGAGGCGTGAACCTCGCTTGTGCCGGTGGCCCGCAGTATCTCAGCGACGTTGCCTGGACGCACGCCACTGCCGGGCATGATCGAGATACGGCGAGCCGCCTTGCGGGATAGACGGCTCAGCGTTTCCAGGCCGTCGATCGCCTTCGGCACACAGCCTGACGTCAGGATGCGCTCGCAGCCGAGTTCGATCGCCTGTTCCAGTGCTGCACCGGGATCAGGGACGAGATCGAAGGCACGGTGGAGGGTCGATCCAAGTCCCTCGGCACGCGCCCTTAGCCGGCTGATCAGAGGCATGTCCAGCCTGCCGTCCTGGCGATTGGCGCCGATGACGACGCCGGCAAGGCCGAAGGCGCGCACGGCATCGATATCGGCCATCATCGCCTCTTCGTCAGCCGCATCGAACACGAAAGGGCCGGCGTGCGGGCGGATCATTGCATAGACCGGAATGGGCGCAGCGGCGGCAGCTTTCATCAGCCCGGCGACCGGCGTCAGCCCGCCCAGCTCCAGCGCCGAGCAGAGTTCGATACGGCCCGCACCGCCGGCAATTGCAGCCGCAAGCCCCTGCGGGCTGTCCACGCACACTTCCAGCAAAACGCTCACGCTCGAATCTCCTTGTCCGCCGCGCTGTCCATTTAAGCGAAAGCGTTTTCTTGCGCGACGGGTTCGGCAATTATTTCGGCAACGGCGGCGACAATCACGGCACTTGCGTCAGCCGAGGCTTTCCGATGGTTGAAGGCGACGTGATAGGACATCGGGATGGACTCCTCAAGTTCGACGATGCGAACCTTGTCGGCAATGGGCATGGCGCTGACGCGGCCAAGAAACGAGATATAGCCATGGTTGGCGACAAGGTCGACGATCACAGGCAGAGAGTCGGCGGCAGTGATATCCTGGTTGCGGTGCCTGCGATTGGCAGTGCGCTCGTGGCTTAGCGCCATCGTGGCGTGTCCAAGCCCCGTCCTCGAACTCGGCGTGCAGATCGCGTGACCCTCGACAAGCTCGGCCACTGTCCGCTCTCGGCTTTGCAGCGGTGCTATCAGGACCATCTCGGTCTTCAGCAACTCGCGATGCTGGAAGCGCTCAAGACCAAAAACGGAGTCGAGAATGGCAACGTCGATCCGGCCGGATTTCAAAGCTTCCCGCAAGTCATCCGCCGTCATCAACACCAGAGACAGGGCATTCTTGCTGCGGCGGGCGTTCCATTCGGCGACGAGAGCGCCAAGGCATCGTGCAACCCAACTTTCCGATCCTGTCGGAATGATCGAACCGATGCGCAGCGCCCGCGCCGTTCGCTGATAGCGTTCGTCAGCGGACGCTTTCAGATCATTCCACTCCTGCGTGATGGCCTGCAAGATGGCATAGATCCGGCTACCCTGCTCCGTCAGCGCGGAGCCATTAGCCTGCCGCTCGAAGAGGCGATGACCGAGCGCCTTCTCCAAAGTCGCGATCTGAAGCGAAAGCTGCGGCTGACCGAGCTTCAGCCGTCGCGCCGCCCGGTTGATGCTGCCTTGGTCAGCGACCTCAAGGAACCGCTCCATCGTGGTGATCTTGATCGGCAGACGCGACGGTTCGTTGGTCCCCATCCAGTTCGCGAGCTCTTCAGCTGCCCGCACGATCGGGGCGAGCTTTTCGCGCACATCGTTGCTGGCGAGGAGCGTCGTGAGCTCGCCGGAACTGCGCTCTGTCAGCTTCAGGGCAAGCTCCGTTTCGAGATTGCGGACTGCAGTCGAGACCGTCGATGCTGCAAGCGAAAGGCTTCGTGCCGTCTCTCTGACCGAACCCGATGTGAGCACGTGACTGGCGACAAACAACGTGCCGAGCTGCAATCGCTTTCTCCGTAACAGTATGAAAAATCGAACGATATGATGTGTTCGCGAAAAAAGATATCCCTGTCGGGGAATCCGGCGGCTATCGTTCCCGCCAAGAACAAAACCGGGTTGGACAGTAAAAGCACTGAAGAGCACCGGACATCTGCGGAAACACGCAAGGGAACAAAAACAAATCGCGGCAGCGATGGAAAAGGAAATGCATTTTCGCGCAAGCATTTGCATTCACCGCCATAATCGCGCCGCGACCGCAAAACTGGAGAGGCTTGCATCGATTTTTCGAACGCGAACGCTATTTCCATGACGCACGTATTTCCGGCATGATCGCAGCCAGGCTGCTTTCGCCGGTGATTTTATACGTGGAAGGCTCCCGCCAGGGCCCGCCACGAGGTCAAACGGTGTAAATCAAGGGGACAATCCATGTTGAAGAAATTCGCTCTTGCCGTCACGCTTTCCGCCTTTGCGGCAGGGGCGGCCCATGCTGCAGACGTCGTCGTTTCATCGAAAATCGATACTGAAGGCACGCTGCTTGGCAACGTGATCGTGCTCGCGCTCAACGCAAACGGCATCAAGACGCAGGACCGTGTTGCGCTTGGGACGACGCCGGTTCTTCGCAAGGCAATCACATCAGGCGAAATCGACATCTATCCGGAATATACCGGCAATGCCGGCTTCTTCTTCAACAAGGCCGACGATGCAGCCTGGAAGAACCTCGAACAGGGCTACGAACTGGCCAAAAAGCTCGATTACGATGCCAACAAGATTGTCTGGCTGGCGCCTTCCCCCGCCAACAACACCTGGGCGCTCGCGGTCCGCAACGACGTCGCCGGCCCGAACAACCTGAAGACCATGTCGGACTTCGGCAAGTGGGTCGCAGGCGGTGGTGCTGCCAAGCTTGTGGCATCCGCCGAGTTCGTCAACTCGGCTGGCGCGCTTCCGGCATTCCAGACGACCTACGGCTTCACGCTGAAGCCAGACCAGGAAATCGTCCTTTCGGGCGGTGACACCGCCGCGACCATCAAGGCTGCAGCCGACCAGACAAACGGCGCCAACACCGCCATGGTCTATGGTACGGATGGTGCGATCCAGGCCGCGGAACTGACGGTTCTGGAGGATGACAAGAACGTGCAACAAGTCTATGCGCCGACCGCGATCATCCGCGAGGAAGTACTGAAGGCAAACCCGAAGATCGAGGAAGTGCTCGCACCGATCTTCAAGAGCCTGAGCGCCGATGAACTGCGCAAGCTGAACGGCAAGATCCAGGTGGATGGCGAACCGGCCAAGTCGGTTGCCGAAGGCTACCTGAAGGAAAAGGGCTTCCTGAAGTAATCTCGTTGCCCGATGCTCCGCCTGCTCGCGGGCGGAGCAGCCTTTCGACCGGACAGGATGGATCGATGGAAGAAACCTTAGCGGTCCGCAAACTGGACCGGCTCGGCGTGGTGCTGGTGACAACAAGCGTTGCCGCAACTGCGCTCCTGCCTTTCATCTATGTGAAGGCAAACCGCATCGCCGCCGGAAAGCCCATGCTGCTGACGCAGCTGCTCAATCAACCTTCCGCCCTCATCCTGACGATCCTCCTACTGGCCACGGCCTTTGCCGTGCTTTTTCTTCAAAACGCGCTGCTGCGGCTGGTTATCGCCACCCTTTGTTTTGCGGCGCTGCTCGCGACCATTGGATTTGCAGCATCGGCCTTCACGCCACCGGCCAGCAATGCCGCACGCATGACGCCGGGTGGTGGGTTCTGGGTGCTGTTTGCGGTGATCGGGCTCGTCGTCTCGGATGCGCTCGTGAAGATCAAGCTTACGCCGTGGATGCGTATTGCGGCCCTTGTCGTCTACACCGGATTGCTCGGCATCTTCCTTGCTTCCGGACTGCTCGACGATCTCTCGATCATGAAGGAATTCGCGACCCGATCCGCGCAGTTCTGGACGGAAGCGGTCGCCCATTTGCTCTTGGCACTCGGTTCACTGGCGATCGCCGTCGTCATCGGTCTACCGCTCGGCATCCTGTGTTTCTGGGTTCCAAAGTTGCGTGCCGTCGTCCTGCAGGGCCTCAGCCTCGTCCAGACGATCCCGAGCCTTGCGCTCTTCGGCATCCTGATGCTGCCGCTCGGCTATCTCGCGACGCACGTGCCCGCCGCCGCCTCGATCGGCATTCGCGGCATCGGCGCCGCGCCGGCGCTGATCGCGCTTGTCCTTTATTCTTTGTTGCCGATCGTGGCCAACACCGTCGTCGGTCTGCAGGGAGTCGATCCCTCGGTACGTGATGCAGCTGCTGGCATGGGATTGACGCGTCGCCAAATTCTGACCGGCATCGACTTGCCGCTTGCCTTTCCCGTCATTTTGACGGGCATTCGTATCGTCCTGGTGCAGGCGATCGGCTTGGTGACGGTCGCGGCCCTGATCGGCGGTGGCGGCTTCGGCATCTTTATCTTCCAAGGGCTCGGTCAAACAGCCATGGACCTCGTTCTGCTCGGCGCCGTGCCGACCGTCTTCTTCGCCTTTTCTTCGGCCGTCATCCTCGATGCGGTCATCGACAGCATACAGGGATCCGCCGCATGAGCATGATCGAAATCAGGAACGTCACCAAGCGCTACGGCACGGCGGCCGTCGTCGACAACGTCTCGATGGAAGTCGAGAAAGGTTCGATCACGGCTGTTGTCGGCACCTCCGGCTCGGGCAAATCGACGCTGATGCGGATGATCAACCGTCTCGTGCCGATCACATCGGGCGAGATCTTCGTCGGCGGGCAGAACATCATGGACGTGCCGGTGACAGAATTACGCCGCAAGATCGGCTACGCGATCCAGGGGCACGGCCTCTTTCCGCATCGGACCGTTTCGCAAAACATCGCGACGGTGCCGCAGCTTCTTGGCTGGGATGCGGCGAAAATCAAGCGCCGCGTCGAGGAACTGCTCGGCCTGTTCAACCTCGATCCCGCGACCTTTGCCGAAAAGTATCCGCACCAGCTTTCCGGCGGGCAGCAGCAGCGAGTCGGCGTTGCGCGGGCGCTTGCCGCGGAGCCGGAACTGCTGCTGATGGACGAGCCGTTCGGGGCGCTCGATCCCGTCATCCGCGGCAAGGCGCAGGACGATTTGCTGGCGATCCAGAAGCAGTTCGGTACGACCGTCGTCCTCGTCACGCACGACATGGACGAGGCCTTCCATCTCGGCAACCAGATCGCCGTGATGAGCGCCGGCAAGCTGCTGCAATGCTCGACGCCGGAAAAGATCCTGACCGAGCCGGCCGATCCCTTCGTGCAACAATTGACCGGCACCTCCGACCGGGCGCTGAAGCTGATGTCGCTGCTGCCGCTGAAGGAAAGCATGGAGCCGGCAAAGTCAGGCCTCGCTTACGCATTGCCGCAGTCGCTCAGCCTGCGAGATGCCCTGGCAGAGATGATCTGGCAGGGCGTTGGCGAAGCCGCCGTCCAGAATTCGGACAAGGCGCCTGTCGGCTCGATCTCGATGACGCGATTGCTCGAACTGGGCCGGAAGGCATGAAGCTCGTCCTTGCGAACCTCTTCCGTGCTGCTGCACTGGTCCTGCTGCTGATCCTGTTGTTCCGGACGGAGTGGCTGTCCTTCCTGCTCCTACCATTGACGAGCAACAATGCGCCGGCGGTCTATACCCAAAACAGCCTTCCGCATCTTGCCGCCTCGCATCTGTTTCTCGTGGCGATCTCGATCGTCGGCAGCGCCGTTCTCGCGATCCTCGGCGGCATATTCGTCACCCGCAAAAGCGGCGAGGACTTCCTGCCGCTGTCCCGGGCGATCGCCAATGCCGGCCAAACCTTCCCGCCGGTGGCAGTGCTCGCCCTTGCCGTGCCTGCAACCGGCTTCGGCGCCGGGCCAACGTTGATCGCGCTCTTTCTCTACGGCCTCCTGCCGATTTTCGAAAACACCGTCTCCGGCCTCAAGCAAGTCTCTCCCTCCGTGCTGGATGCCGCCGACGGCATGGGCATGAATGGCACGCAGCGGCTCTTTCAGGTGGAATTGCCGCTCGCCCTGCCGCTGATCCTCGAGGGTCTGAAGGTTGCGACCGTCATCAACATCGGCACGGCAACGATCGGCTCGACGGTGGCCGCCAAGGGCTTGGGCGAAGTCATCATTGCCGGGCTGATCTCCGACAATACCGCCTTCATCCTGCAAGGCGGCCTGATCGTCGGCCTGATGGCGGTGTTGATCTATGATGCGATGGGGCTGATCGAAAACGCCATCACTGAAAGAATTGGCTTGCGCCCGGCATGAGGCGACGGCTACCAAGGCTGCCGTGATATCGGCAATGGGAGGCAGCCTTGGCCAAGATGATCCACTCCATGATCCGCGTTCTCGACGAGGCGCGCTCGGTCGATTTCTACGGCAAGGTCTTCGGCCTCAAGGTCGCCGATCGTATCGATTTCGACACCTTCACCCTGATTTACATGAGCAATGACGAGACCGGCTTCGAGCTGGAGCTGACGGTCAATAAGGGGCGCATCGAGCCTTATGACCTCGGCAACGGCTACGGGCATCTTGCCCTCTCGGTTCAGGAAGTGGAGATGGAGCACAAGCGTCTGACGGAGGCGGGATTGAACCCCGGCAAGATCGTCGAGCTCAATCGCGACGGCAAGTTGCTGGCGCTGTTCTTTTTCATCACAGATCCCGACGGCTACAAGATCGAAGTCCTGCAGCGTCACGGCCGTTATCTCTAAGAGCTTCACATGATTGAAAAGACCGAATTGAACCGTGGCTGGACGCTCTCCTGCAACGTTGCCGGTCGACGCGACCTGCCGGCCGAAATTCCTGCACAGGTGCCGGGTTGCGTACATCTCGACCTTCTGGCCAACCGTCTGATCCCGGACCCCTATCTCGACGTCAACGAGATCACCAACGACTGGATCGGCAAGGAAGACTGGACCTATCGCTGCAGCTTCGATGCAGCGCCGGATGCCGGAAAAGTCCAGGGACTGGTGTTTGAAGGCCTCGATACGGTCGCGACGATCGTGCTGAACGGCGAAGAGTTAGGCCGCACCTTCAACATGCACCGCACCTATCGCTTCGACGTGTCGGAGCGGCTGAAGCAGGGCGCGAATGAACTCGTTGTGACCTTCCGCTCCCCTTATGCCTACGGCGCCGAGATGGAGGCGCATTACGGTTACCGGCCGAATAACTATCCCGGCCCTGGCAACCTGATGCGCAAGATGGCCTGCAACTTCGGCTGGGACTGGGGTCCGACGCTGGTGACCTCGGGGATCTGGAACCCGGTGCGGCTGGAAAGCTGGGAGCGGGCGCGGCTTGCGGAGACGCGGGTTTCGGCGACGCTTGCAGGCGGCGAGGGGCTCGTGACGGTTCGCGCTCGTATCGAGCGCCGCGACGGCGCTGGCGCGAAGATCGTCGCGAGCATTGCCGGCGTCAGCCACGTCGCCGAGTTGGCGGAAGGAGCCGATGCGGTCGAGTTCCAGCTGACTGTTCCAGCGCCGCAGATCTGGTGGCCGCATCATCTTGGCGCACAGCCACTCTACCCGCTTCAGGTCGAATTGCGGAATAGCGTAAGCGACGACTTACTCGACAGCTACTCTAAGCAGATCGGCTTCCGCTCCGTCAGACTCGACACAGCACCCGATGAACACGGCTCCGCCTTTACCTTCGTCATCAACGACGTGCCGCTTTTCCTCTGCGGCGCCAACTGGATTCCGGACGACTGCTTTCCGCCACGGGTAACCGCCGAGCGTTATGCTTCCCAGATCGAGGAGGCGAAGGCTGCAAACATCAATCTGCTGCGCGTCTGGGGCGGCGGCATCTTCGAGCGAGACGAGTTCTACGAGACCTGCGACCGCGCGGGGATGCTCGTTTGGCAGGACTTCCTGTTTGCCTGCGCCTCCTATCCGGAAGAAGAACCGTTGCACAGCGAGATCGAGGCGGAGGTGCGCGACAATGTGGTGCGCCTGATGCCACATCCGTCGCTGATTGTCTGGAACGGCAACAACGAGAACATCTGGGGCTTCGACGAATGGGGCTGGCGCCCGATCATCAAGGAGGGCGTAAGCTGGGGGCTCGGCTACTATCTCGATGTTCTGCCAAAGCTCTGCGCCGAGCTGGACCCAGATCGGCCGTATTATCCGGGCAGCCCCTACTCCGGGACAATGGAGATCGAGCCGAACGCGGACGAGCACGGCTGCAAGCATATCTGGGATGTCTGGAACGATGTCGGCTACGAGGTCTATCGCAACTACATCCCTCGCTTCTGCTCGGAATTCGGCTGGCAGGCGCCTCCGAACTGGGCGACGATCGAGGAAAGCGTCCATGACACGCCGCTGACACCTGTTTCGAACGGCGTATTCCATCATCAGAAGGCGACACAGGGCAACGACAAGCTGATCCGCGGTCTCGCCGGGCATCTGCCGGTGCCACGGACGATGGACGACTGGCATTTCGCGACGCAGCTCAACCAGGCACGCGCCATCCGCTTCGCGATCGAGCACATGCGCTCGCACCGCGCCATCTGCAAGGGCGCCGTCGTCTGGCAGTTCAACGACTGCTGGCCAGTGACCTCATGGGCGGCGCTCGACTCGGCAGGACGGCGCAAACCGCTCTGGTATGCGATGCAACAGGCATTCGATCCCAGACTGCTGACCATCCAGCCACGCAATGGCGGGCTGGCAGCCGTCGCCGTCAACGAGCGCACGCTGTTCTGGCGGGCGAAGATATCGGGCAAGCGCCTGCGGCTTGATGGTACGGTGCTCGCCGAATTCGAGTTCTGGCGGCTGCTCTGCGACCGCTTCGAAGCGAAGGAGTTTCCGCTGCCGGCGGATATCGCAACGCCGGACAATGCCGGTGACGAGCTGATCGTCGTGCAGATGCTCGACCGGCGCGCATTCCATTATTTTGTCGAGGACATCGATTTGAAGCTCCCGGCACCGCGGGCGTCAATCGAGCTGACTGCCACGACGGATGGATATGCGGTGAAGGTGACAGCGGAGACCCTGCTGAAGGACCTTTGCCTGATGGCCGACCGGCTCGATCCTGATGGCGTCGTCGATTCGATGCTGGTAACGCTGCTGCCAGGGGAAAGTCACATATTCGCGCTACGGACTGCAAAAGCGATGTCGGTAAGCGACATCAGCATTGGCACCGTGTTGCGCTCCGCCAACGATCTCGTCGCCACACACTGAAAAGGCCCCGTCTGCGACGGGGCCCATCCAGGTCGTTTTACCACGCCGCGCGCCAAGTGGGCAGAGTGCGGCGCAGCGCATCTACGCGCGATCAAGGGACCGCGCGTGTGCGGACGACGTTACATCCAGTAGGGAGGCACGCCGTAGTAGTCGTAAACTCGGCGGCCATTATCGTTGTACCAGGTGTCGTCATCGTCCGCATAGCTCGGCGCGCCCTCGATCTGATCCTTCGTCAGATCGATGCGATAGCCGTCCAGCTGGGTATCGTAGGTCAACTTTTCCCACGGCAGCGGATAGTGATCGTGGCCGATGCCCAAGAAGCCGCCGAACTCGAGTACGGCATAGGCAACGCGGCCATCCTGCTTGCCGAGGATCAATCGTTCAATAGAGCCAATATGCTTGCCATCGGCTCCATAGACGCGGGTGCCTTCCACGCGGTCGCTGGCAATCAGTGTCGGTGTGTCCTTCACATTTGGGTCACGGCGGGTTTTGTCAGCGTCCTGATGCAGCATGGTGCACCTCCTTTTGTTTCCTCGTGGTTGGCCCACGGAGAAAAAACGCTGCCCCGCACTCGATGTTCCCAATTTACTCACAGCAACCGCCAATACATGATTATTGACGTTTACGTTAAGGTTAGTGTAGCTCTATTCTCAGCTTGAACCATTCAGGCGATGACATAAGCTGCCGCGTTGGAAGATGGAGGATCGTCCAATCGGCTTGCCGGTGGGACCGGCCGGCAGCGACAGGGAGAGAGACCATATGAACAGCATTTCCGTCCATCCAGGCGGTGCGAAGCCCGAAAAGCCCTGGCTTGCGACCTATCCCAACAGCGTGCCGGCAGAGCTTCCACCGCTGGAATACGAATCGCTTGCGGAACTGCTCGAGAAATCCTGCGCGCGCTATGCCAATCGCATCGCCTTTTCCAGCATGGGCAAGACGCTGACCTATGGCGAGCTTGAGAGCCAGACCCGCAAGATTGCAGCGTGGCTGCAGAGCATCGGCCTCGAGAAGGGTGACCGCGTTGCCGTCATGATGCCGAACGTTCTGCAGAATCCGGTCGCCGTTTACGGGATCCTGCGGGCCGGCTTCGTGGTCGTGAATGTCAATCCGCTCTACACACCCCGCGAACTGGAACATCAGCTGCGCGACTCGGGCGCCAAGGCCATCTTCGTGCTCGAAAACTTCGCGCGAACGGTCGAGCAGGTACTGGTCAAAACCGATGTGCGCCAGGTCGTCGTCACGTCGCTCGGCGAGATGCTGGGCGCCAAGGGGCTGATCGTCAATCTGCTCGTGCGCAGGGTCAAGAAGCTCGTTCCTTCATGGTCTATTCCGCAGCACAAGACCTTCAAGCAGGTGCTCGCGGAAGGTGCCGGCCAACCTTTCAAACTTGTAAGCCTGACGGGGGGCGACATCGCCTTTCTGCAATATACCGGTGGCACGACCGGCATTGCCAAGGGCGCGGTGCTGACGCACCGGAACCTGCTCTCCAACAAGCTGCAGCTCGAACTGTGGCTGCGATCGGCTTTCGACAAGAAGCCGCGCCCAGAGGTTCTGAACTTCCTGTGTGCCCTGCCGCTCTATCATATCTTCGCACTGACGGTGAATTCGCTGATGGGCATGTCGCTCGGCGCCCACAATATCCTCATCGCCAACCCGCGCGATATTCCGGCGCTGGTCAAGGAATTCGGCAGGGTGAAGGTCCACATCTTCCCCGGCCTCAACACACTCTTCAACGCGCTGATGAACAACGCCGATTTCGCCAAGCTCGACTTTTCCTCCATCGTGATGTCGCTCGGTGGCGGCATGGCGGTGCAGCGACCGGTCGCCGAGCGCTGGATGAAGATCACCGGCTCCCATATCACCGAAGGCTATGGTCTCTCCGAGACATCGCCGGTCGCCACCGCCAACCGCTTCGATTCGGCAGAGTTCACCGGTTCCATCGGGCTACCGATTCCATCCACCGATCTCGACATTCGCGACGAGGACGGCAATTCGCTGCCGCTTGGTGAGATCGGCGAGATTTGTATCCGCGGCCCGCAGGTGATGGCTGGTTACTGGAACAAACCGGAGGAGACCGCCCGCGTGATGACGCCGGACGGCTATTTCCGCAGCGGCGACATGGGCTTCATGGATGCGCGCGGCTACACCAAGATCGTCGACCGGAAGAAAGATATGATCCTTGTCTCCGGCTTCAACGTCTATCCGAACGAGATCGAGGAAGTGGCGGCGATGCATCCCGGCATCCTCGAGGCGGCGGCTGTCGGCATCCCCGACGGGCATTCCGGCGAAGCCGTGAAGCTCTTCGTGGTTCGCAAGGACCCGGCGTTGACGGAGGCAGACGTCAAGGCGCATTGCGCGGCAAACCTCACCAACTACAAGCGGCCGCGCTTCGTGGAATTCCGCACCGAACTGCCGAAAACGCCAGTCGGAAAAATCCTGCGCAAGGATCTGCGCGGCTAAGTTTGACGGTCGCGTGAAATTATGAGCCATCCGTTTGTTCAGATGGCTTTTTTGCGTTCCGAGAGGTCGCCGAACTTGATTTGCGCCCTACAAAGCGAATAGTTTCCGCGACCCTCTCGCCCTGCAAAGGAGCCTCCCATGAATGCCATCGTCGAACAATTGAAGAGCACTGCAGCCGCCACCAAGGCAACCGATCTGCGCGCCGCCTTTGCCGCCGACCCGCAGCGTTTCTCGCGCTTCAGCGTGTCGCTCGACGACCTCCTGATGGATTATTCCAAGACGGCCGTGAACGACGAGATCCTGGCTCTCCTGGTCAAGCTCGCGGAGACGGGCGGCGTTGAAGTCAAGCGTGACGAAATGTTCGCCGGCAAGGCGATCAACTTCACCGAAAACCGAGCCGTTCTGCACACGGCGCTACGCAACCGCTCCAATACGCCGGTGCTTGTCGACGGCAAGGATGTCATGCCTGATGTCAACGCCGTGCTTGCCGCCATGGGCAAATTCGCCGATGGCATCCGCTCCGGCAGTCTTAAGGGCGCGACCGGCAAGGCCATCACCGACGTCATCAACATCGGCATCGGCGGCTCTGACCTCGGCCCCGTGATGGCAACGCTGGCGCTGGCGCCCTTCCATGATGGACCGCGCGCGCATTTCGTTTCCAACATCGACGGCGCCAATATCGCCGACACGTTGAAGCTCGTTCAGCCCGAGACGACACTGTTCATCGTCGCCTCCAAGACCTTCACGACCGTAGAGACGATGACGAACGCGCAAACGGCGCGCAAGTTCATCGCCGACGCGCTCGGCGACGCCGCCGTCCAGCATCATTTCGCTGCCGTTTCGACCGCACTCGACAAGGTCGCGGCCTTCGGCATCGAGAGCGAACGCGTCTTCGGCTTCTGGGACTGGGTGGGTGGCCGCTACTCCCTCTGGTCGGCGATCGGCCTGCCGATCATGATCGCCATCGGCCCGGAAAATTTCATCAAGTTTCTCGAGGGCGCCCATGCCGTCGACAACCACTTCCGCACCGCACCGATCACCAAGAACTTGCCCATGCTGCTCGGCCTGATCGGCTTCTATCACCGCAATGTACTCGGCTATCCGACCCGTGCCGTCCTGCCCTACGACCAGCGCCTGTCGCGCTTCCCGGCCTATCTGCAGCAGCTCGACATGGAATCGAACGGCAAGGGTGTCACGATCGACGGCACGCCCGTCGAGGGTAATTCCGGTCCTGTTGTCTGGGGCGAGCCCGGCACCAATGGCCAGCACGCCTTCTACCAGCTGATCCACCAGGGCACGAGCGTCATCCCGGCCGAATTCATGATCGCGGCGAACGCCTTCGAGCCAAATCTGCGCCACCAGCACGAGCTTCTGATATCGAATGTGCTTGCGCAGTCCGAAGCGCTGATGAAGGGCCGTACCTTCGACGAGGCGAAGAAGCAGCTGACCGACAAGGGCATGGACGACAAGAAGGCCGACTTCATCGCACCGCATCGTGTCTTCACCGGCAACCGCCCGTCGATCACCTTCGTCTACGACAAGCTGACGCCCTACGCGCTCGGTCGCCTGATCGCGCTCTATGAGCACCGAGTCTTCGTCGAAGGCGTGCTGTTCCGCATCAACTCTTTCGACCAGTGGGGCGTCGAACTCGGCAAGGAACTGGCGACTGGTCTGCTGCCTGTCGTGGAAGGCAAGGAAAGCGCTGCCGGCCACGACTCCTCGACGCAGGGCCTCGTTGCCGCACTGGCAAAACTTGCCAAAACAGAGCATTGAGATCAGAAAGCTCCCGCGGCTGGCCGCGGGAGCTTTACACAGTCTGGAAATTGGCTTGAGGGCTTAAAAGCCCGTCCTCTAGTTCGACCTCTTCGGGAAGCCTCGACATATCAGTCGATTGTGAACCTGAGTCGATCCGACGATGGCAGCGGCGACATCCGCGGCTAGTTCGTCATCTCCGCGACAGCGGACGAAGCCTTCAAGCACCACGAAATCGCCAAGCATTGAAACAACGATCTGCGTGCTGTCGAACTCCGATGACGCTTCCAGTGCGCACTTGACCGCGGCTTTGGTCGCCGCCGAACAATGTCCGGCTTCGACGCTGCTGAGCGACCAGCCTTGACCATCAACGCGTAGAACCATTTCTTCTCCTCCAACGTTAAACGCTGAAGCTACAGGCCGTAATATTAGCAGTCTATTAAGTATGACATGCGCCGGCATTTGTCTTGTGGTAGCGCTTGGTCAATGTCGAAATTCGGCTTCACGATGCGTCTTAGGTACATCGCTATGAGGAGAGGTTGAATGGATGTGACGGACGACGAGCTTCTGAATTTCGAGGCACATGGCGCAGCGCCCCTGCCAAGGCCGCAGCGCGAAGGCTTCGTCGAGAACGACGGCGCTCGCATCTGGTATGCGACCTACGGTTCCGGCCCAGCCGCGATCCTGCTGCATGGCGGGCTGGGCAATGCGGGGAACTGGGGCTATCAGGTGCCGGCACTGGTCGCCGCGGGCCGACAGGTCGTCGTTATCGACAGTCGCGGCCACGGCCGCAGCACGCGCGACATGCGCCCCTATCACTATGCCCAGATGGCAGGCGACGTTCTTGCGGTGATGGATTGCCTTGAGCTTACGAAGTCCGCCCTTGTCGGCTGGAGCGACGGGGCCTGTACGGCGCTGATCCTCGCCGACCAGCGGCCAGAGCGGGTACCCGGTGTGTTTTTCTTCGCCTGCAACATGGATCCCAGTGGCACGCTTGAATTCAAGCCGACACCGGTCATCGATCGCTGCTTCAGTCGTCATCGGAAGGATTATCAGGCGCTATCCGCCACGCCCGATGCCTTCGAGAGCTTCGTGGGCGATGTGTCGAAGATGATGGCAAGCGAGCCAAACTATACGGCTACCGATCTCGCTGGCATCAAGGTGCCGGTCGCGGTCGTGCTCGGAGACAATGACGAGTTCATCAAGCGCGAGCACGCCGATTATCTGGTCCGCAGCATTCCCGATGCCGAACTCATCCTGCTTCCGGAGGTCAGCCATTTCGCGCCGCTGCAGCGGCCAGAGCACTTCAACCGCGAAGTGCTCGCCTTTCTCGATCGGCTATAGCCTGTCTCAGAGGCCGATTTCTTTCGCCCAGGGCGGATTGGCGCCGGCGCGCGAGACGGTGACGGCAGCGGCCTTGGCACCAAGCGAAAGCGCGTTCTGCAGCGCCTTTTCGCTGAGCGAAGCGACCTTTTCCTTGGTCAGGAGATCGTCGATCTTCAGCGAGGCAAGCACGCCGGCATCGAAGGTGTCGCCAGCGCCGACGGTATCGACGACAGTGACGCGCTCGCTCGGCACGGTGACCTTGCGCTCGTTGGTGTAGCCCGACGCGCCCTCGGCACCCTTGGTGATGACCACGAGCTTGGCGCCCTGCTTCAGCCAGTAGGCCGCCAGGTCGTCATGGCTGCCTTCGAGGCCGAACCATTCCAGATCCTCGTCAGAGAATTTCAGGATGTCGGACTTCGCCGCCATGCGCTTGATGCGCTCCATATGGGCGTCCTTGTTCTTGATGAAGCCCGGGCGGATGTTCGGATCGAGCGAAATCACCCGCTTGTCGCATTCGCGGTCGAGCAGCGCCTCATAGGTCTCGCCGCAGGGGCTCGGGATGAGACTGATCGCGCCGAAATGCAACGCCTCGCAATCGTCGCCGAGGACAGGCAGATCGTCGGTCGTGATCATGCGCCCGGCCGTGCCTTCGTCGTAGAAGGCATAGGTTGCCTGGCCGTTGACCAGCTTGACGAAGGCGACCGTCGACGGGCGTGGGGTGATGGCGCAGAGGCTGAAGTCGACATTGCTCGCCTGCAGCGTATCGCGCAGGATTTCGCCCATCATGTCGTCGGCGAGGCCGGTGA
Organism: Rhizobium sp. 42MFCr.1; assembly: GCF_000377185.1. Taxonomy (NCBI): domain Bacteria; kingdom Pseudomonadati; phylum Pseudomonadota; class Alphaproteobacteria; order Hyphomicrobiales; family Rhizobiaceae; genus Rhizobium; species Rhizobium sp. 42MFCr.1. Next base: position 68,047 of record NZ_KB897832.1, read on the forward strand.
AGAAGGCTGTCGGAATGCCGAGGCGTCCGAGTGCGATCGCCGTGTTGAAGATCGCGCCCCCTGCGTATGGGGCAAAGCCCTTCTCGCCCAGAGTCGTCTCCCGCGGCAGCATGTCAATCAGCGCTTCGCCACAGCACAAAATCATTCCGGCCTCCCAAGCATTACGATCCATCGATGCTCAAATCGATTAGATAATTTCGTGGCAAAAGCAAAGCGCCGCGACGCAATTCTTCATTCAAAGTGATGAAATGCCGCCATTGCGTCCCGACCAGGCGAGCGGCGCATCGAGGAAGGCTTCGACTTCGCTCAAGGTTTTCTCGTCGAACAGCTTCTGCGCCTTGGCAACCGCAAGCACATCGCGCCAGGTGGCGATGTAGTGCAGCTTCACCTTGCCATCGGCAAAGCGCAGCGCGCCTTCATCGAAAATACCGTAATAGAACAGGGCGATACCATGATCGACCACGCCGCCAGCAGCCCTGACGGCATCGATGAACTTGAACATGCTGCCGCCTGCCGTCGTCAGGTCCTCGATGACGAGGACGCGTGAGCCCTCCGGCATGTTGCCTTCAATCTGCGCGTTGCGGCCATGACCCTTCGGCTGCTTGCGGACATAGATCATCGGCAGGCTGAGGCGATCGGCGAGAAGGGCTGCAAATGGGATGCCCGCAGTCTCGCCACCCGCCACGCAATCGAACTGCTCGAAACCGGCTTCGCGCAGAACGACGCTGGCGGCGAAATCCATCACGGTCGAGCGCACGCGCGGAAAGGAGAGCAGCTTGCGGCAATCGATATAGACCGGGCTCGCCATGCCGGAGGCGAATTTGTAGGGCTGCACTGCATTAAAGTGCACCGCCTTGATCTCCCAGAGCATCTTCGCCACGAGTTCCGCCATCACGGCGCGGTCGGTGAATGTCGTCTGGATCATCGCTCTCTCCTTTGGTCAAATTTATGGGCCAATAGCAGCAAGCGCGGCAGTTTTCCAGAACGGCGAGCGATTCCACGCCGTCGATGAGGGCAAAAAACGCGACAGCGCTTGAAGACGTCGGCCGGGCATCCGTCCAGAGGTGCCTGAAGGCACCGCCTTCGTTGCGCTGAGCCAGCAATGCATCAATTCTTTCAGTTATTTGCGCTTGCGCGCCGGCGCGGCGGCGATATCGTCACGTCATGGAGCATATTGAGGTTTTTCAGCGGCTCGGCGTCGCCCTTGCTATTGGCCTGCTCGTCGGGGTCGAGCGGGGATGGCAGGAGCGCGACATTCGCGCTGGCGGCAGAGCGGCGGGCATCCGGACGTTCGGCCTTACCGGTTTTCTCGGCGGAATAGCCGGAACGCTTCAAGCGATGACCGGCCCATTTTTGCCTGCGACGATCGCCATGCTTCTGGGGGCCATTTACATTGCCGGCAAGTGGCAGGAGACGAAGGAAAACGAAGACTACAGCATCACCTCGGTCGTGGCCGCCCTGGTGGTGTTCGGGCTCGGCTTTCTGGCAGCTGTCGGCGACATCGTTACCGCGGCAGCCGGCGGTGTCGCAACGACGGTCATTCTTGCGGCTCGCCATAGCCTGCATGGCTTCCTCAGAGGATTGACGTGGGTGGAGCTCCGCTCGGCGCTGGTGCTGCTTGCAATGACCGTCATCGCCTTGCCGCTGTTGCCTAACAGGGCGTTGGATCCCTGGGGCGCGCTCAACCCCTACTCGCTCTGGCTGCTGACGATCACCATCGCAGCCCTGTCCTTCGCCGGCTATGCCGCCATTCGATTGATGGGCCCGGGCCGTGGCGTTCTGCTGGCAGGTGCCGCGGGCGGGCTTGTCTCGTCCACCGCCTTGACGCTTTCCTTCGCCCGCTATTCGGCGCAGGCGCCGGAGGGCGCACGCCACCTTGCGGCAGGGGCAGGCATTGCCGGCGCCCTCTCCTTCGCCCGCGTTCTCGTCATCGCCAGCGCGCTTTCCTTCACCTTGCTGGCGCCCCTCGCCGCCGCGCTGGTCCCTGCAATCATCGGTTTCCTGGCAGCGGCGCTGTTTTCGGTCTGGCGTTCGGAGACCGCGACAAAGGCGCCGGAGATCGACCTCAAGAACCCCTTCGAGCTCACCACGGTCATTTCCTTTGCTCTGCTGCTCGGCCTGATCAGTCTCGTGTCGAAGATCGCGATCGAATATGTCGGCCCGTCCGCGCTCTTCGTCGTGGCGGCGATCTCCGGCCTCGTCGACGTCGATGCCATCACGCTATCCACCGCGCGCCTCGCCGGCTCGACGATCGACGTGATTAAGGCGGCTGACGTCATTCTGATCGCCGTCGCGGTCAACGCGGTGACAAAGGTGGTGCTTGCCTTCACCGCCGGCCGGCGGGAATACGCGATGGCGCTCGGGCTGGCTTCGGTCGTGGCGGTCGCGCTCGGAGCCATCGGCTATTTCGCGGCGCGCAGCTTTTTGCCGGCCTGAACAATTGGACCGGCGTGACCAGTTCCACCAGTCGCCGTGACTACGACAACCGGCCGATATCGATCGGGAGCATTCGCTGGTAAAGCGCAATCGCAGCCCGTCCCTCGGTATCATCCAGCGAGATCGCATAGCGGACGGCGGCTGCCAGCAGCTGCATGGTCAGCCTGGCAATGGCGACAAGTTCGCCCTTGCTCCGCCCTGGTTCCAGCGTGGCGAGAACCGAAAGCAACGCCTGGGCATGAAACTCCATGTCCTCGGCATCGATCTGTTGCAGTAGCCGATCGGCCTGGGTGGCGACCCAGATATCGCGCATCACCGGCTCTTGCCGGAAGAAGTCGTAATACTGGTCGGCGATGTTACAAAGTGCCTGCCGCAGTGTCGCCGCGTCCCTTACCGCCGCAAGCTCGGCTTCGACGCAGGCCCTGCCCTGCTCGTTGAAGCGTTCGGCCAGTGTGCGGATGATCGAGCTTTTGTCCGGGAAATACTGGTAGAGCGCCCCGAAGGATAGCTCTGCCTTTTCAACGATCTCGCTCACCTTCAGCGCATCGCTGCCATTCTTTTCGATGAGCTCGAGCGCCACCGAAAGGATCTTCTCGAAGCGCTCCCGCCCGCGCTTCTGCTGCGGAATCCTGCGCGGTTGGCCGGTTGATTCCGGCTGTCTTCTACGGCTCACGGAAACCTCTTCGCCCATTCCACTCTCCGTTTTTTTCTTGACGATGAAAATAAGAGAGCTTATCTCATTTTACAAATGAGAGACTTTCTCTTGTTTTTGCCGGAGGAGTATTCTTATGCGGCATTCCATTCTCATCGACGCGCGGGACCCAGTAATTTTTCGACCGCCCCGCCAAGGATTTTCGGCCCCATCTGCGTGATGCTGCCGCCAATGGCCCGTGGAGGATATGAACATGACACTGGTTCTCTGGATCGTTCTGGCGGCTGCTGCGATCGGTAGCGGCCTCGTCGCCGGCATCTTCTTTGCCTTTTCGACCTTCATCATGACGTCGTTCGCCCGCATTCCCGCCGAACAGGGCATAGCGGCCATGAACTCCATCAACGTCACGATCGTGCGCTCGCCCTTCATGCTGCTTTTCGTGCCGACCGCGGTCCTCTGCCTTGTGATCGCTGCCTTCGCATTCTTCAACTGGCGCGAAGGCATCAGCGTCTGGATGCTGGCCGGAGCGGTGCTCTATATCTTTGCATCGTTCCTCTCGACGATCGTCTTCAACGTGCCGATGAACGACGCGCTGGCGAAAGTCGGTGGTGGCGGCGCCGAGGCGACCGCGCTCTGGGCGAGCTATCTCAAGGATTGGACGTGGTGGAACCATGTGAGGACAATCGCCTCGCTGCTCGCATCCATGGCCTTCGTCCGCGCCTTGATGCTCATCTAAGCGGGAGGGACTGCAGTCCGCGCAAAATTGCCAATGGAAAGCTTTAGCGTTCGACATCCCAATGGAGCGGGAACATCGGATCGAAAACCGTAACGGAGCCAGCGCCGGTTTCGATCTTGGCGGGAAAACTGACGGGTTCGTTACGCTTGACCAGCGTTATTTTCTCTTCATTGACCGGCAGGTCATACCAGGCAGGGCCGTTCAGCGACGCGAAGGCTTCGAGCTTGTCGAGCGCATTCTCCTGCTCGAAGACATGCGCAAGGCAACTCATCGTATTGATCGAAGTATAGATGCCGGCGCAGCCGCAGGCACATTCCTTCAAGGGATCGACATGCGGCGCCGAATCCGTACCGAGGAAGAAGCGCGGATCGCCGCTTGTTGCAGCGGCACGCAGCGCAAGACGATGGTTTTCGCGCTTGGCCACCGGCAGGCAATAGTAATGCGGGCGAATGCCGCCGACGAGGATGGCGTTGCGGTTGATGATCAGGTGGTGGGTGGTGATCGAGCCTGCGAGACCACCCTTCGCGGACTTGATGTAGTCGATGCCGTCCTTCGTGGTGACGTGCTCCATCGTCACCTTGAGTTCGGGCAAGCGCTTGCGGATCGGATCGAGCACCGTCTCGATGAACACCGCTTCACGGTCAAAGATGTCGACCTCAGGCGTCGTCACCTCCCCGTGAACGCAGAGCGGCAGGCCGATCTTGGCCATGCGCTCCAGCACCGGCATCGCCTTTTCGATATCACGCACCCCGCCATGTGAATTGGTCGTGGCACCGGCCGGGTAGAGCTTGACCGCCGTGATCAGCCCACTCGTCTTACCGACCTCGACATCATCGGGATTCGTATGTTCCGTCAGGTAGAGCGTCATCAACGGCTGGAATATGTCGCCCTTCGGCAGCGCCGCCATGATGCGGCCGCGATAAGCTTCGGCATCCGCCGTGGTCACCACCGGCGGCACGAGGTTCGGCATGATGATCGCGCGGGCAAAGTCGCGGCTGGTATCGCCGATCACCCCTTCCAGCATGGCGCCGTCCCGCAGGTGCAGGTGCCAATCATCGGGGCGACGGATGGTAATCGATTGCATGCGCTGGAACTCCGGAGGCTGGCCTATAAGGTTCAGCCCTGCGCATTATCACCCCGAAGCGGGCCATGGCAAACACTTTGCCCGCGACACTCAGGCTGGTGCTGCACCATATTCGTTGGAGCCGGGCGTGCCGGGGGTGAGATACCACACGAGCAGAACGATCCAGCCCACCAGCGGAATGATGCCGACGAGAATCCACCAGCCGGAGCGGCCGATATCATGGAGGCGGCGGACCGCCACGCCGAGACCCGGAAGCAGCACGGCAAGCCCATAGACGGCGCCGAGTATTTCGCGGCCGAAGAGAAGATAGTCGACGGCGCCCAGAATCACCGAGGCGATAACGTTGAAGAGCGCAAACCACCAAAATTCCGGGCGACCGGCGCGGCCGCTGAAAACCGCGTATTTAGAGAAGACTGATGAGACTGCTTCCGTGAAACTCATGCGCTCTTCCTTCATGTCCACACAGGGTGCCAAACCGCAAAAGTTGTATGAAGGTGAGCCTGCAACGATTCCATCAGGCGATGCAAGTCCCGGCATTCAGCCAGACCGCCAGACAGGTCAGGCGATCTCGAGCGTCACATCGGCCCTGCGGCGATTGCCAAGGATCAATCGACCATTAGGCAAATCGTTGCCGTAGACCTTGGCGCTCGCTTCTTCCTCTGTCAGCTTGTAGCCGCGCCAACGCGCCCACAGCCGTTCCTCGAGCACCTCGATCGGCGGGGCGAGCATGACAGAGTAGTCGAAGATACCTTCGAGCTCTGCCCATTTGCCCTGGCTGAAGAGCAGGTAATTGCCCTCGACGATAATGAAGCGATGCTCCGGCGAAACCACACGCGCCGAGGCGATGGCGATTTCCCTGGACCGGTCAAAGACAGGGATCAGCACGTCCTGGTCGGCGGGACGCACGGCCCGGATGATATCGAGAAAGCCCCTGACGTCGAAGGTTTCCGGGATACCCTTGCGCGCCAGAAGACCGCGTTCAATGAGGATGGCATTGTCCATGTGGAAGCCATCCATCGGCAGGACCTCGGCCGTTTCGCCCCTGGCTTTCAGGGCGTCGGCCAGGTTGTCCGCCATGGTGGACTTGCCAGCGCCGGGCGGGCCGGCGATGGCGATCAGGAAGCGCTTGGTGTCACCGGCGCGATCGATGACCTCGCCGGCGATTTCATCGATCGTTGCACTCATGCGGCAACCGGCTCCGTCGGAGCGGCTTTGGCGCCGGTCATGAAGGCGACCGCATCGGACATCGTGTATTCCTTCGGATTGATGACCGTCAGGCGACGACCGAGCCGGTGGATATGGATACGGTCGGCAACCTCGAAGACATGCGGCATGTTGTGCGAGATCAGCACGATCGGCAGACCGCGCGAGCGCACGTCCAGGATCAGTTCCAAGACCTTGCGGCTTTCCTTGACGCCAAGGGCAGCCGTCGGCTCGTCCATGATGACGACCTTGGAACCGAAGGCTGCAGCACGCGCGACCGCCACACCCTGCCGCTGACCGCCCGAGAGCGTTTCGACGGCCTGGTTGATATTCTGGATGGTCATCAGGCCAAGCTCGGAAAGCTTGGTGCGGGCGCGATTCTCCATCTCCGGGCGATCGAGCATGCGAAACCAACTGCCAAGGATGCCCGGCCGACGAATCTCTCGGCCGAGGAACATGTTGTCGGCGATCGAAAGCGCCGGCGATAGAGCGAGGTTCTGGTAGACCGTCTCGATACCGGCATCGCGCGCCTCCATCGGAGACTTGAAATGCACAGGCTTGCCTTCCAGCGTGATCTCGCCCTCATCGGGGCTGATGGCGCCCGAGATCGCCTTGATGAGCGAGGACTTGCCGGCTCCGTTGTCGCCGATGACTGCCAGGATCTCGCCGGGGTACAGATCGAAATCGGCATGATCGAGTGCGGTAACGCGTCCGTAGCGCTTGACCAGACCGCGTGCCGAGAGGAGAGGTTCGTTCGCCATATTACACCGACACCTTTCTGATCCACTGGTCGATTGCGACCGCGGCGATGATAAGCACGCCGGTGAGCAACACCTTCCATTGTGGATCGGCGCCGAGCATGTTGAGGCCCATAGAGACGACGCCGACAATCATCGCGCCGAAGAGTGTGCCGAGGATTGAGCCGCGGCCGCCGAAGAGCGAGATACCGCCGATCACCGTCGCCGTGATGGCCTGCAGGTTATAATCCGTTACCGCAGACGAGGGAGAAATCGAGCCGTTGCGGCCGATGGAGACCCAGGCTGCGAAGGCGGCGATGATGCCAGAGACGGTGTAGACGGTGAGCAGCACGCTCTTGGTCTGAATACCTGAAAGCTTTGCCGCTTCCGGATCATCGCCGACGGCATAGACGTGGCGGCCCCAGGCGGTGTGATTGAGGATGTACCAGAGCGCAAGGACAAGTAGCACCATGGCAATGACGCCGAGCGTCAGGACTGCGCTGCCGAGCCTGAAGCTGATCGCAAAGAAATGCAGCAACGGCGCCTGCGCGTCGACATCGGTGTCGCGGATCGTTTCGTTGGCGGAATAGATGAAGTTCGTGGCCATCACGATGTTCCACGTACCGAGCGTCACGATGAACGGCGGCAGTTTCATGAACGCGACGAGGAAACCGTTCAGGAGACCGCAGAGGCCGCCTACCAGCATGCCGGCCAGCACGGCGATCGGTGTGGGGATGCCATAGGTGATGGCACAATTGCCCATGATGACGGCCGAGATGACCATGATCACACCGATCGAAAGATCGATGCCAGCGGTCAGGATGACCAGCGTCTGCGCGGCCCCCAGGATACCGACGATGGCGATCTGCTGGAGAATGAGCGTCAGCGTGTAGGACGAAAAGAACCGCCCGCCAATCGCGATGCCGAAAATGATGATCGACAGCACCAGCACGATCAGCGGCACAGCGGCCGGTGTCGAGTGCAAGAAATGCTGCGCACGCTTCACAAATGGTACGGCTTGATGTTCAAACGACGCGACATTCTTGTCGCTGCCGTCGAGCACCCGTTCGAAGTCCTGTGCTCCGGTCATTGTTCCTCCTCCGCTTTCGCGCCAAACCGCGCGCGGAAGCCCTGCCCCATATCACACCGGTCTTTGTTTGCCGGTTCCCGAGACAGCAGCCATGGTCGGTCGAAACCGACCGGGGATCAAGCCCCGGCCGGCAGTTTATATCGCGGGATTTAGCCCCAGCACTTGTCGGTGCCGACCTTCGTGTCGATCGACTCGAGGCCTGAGACCGGCTTGTCTGTCACCAGCGAAACGCCGGTGTCGAAGAAGGACTTGCCTTCGGTCGGCTTCGGCTTTTCACCGCTGTCCGCAAACTTCTTGATCGCCTCGATGCCGAGCGAAGCCATCAGCAGCGGATACTGCTGAGAGGTGGCGCCGATGACACCGTCCTTGACGGACTTGACACCCGGGCAACCGCCATCAACCGAAACGATCAGCACGTTCTTTTCCATGCCGACAGCCTTGAGGGCCTGATAGGCGCCGACAGCAGCCGGCTCATTGATCGTGTGGATGACGTTGATGCTCGGATCCTTCTGCAGAAGGTTTTCCATAGCTTTGCGGCCGCCTTCTTCGTTGCCGTTCGTCACGTCGTGGCCAACGATGCGCGCATCGTCCTCGTCGCCGATCTTGTTCGGATCCTTGGTGTCGATGCCAAAGCCCATCATGAAGCCCTGGTCACGCAGAACGTCGACGGTTGGCTGCGACGGCGTCAGATCGAGGAAGCCGACCTTGGCATCCTTTGCCTTGTCGCCAAGCGTTTCCTTGGCCCACTGGCCGATCAGCTTGCCGGCGAGCAGGTTGTCGGTCGCGAACGTTGCGTCGGCAGAATCGGCGGGATCGAGCGGCGTGTCGAGGGCGATCACCAGGAGGCCCGCATCACGTGCCTTCTTGACGGACGGGACAATGCCCTTCGTGTCGGATGCGGTGATCAGGATACCTTTCGCGCCGTCGGCAATGCAGCTTTCGATCGCGGCAACCTGGCTTTCGCTGTCACCGTCGATCTTGCCGGCGTAGGACTTCAACGTCACTCCGAGTTCTTTTGCCTTTGCTGTCGCGCCTTCCTTCATCTTGACGAAGAAGGGGTTGGTGTCGGTCTTGGTGATGAGGCAGGCGGAAACATCCGCGGCCATTGCCGGCGCCGAGAAGGCGACACCGAGGGCGAGCGCGCCAAGCGCTGCGGAAAGCACTGATTTCTTCATTTAATCCTCCCAGAAATAGCCGACCCACCCCCTGGCGGTGCCGGAATTGACGAGCACGAGAACGCTGCAGTCTCGCCGACGGGCCTCCTCCAAGCCGTTCTGTGCCGTTTGACGAGGGTAATTAAGAGCGAAAGAAATCGCCTTGTCAATAAATAAATCCAATTGAATTATTAATTCGCTATGGCATGCTGAGCAAAAATAGCGCATAGGCCACGAGACGGGAGGAGCGGCCAATGTCGTCTTTAGACGGTCCGGTTCACACACCGGCCCAACCGCCTATATCGAGTCCCGCGGGCGGCGCGAACCAGATCAGGGTCCGCGCCTATAACGAGCGGCTTGTGCTGTCGCTGGTGCGCCTTTACGGCTCCCAGTCGAAGGCGGATATCGCACGCCGCACCGGCCTTTCGGCACAGACGGTGTCGGTCATCATGCGGGCACTGGAGAAGGAAGGGCTGCTCTCTCGCGGCGAGCCGGTGCGCGGGCGCGTCGGTCAACCCTCGATCCCGATGCGCCTCAATGCCGACGCCGTTTACTCGTTCGGCGTGAAGATGGGCCGACGCAGCGCCGACCTGGTGCTGATGGATTTCGTGGGCAATATCCGCCTGCAACTTCACCAAACCTATGCCTATCCGCTGCCCGAGGTTTTCCTGGACTTCATTACGTCAGGCATCCGCGAGCTTGAAAGCCGGCTCGACGAGCAGCAGCGCAGCCGCATTGCCGGCATCGGCATCGCAGCACCCTTCGAGCTTTGGAACTGGGAAGAAGAAGTGGGATCGCCCAAAGGCGCGATGGACGTGTGGCGCGACTTCGACCTCCACGCAGAAATCGCCGCCCGCGTGCCCTACCCCGTTTACCTGCAGAACGATGCGACAAGTGCCTGCGGCGCCGAACTCGTGTTCGGTATCGGGCCGTCCTATCCCGATTTCGTTTATTTCTTCATCGGCTCCTTCATCGGCGGCGGTATCGTTCTCAATTCGGCAATCTTTTCCGGTCGCACGGGCACAGCCGGAGCCATCGGCCCCCTTCCCGTTCGCGGCAAGAACGGCGAAACACTGCAGTTGCTCGAAGTTGCCTCGATCTTCGTGCTGGAGAACATGCTGCGCGAGCGCGGCATTGACCCGCAGCCGCTCTGGTATTCGGCCGACGACTGGATCGACTTCGGTGAGCCTCTTGAGACGTGGATCCAGGACACCGCCAAAGCGCTCGCACAGGCAATCGTCGCCGCGGCCTCGATCATCGACTTCAGTGCGGCCGTCATCGACGGTGGCTTTCCCGGATGGGTACGGGAACGGATTGTGCAAGCGACGATCCATGAAGCAGCGATGCTCGATCTGCAGGGCGTTGTCATGCCGGACATTATCGAAGGCGCGGTCGGCGCTCATGCGCGCGCCATCGGCGGCGCCAGCCTGCCGATCTTCGCGCGCTACCTTACGGACCAGAACGTTCTATTCAAAGAGGTCGAATATGCTGAAGGGACTTAACCCGCTTCTGAGCCCGGACCTGCTTTCGACCTTACGCGCCATGGGGCATGGCGACGAAATCGCCATCGTTGACGGCAACTATCCCGGTGTCGAACATGCAAGGCGGCTGATCCGCCTCGATGGCCACGGTATCGTACCCGTGCTCGATGCCGTTCTCAGCGTCCTGCCGATCGACGACTTCGTTCCGGATGCGATTTTCCGGTCGACCGTGAAGGCCGAGCGCGACAAGCTCGACCCTGTTCATGAAGAGATAATCGATTGCTGCGCCCGCCACGACCCACACCGGCAGGTCGTGCCGCTGGTCGGGGCTGACTTCTACAATCGCGTTCGGGCCGCTCACGCCGTCATCCAAACAAGCGAACCGCGACTTTACGCCAACGTCATCCTGCGGAAGGGCGTCATCTACCCAGAGCAGGCGGGCGACCACGCCGTTGAAAAGGCAGAGGTCGACCCCTTTACCTATTGAGCGTCAGATTTCCCCTGCCAATGGCCCCCAGACATCAGTTAGGGCAAAGCCACCCGGATGCGGATCGAAGGGATCGAGCGCGACCTGCGAAAGACCAAAGGTAAAGCCACGCCCGGCGATCGTCGGAATGATCGCGGCACGGCCGGCGACTTCGGTTTCCGCCAGCAGACCGACCTCGAACTCCGAACCAATGATCGAGCGCGACTTGAAGATGTCGCCGACCTTTGCCTCGCCACGCGCATGGCGTGCTGCGAGGTTGGCGGAATTGCCCGTGCCGCAGGGCGAGCGGTCGGCGCGCCCCGGCCACATGGTCGTGCAGGTACGAACGGTGCCGTCCGCCTCGAGGTCGCGGAACATGACGTAGGCAACGCCCGAGATCGCTGGAATTTCCGGATGGACAACCTCGATGCTGCGGTTGATCAGCTCCTTCAGCACCATGCCGGCCTGCACGAGCGCCGCGGCATTGCCCTTCTCGATCGTCAGGTTGATCTGTCCGACATCGACCAGCGCGTAGAAGATGCCGCCGTAGCAGATATCGACCTTGATCTTGCCCCAGTGCGGGGTGTCGACGTCCACGTCGAGCTCATGCACGAAGGACGGAACCATGGTGAGCTTGACCTTCTCGCAGCGCCCGTCGCGGCAGGTCGCCGTCGCCTTGACGAGGCCCGCGGCCGTCTCCAGCGTGACGATGGTTTCCGGCTCCTTCATCTCGACGATGCCGGATTCCAGCAATGCAGTGGTGACGCAGATCGAGTTCGAGCCCGAGCTTGCATGCGCCTGGTCAGGCTGCAGGATGATGAAGGCCGCATCGGCAGCCGGATGCTTCGGCGGCAACAGCAGATTGACGGAGCCGATCGGCGCGCCGCGCGGCTCGAGGCAGAGAAAGCGGCGCAGTTCCTGGCCCTTCGGATCGGTGTTCAGCCAGTTCAGCTGTTCGGCGACCGTATTGCCGGGGATCTTCGGCACACCGCCGATCGCAACCTTGCCGATTTCACCTTCCGCGTGGACATCCAGAAGCTGGATCGTGCGCTTCCATCTCATTCGTCAACTCCTCTCAAGCGCGTGATCTCGCCATCACGCGAATATTGTCCGGCAATATTGTCGACACCCTCCGGCAGCAATCCAGCATTTCGCCGATGAGCTTGGTTCAGATCTCGCCTATCCGCAGGCGTGTGAGTGTCGTTGCAGCCAGTTCTGATATATCAGATCGCAGTCGATTGCCTACGGGGAATCTTCGCCGGTGAAAAACTTCCAGGCGACACTGCGGCTGACGGCATTAAGCCAGCGTATTACCGCAGCTCCGAAAAACTGGGCCGGCACAGCGCTGATGATTTGCAGGAAGGACCGAAAAAGAAAAGAGCCCGGTGCGGGAGGAGGTGCACCGGGCTCTTGATCCTGACTGACAACTGGGAGGAGGAGTGTTGTCAGTCCGATGAAGGAGCGCTGGGAGGAGGAGTGCGCTGCCTTCGAGGTAATAGATAGCCCATTGTTTCGATCAGGAATAGGGAGATTACCGCAATGCAGCATTGCAATGCCCGCATAGCTCCACCAATCTTGCAGCCTCTTTTTGCGGCATATTTGATCGACTGATCAATTTTTCTTAAACAACGTCGGCCGTGAGGTTGTGCCTGCGGCGGCGAGAGACGGCAATCGGGTAACGCCGTCCCGAAACGATCTCGGGGCACCGCAGATCTCCTGGTTGGCCCGGAGACCCCGCAAGCACAGAAAAACATCACCAAAGGTTGAAGGAAGAAGATGACGGAAAGGCGAGAATTCGTCTCGCCTTTCCCTCGGCTCAACCCCATCAATAGCCGTTATCGCATGGCATGCTGCCATCGCCATTGGTGCCGCCAAATGTGTTCTGACAGTAGGTTTGCCGCTGCATCGGCCGTGCCGGTTGAGTGCCGATCGAGCCGGTCGTACCGCCCTCGACACCGAAGGCTGCCAGCGGATACCAGTAGCCATCCGGACCGCGGCGGGTGCCGGGGCGCTCGGTGCGCGAGCCACGATAGCCGTTTAAGTGACCTGCCCGCTGATTGTACTGCACCATCTCAACGTTCGAGGCACTTGGGAGAGGAACCTGCTGCACAGGTGCCGCCTCGACGGGAGTGATTGATGCCAGCGCGAGAAGAGTTCCGGCCGAGAGAGTGGAAGCGAAGCTGAACATTTTCATGATAAATCCTCCTTCTGGATTTACCTTAGAAAAATGCGTTCTACCGTAGCAAAGTTCCGCCATCACACGCGGGTTCCTGCATTCGTGATCGGCAGCGACTGCGCGTGATGTGTGGGTCCTGATTCTTTACAGCGCGCACTCGATCGTGGCATGGCGGATCAAGCGATCCGGACTCGGAACTCAGCAGGCCCGCAAACTCATCTATTTGCGATTCGGTATCCCTGGCTCGACAGGCACGCGACATACTGCCGGTGCGCGGCAGCGGTCGCATTCGCTTCCTCTTGGGCCGGATCGATCGGAGCGCCGGCCATTCCGACGCGCAGTTCGTATTGCTTCTTCGCCTCGCGATACATGAAATTGCCATCGGCGGCGCAGATGTGATGCGCGATGCCCGGCGGATTGAGCGGTGGATCGAAAGGCGTGGCCACGGGCACGAGGGTCGGCGCATTGGCGTCGACGCAACCGGCAAGCGCCGCAACCACCACGCACAACGCAAACGCTCGCCCCATACCCCTCAACATATTCCCTCCGGCCATGCGCCACGAACCGCTGCACGCAGCGCCAAGTTCACCATGGCGTCGCAATATTGCGCCAAGCTAGCGCGTCAGCTCTGCAGCAGCCTTCATGCCCGCCCGGTCAATCCGAAGCGGTTGCGGTAGTCTCCGGGCGATAGCCCCGTGATCTTGTGGAACACCTTTCGGAACGCGCCCGGATCCTCGTAGCCGGCCGCACCCGCAATCTGCTCGACCGTGCGGTTGGAAAACTCCAGCATTTCGCGCGCCTTGCCGATCCGCAGATGCTGGCAATACTCAGTCGGGCGAAGGCCGGTCGCCCTGCGGAAACGACGCAGGAACGTGCGCTCCTCCAGGCGGGCACGCTCCGACATCGCCGCAAGCGTCACTTGGCGCGCACCACTCGCGTGCAGCCAGTGCTGCACCTTGAGGATCTGCTCGTCGCCATGATTGAGACGCGGCGAGAAATTGCTGTAGTAGCGCTGCTCCCTGCCCGGCGGATCGACGAGAAGATAGCGCGCGGTCTCGAGCATGATCGTCGATCCCAACAATCTGTCGACGAGTTTGAGGCCGAGATCGGTCCAGGCCATCAGGCCGCCCGCGGTAATCACGTCGCCATCGTCGATGATAAGCTTGTCGGCGTCGACCCTCACCTCGGGAAAGCGCTGAGCCAGCGCGTCCGCGCAGACCCAGTGGGTCGTCGCCAAACGGTTCGCCAGAAGGCCCGTTTCAGCAAGAAGGAAGGCGCCGACGCAGACGGAACTCAGCGTCGTTCCCTCGGCATGCCGCGCACGAAGCCATTGCGCCAGCGGAGCGGCTTGCTCTGACGTCATCGGGTCGCCGAAGCTCGGCGGCAGGATGAGCACGGCCGGCGATCCGGGAGTGCCGGGTGCCGTATCGAAGACGCGCTCGACCGCTGCCGAGGTTTCTGCCCCTTGCCAATGGCTGACGCGCAGGGCGGGGCCTCCTGACGGCTGCCGGGCAGTTGCGAACCGATTGGCCAGGTGGAAGAGATCGGTCAGACCGTGGACGGCTGCGAGTTGGACGTTCGGATAAAGCAGGATGCCGATCTCGGCCGGCGCGTCGGTTTGGCTCATTTGTCAGTTTTTGCCTCGATAATGTCAATTTCGCCAATCCACACCATGCCGATTCAGACATAGTTTGTCCATCAACGGCCGGGGATCGCCCCCGGAAGAACCGAAAGGACACAAGCACATGAGCAAGCGAGCCCTCATCGTCGTCGACATTCAGAACGACTATTTTCCGGACGGCAAATGGCCGTTGAGCGGTGCCGAGGCGGCTGCCGACAATGCGGCGCGGATCATCGCGGCTGCTCGAGATGCAGGCGATCTTGTCGTTCACGTCAGACATGAGTCGGCGAGCGAGAATGCCGCCTTTTTCATGGCCGGCTCAGAGGGCGCCCAGATTCATCCGAAGGTGCTGAACCGACCCGGCGAGTCCGTCATCGTCAAGAACCATATCAACTCGTTCCGTGAAACGGATCTGAAAGCGACACTCGACCGCCATGGTATCGAGGACGTCACGGTCGTCGGCAGCATGAGCCACATGTGCATCGACGCCGTGACGCGGGCCGCCAACGATTTCGGCTATCGGGTGATGGTCATCCATGACGCTTGCGCAACGCGCGACCTCGAATTCAACGGCACGCTCGTCCCTGCCGCGCAAGCGCATGCGGCCTTCATGGCGGCACTCGCCTTCGCCTACGCCTCCGTGCTCTCGACCAACGAGGCACTCGCCATGCGCGGCGAATTGAGAGCCTCTGCTTAGGCAGGCGGCATCGGGCGCGCCTGCGACGCGGGCTGACCACTGAAGAGCCCAGATGACCGCCATCGTCCCGTGGCGGCGACCAACGGACCGACCGGTCCCGTTCGCCGTTGACTTCACAGATGATGAGAGGAGAATGCCTGTTATGCCTCCCCACGCAATATAAGGGGTGCCCACGATGACGATCGCAAGGAAACTTCAGGATTATATCGACGGTGAGGGTATCGCCTATGATACCGTCCCGCATCATCGCACAGCGACAACCAGCCAATCGGCGCAAGCCGCGCATGTTCCGGGCAGCCGGCTGGCGAAATCCGTCGTCGTGCATCACGAGATGGGCTACGTCCTGGCCGTCGTTCCCAGCACGCACCGGATCGAGCTCAGCACGTTGCAAGATGTCATGGACAGGCGCCTCGGCCTCGCCTCGGAAGATGAGGTTTGCTCGCTCTTCGCCGACTGCGACATTGGCGCTGTCCCACCGATCGGATCGGCCTACAACGTACCTGTGATCCTCGACGAAAGCCTCGGCGATGCCAGTGACGTCTATTTCGAGGGCGGCGACCACACGACGCTGGTGCATATGAGCGGCCCCAGCTTCCGGAACCTGATGAGGGACGCGCAAATCGCCCGCTTCAGTCACCGGCCGTAAGGTCGGGTTAAAGAACCGTTCGCGATTCGATTGCTCTGGCAAGGCAATGCGCTTGACGCATGCCAAGAAGGCAACATTTCGCCGTAGGCAGGCTTGCCCGATCAGCGAGCACTGTGGGCGTGACCGATTTTGGAATGTGGCGCCCTTCGATCCGATTCCCTTTGATCTGCAGCGTCTCGACACCCTCCCCATGACAAAATTGCGAGCCACACCAGGACTACTGGCCGGGATCGGATCCGACATCTTGTGAGTACGTTGCCTGTAGCACTCGAGGGACATGAACGCAGCATCGGGCGAGGTGAAACTGAGAACTGGCACGTGATTGTTATCGCTGTCGATGTCCAGGCATGCCCGCTTCATCTTACTTTCGGATCTTGCCGAGTGAAGCCGCAAGATCGCGAGCCCCGCAAACCTTGCGAGTTCAGCAGCGCACCCTAGTTTGAAATCGTGCGCGACCTTTGCAGTCGATGTGTATGCCGTTGTTCTAATGTAACTTTTCAAACCACAAAGGGCTTCCATCATGCCGGACGAATCTAAAGAAGGCCTCGATCGCCGCCATTTCCTGGTAGCATCCATCGCGACGGTCGGCGCATCCGCCGCCCTTGCCGTCAACGCTGGCGCTGCAAATGCCCAGCAAGCAGCGGCACCCTCTACCAATCAGTCATCAGGAACAGCCTACACCGGCGACGTCATCGACGGGAAGAAAGTCGTCAGCGCGCTTGACGTCAACGACCTGGAGCCCGGCAAGAAGCATGCCCTCTATTTTCAGGGCGTTGAAATGCCCACCGGACAGCACTGGCATGTCTCTGTGGTGGTCGCCAAGGGAACAAAGCCAGGTAAGCGCGCCATCCTTGTCAGTGGTGTGCATGGCGACGAAATGAGTTCTATCCATACAGTCCAGACGGTGATGAACCAGCTCGATCCGGCGGAAATGTCGGGCACGGTGATGGCGGTCACGGACGTGTCCCGCCCAGCCGTCGAAAGCATGCAGCGCAGATGGCCCAATCAGGGCAGAGGCATTGATCTGATCGACATGAACAGGGAGTGGCCCGGGAATGAGAACGGCGCCACCGCGGCCAGCCGGCACGCCGGGCTCCTGTTCAACCGGCTGCTGCGGCCGAACGCCGACTTCGCGATTGACTTCCACACCGGAACAACCGGATTCGAAGTGACAGCGTTTAATATTGGCGGCATGGATCTGCCCGAGGTCAAGGCAATGCTGGAGCTCTATCCGGTCGGCCAGATCTTCGACAACCATGTCTATCCCGGTGTCCTGCATAACGCGTTCATCGACGTGGGAATTCCGGCCTTTACGCCGGAGATCGGCGCTGCGCGGGTGCTGGACCTCGACATGATCTCTCTGTTCGTGGAAGGCACGATGAATGTCCTCAAGCATTACGGCATCGTCGCCGGGTCGATGGGACGCACAGGCAAGGAAGTGAGTGTCTTCGTCGGAAACAGCGCCTTCCCGATTCTTGCCACCGCGGGCGGGATCGTCGAGCATCTGGTCAAGCTGAACGACAAGGTCGAAGCCGGGCAAAAGGTGGCCATACAGCGCAACAGCTTCGGCGAGGTAGTTGCGGAGTATACAAGCGGTGTGGCTGGCGAGATAACGGGTCAACGCAGCGATGCAATGTCCGAGCCCGGCAACCCCTTGGTATTCATCCTTTTCAACAAGCCAACGCCTGAAGGCTCCGAGGCCTATCCCGAATAGTTCACCGTGTAGGCGATCCTTGCTCGTCTTCGCAGGACAAGCATTTGCGACGCTCTTGCGCGCACGCCAAGGGTTTGGCGTGTCCACCTTGCTAGCTGCCACACGGCGAGACGCAGAGGCTCTCGTCGAAACAAAGCCGCAGCTTCACAGCATTTTCGTCTTAATGATGGGAATGGCGCACCCGAAGAGATTCGAACTCCTGACCCCCAGATTCGTAGTCTGGTGCTCTATCCAGCTGAGCTACGGGTGCGTGCCGGAAGCGGTCAAACCGCTTGCGTGGGCGGTTCTCTAAAGGGTCCTTTGAGGGATTGCAATAGGCATTCTGAAAAAATCGCGACTTTGGTGGTGCAGAGCTGAAATGCGAAAAATGCATCACTTTTCTTGGAGTGCTCGGCCGCGATAATCGTCCAGGGATACCGGGCGGTCCGGAATTTCGATGCGGAACTGCGTTCCGACCGAGGGTTTTTCCACAAGAGCGATCGTGCCGCCGTGGGCCAGCACCAGTTCGCGGGCGATTACCAGGCCGAGGCCCGTGCCGCCGGAGCGGGCTGAGCCGCGGAAGGCTGCGAAGAGATTCTGTCTGGCTTTCTGCGGCATGCCGGGGCCAGTGTCGTCGACTATGATGCTGACGACGCTGCCGACACGTTGGGCCGAAACCGTGATTCGCTTGATGCCATCCGGTCCCCGCCCCGCGCCAGGCACGCTCAACGCCTGCACGGCGTTGCGGCAGAGATTGTGGATAACCCGGAACAGTTGCTCGCTGTCTGCATCGACCTCAAGGTCGGGCGCCATCTGTTCGACGAATTCAATGTCGCTCTGGGCATCGACCGCGAGCATGTCCTTGACGTCCTGTGTCAGGTCGAAAAGCCGGACGCGGCGCCTGCGCGGAGCGGCCTCGCTTGCCTGGCCATAGGACAGGACCTCGGTCGTATAGCCGACAGCGCGGTCGATCGTGCGCAGCAGCTTTGGCGCGAAGGCCTTCACCATAGGATCGTCGACGTCCACGAGGCGGTCCGACATCAGCTGCGCCGAGGCCAGGATGTTGCGCATGTCGTGATTGATCTTGGAGACGGCAAGCCCCAGGGCAGCAAGGTTCTTCTGCTGCTTCAGCGTCTTCTGCAGCTCCATCTGCATCGAGGTCAGGTGTCGGCCGGCAACCGCAAGCTCATCGCGCCCGCCATCGCCGACAAAGACGTTCTGCGGATTTTCCGGATCGGAGGAGAATTGCTGCATGCTGCCCGTCAGCTTGCGAATCGGCCGGATCAGGATCCGGTTGATCGCGAAGAAAACCAGTGTCGCGGTGAACATCGAAATCAGAATGGACAACAGAAAGACGTTGCGTGAATAGACCAGCATCGCATTGCGGAGGTGCTTGTCCTTCATCAGCACTTCCACGCCGGTATTGGTGTCCTGCACCGGGCCATAGACGCGGATCATGCGATTGCCGCCGAAAATCATCGTATCGAGCGCATCGCGGATCGCGATCATCGGCGGCACGTCGGTCAGATCATACTGTTCGTCAACGGAGGTCGGCATATCCGTCGTCGCAAGCAGACGCGAGGTGCCCTCTTTCCGCAAGACGATCGCCTTGGTGCCGGTCGCCTCCAAAGTTTCCTTCTGTAAGGCGCGCGGCAACTCCACCGGCTGCAGGCCATCGATAACGATCGCGGCCGCGGCCGCGGCGTTCAACCGCTCATCCAGCCAGCGCAGACGCATACTGGCAACCGAGGGGAAGAAGATCAGAACCTCGGCCAGCATGATGCAGACAACCGTCAGCCACAGCAGCTTGCCGGAGAGCCCGCCGAACTTTCCGGACGGGCGGTGCTCCTCCCTGTTGGTCTCGTTCCCTGCAGCACCGCTCTGGGGAAGATTCTCGCCTTGATCGTTGGCTTGCATCGTCTTTCGTCCGCTCGGCGCCAGGCGCCCTTCGCGACTTCTATATTAGCCGATGGCGGTCCGCTTTCAAATCTTTGAGAGCAACGCCGCTTGCGACAAAAGGAAACGCCGCCCCGAGGCGGCGTTTCCGATCGGTCGAAAGAGGAAGAGGGCTGATCAGAACTCTTCCCAATTCTGCTCGGCGACGGCGGCATTGCCGGCGAATGCGCGTGCTACGGTCCCCATGGCGCGGCGCGCTGGTGAGGCCACCGGACGATGCTCCTGTTGGCGCGCAACGGCGACAGGAGCCGCGGCCGGCACGTTCGAAACCTTGAAGCGCGAGATGAGGCGGACGAGGCCGTCGGCTTCGCCGGAGAGCTTGTGCGTTGCCGCGGAGGTTTCCTCGACCATGGCGGCGTTCTGTTGCGTCACCTGGTCCATCTGGTTGATGGCCGTGTTGACCTCCTTGAGGCCGGTCGACTGCTCCTTCGCGGCAGTCGCGATCGAGTGAATATGGTCGTTGATCGCGTTGACGCGGCTTTCGATCTGGGACAGCGCCTCGCCGGTGGCCTGAACGAGCTTCACGCCGACCTGGACTTCGTCCCCCGACTTGGTGATCAGGCCCTTGATGTCCTTTGCGGCAGTTGCCGAGCGCTGCGCCAGTTCGCGGACCTCCTGGGCGACGACGGCAAAGCCCTTGCCCGCCTCGCCGGCACGCGCGGCTTCGACACCGGCATTGAGGGCGAGCAGGTTCGTCTGGAAGGCGATCTCGTCGATGACGTTGATGATCTGGCTGATTTCGCGCGAGGCCTGCTCGATGCGGCCCATGGCGTCGACGGCATTGCGGACGACAACGCCCGATTTGCCGGCATCGTCCTTGGCCTCGGACACCATGACGCTGGCCTCCTGCGCGCGCTCTGTCGAATTGTTGACCACGGCCGTGATCTCATCGAGGGCTGCCGAGGTTTCCTCGAGAGCCGCTGCCTGCTGCTCGGTGCGCTTGGAGAGGTCGTCGCTTGCGGCGCGCAGCTCGTTGGTGTTTCCGTGGAAGCCTTCTGCCGTTTCGCGGACTTCGCGTATGGTCGTTTGAAGGGTGGCGAAGGTGCTGTTGACGTTCTGCTGCAGTTCGGCGAAGGCGCCGTGGAAGCTGCCGCGCATCGTCTGCGTCAGGTCGCCTTCCGCCAGGCTTGCAATTACGCGGCGTGTTTCGCCGACACCGGCATCGATACTCGAGAGCAGCTGGTTGATGTTGGTGGCGAACTGGTTGAGGTTCTCGTCACCATAGTCCTTTTCGATGCGGCGGCTGAAGTCGCCGGCAGCTGCGGAAGCCACGACCACGGACATGCTGGACTGCAGATCGTCGCTCTTGGCACGCATGGCGGCCTCCTGCGCGTTCATGCGGCGGACGGCGAGACCGTTTTCCTTGAAGACGGCAACGGCCGCAGCCATCTCACCGATTTCATCCTGACGGCCGGCAAACGGCACGTCGGCATCAAAATTGCCGTCAGCCACTTCCTTGATCGCCTGGGTAACCTTGTTGATTGGACGGCTAAGCTGGATCGTGCCGATGTAGAAGCCCATGCCGATACCAGCCGTGACGCCGACAACACTGATCGCGATCACGAGCCACAAGATTGAGGTGCGCGAGCTTTCGACGAGAGCATTGACAGCGTCCAGAGTCGCCTTGTCGGTGGCCACGACAGCGTCGATTTCGGCCTGGAAGGCTTTGCGGTTGGCGCGGTTGGCATCGTTGTTGCCTTGCTCGCTGGCAGCCTGCGGACTCACTTCCGTGCCGAGACGCGCTGTTTCGGTGCGGAATGTCCGGAATTCCTTGGCACGTTCAACCAGCTTGGCAAAGGCACCCTTCTGACTTTCGGGAACGAGCGGGGTCCAGGAGGCGATCACATTGTCGATCTGGTCGAGGTTCGCAAGCAGTCCCTTGGCGAAGGTAGCGGCCTCCTTCGTCGTGGGCGCACTGTAAATTCCGCGTGCTTCCATGACCGTCGCCGTCACAAAACGGTTAAGGCGCTCACCGGCGTAGGCGCGATCAGATGCGTCTTCGTAAGCCGACAGATTAGTATCGTATTGATGCACGGCCCAAAGCGCCGTCGCCCCGATCAGCAATGCAACGCCACACATGGCGGAAACAAGCAGATTGATCTTACCTCGAATTTTCAAAGGAAAAGCCCCCCAAAGACTGATGACAAGCCGGGAAAGCATTCCGGCCGATAGCTAAAATTGGCCCAAATAAATTAACGTTAGATTTCGGGTGTTTGGCTGCAGCACTACAAAAAATTACCCGTACTTAATCGCCGCCGCTTCGCTTTTTGCGCGCAGAAGCGTTAGACGCTGGGCAGGATGCGTGCTGTAGTTGAAACTTGAGAAAAATATTACGCCAGCGCATGGCTCACTGCTTGTCACAATGATTAATGCGCTTCACTAAATCTTGTACTCCGGGCGCAAACTCGGAAATTCCCGGCGATAATTGACTTTGGGGCCCTTCATCCGTATAAGCCGCCGCACGTCCGGTCATATAAGGCTTTCGTTAGCCTCGCCCGTTCGAAAAACAACGCTCCTTGCAATATGCAAATTCAAGAAGGGCCGCACTCCGCGGTGTTTAAATAAATGAAGCGTACCTACCAACCATCCAAGCTTGTCCGCAAGCGCCGCCACGGTTTCCGTGCACGTATGGCCACCAAGGGCGGCCGTAAGGTCATCGTTGCTCGCCGCGCACGCGGTCGCAAGCGTCTTTCGGCCTAAGGCCGAATTGCCCGATAAGAGATGGCGGGCGAATTGACGACCAATAACAAGAAAATGACTGCCGGGCGGCTGAAAAGCCGCCCGCAGTTTCTTGCTGTCCGCCAGGGCGAAAAACGAAAAGGCGGTTTCTTCCTGCTTGAGGTGCTCGACCGGAAGGAGCCGGAGACCGAAGCCCGCGTCGGCTTCACCGTCACCAAGAAACACGGCAACGCGGTCGAACGAAACCGCATGCGGCGGCGCCTGAAAGAGGCGGTGCGACTTCATGCAGGGTTTGCAATGCAGCCCGGACACGACTATGTGGTTGTCGCGCGAAGGGACGTGCTGAAAGCATCCTTCAAAGAATTAGCCGCAGAGCTCAAAACTCGCGTCGAGACCAAGCCGAAACACAAGCGGTCCGGAGACGGCCGCCCCAGGAACGTATGATGCAAAACAACCGCAATTATTTCATTGCGATCGCTCTCTCAGTGCTGATCGTTCTCGGCTGGCAGTTCCTCTATATGAATCCGCGCATCGAGGCTCAGCGCAAGGCGGAGCTTGCCCAGAAGGCACAGCAACACACCGAGCAAGTGCAGACGCCTGCGCCCGGCGGCGCAACGACGGCGCAGCCGAACGGGGCGGCTCCCACCGACCAGGTTCCGGCGGTGGCGTCGATTGCAGATGCTCTTGCGAAGAACCCGCGCATCACGATCGATACGCAGGCACTTTCCGGTTCGATCAACCTTGTCGGCGCCCGTCTGGACGACCTCCGGCTCAAGCGCTACCACGAGACAGTCGACGACAGCAGCCCGATCATCACCCTGCTCAGCCCCTCCGAAACGAAGGACGGGTACTTTGCCGAACTCGGCTATATCGGTGGCGACGCGACCGGCAGCGTGCCGGGTCCCTCGACGGTGTGGACAGCGCCGGCTGACGCAAAGCTGACCGAAAAGACCCCGGTCACGCTTACTTACACCAATGACAGGGGCGTCACCTTCGCGCGCACCATTTCCGTTGACGAGAACTACATGTTCACGGTCACGGACAAGATCACCAATGCCGGTCAGGCTCCGGTCGCACTTTCCGGCTACGGGCGCATCACGCGCTACAACAAGCCGGCTGTCGCCTCCACCTATGTTCTGCATGAAGGTTTCATCGGTGTTATCGGCGAAGATGGACTTGTCGAAAGCAAGTATACCGCCGTTGAAAAAGAAGCCGTCAATATGGCGAACGCAACCGGGGGCTGGCTCGGGATCACCGACAAATATTGGGCAGCGACGCTCATCCCGCCTCAGCAGACCCCCTTCGACGCCCGCTTCAGCCACTTCACGGACGGACAACCGCGTTTCCAGGCGGACTACAAGCAGAATGCGGTCACCGTCGCGCCCGGACAGTCGACTGAGCTCAAGAACCTGATTTTTGCCGGCGCCAAGGTCGTTCCTGTCATCGACAACTACAAGGATACGTATCAGATCCCTCGCTTCGATCGCCTGATCGACTGGGGCTGGTTCTACTTCCTGACGAAGCCGATGTTCAGGCTGATGGACTTCTTCTTCCATTACTTCGGCAACTTCGGCGTCGCGATCCTGCTGACCACCATCGTCGTCAAGGCGCTGTTCTTCCCGCTCGCCAGCAAGCAGTACGCTTCGATGGCGAACATGAAGCGTGTTCAGCCGAAGATGGAAGAGCTGAAGGCTAAGTTCGGCGACGACCGCATGGGCCTGCAACAGGCGACGATGGCGCTCTACAAGGAAGAGAAGATCAATCCGATCGCCGGTTGCTGGCCGATCGCGCTGCAGATCCCGATCTTCTTCTCGCTCTACAAGGTGATCTACATCACCATCGAGATGCGCCACGCGCCGTTCTTCGGCTGGATCCAGGACCTTTCGGCGCCCGATCCGACCTCGTTCATCAACCTTTTCGGCCTGTTGCCGTTTGCCGCTCCGACCTTCCTGCATCTCGGCGTCTGGCCGCTGATCATGGGTGTGACGATGTTCCTGCAGATGCGCATGAACCCGACCCCGCCGGATCCGACACAGGCGATGATCTTCAACTGGATGCCGCTGGTCTTCACCTTCATGCTGGCAAGCTTCCCGGCTGGCCTGGTCATCTACTGGGCCTGGAACAACACGCTTTCGGTCATCCAGCAGGGCGTGATCATGCGCCGCCATGGCGTGAAGATCGAGCTCTTCGACAATCTGAAGGGGCTCTTCAAACGAAAGCCGGCTCCGACAGAGAAATGACGAAAGCCCCGCTCCGGCGGGGCTTTTCATTTGTACCCCGCCGCGGTGTCCGACGACTGTGCGGTTGACAAAATCGCCTGGAACCTGAATGCCATAGGCACACTGGATTTTGCTGGAAAAGGCCGAATGACCGACAATAAGAACGACAAGCCGCTGTTCGGGCGCCCCTGGACCTTTATCCGCGGTGTTCCCTCCCTGAAATTCCTGCCGCCGGAAGGACCGCTGGAAGTGGCTTTTGCCGGCCGTTCGAACGTTGGCAAGTCTTCTTTGATCAACGCGCTCGTCAGTCACAAGGGGCTGGCGCGCACCTCCAATACGCCAGGCCGGACGCAGGAGCTCAACTACTTCGTGCCGGAAGGCTATTCGGGCGAAAGCGGCGACCTTCCGCCGATGGCTCTGGTCGACATGCCGGGCTACGGCTACGCGCAGGCGCCGAAAGACCAGGTCGACGCCTGGACGAAGCTCGTCTTCGATTACCTGCGCGGCCGCGCGACGTTGAAGCGCGTCTACGTGTTGATCGACAGCCGCCACGGAGTGAAGAAGAACGACGATGAGGTGCTGGATCTACTGGATAAGGCTGCCGTCTCATACCAGATCGTTCTGACCAAGACCGACAAGATCAAACCACCGGCTGTGACCAAGTTGCTCGCGGAGACCGCGGAAAAGATCAAGAAGCGGCCCGCCGCCTATCCGGCCATCATCGCCACGTCCTCGGAAAAGAGCGAGGGTCTCGATGACCTGCGCGAGGCAATCGCGCAAACGGTCGGTATCGCCAACTGGAAATGAAAGAAGACGCCCCGGTGGAACGGGGCGCCTTCTATTGACCGCCTGAACTAATTTACATCTTCGGCAGCAGAACCTTGTCAACGACGTGAATGACGCCGTTGGATTGCTTCACATCGGCTATCGTGACGTGGGCGACGGCGCCGTTTTCATCGGTGATCGTGATCTTGCCCCTGCTTTCCTTGGCCTTCAGCACGCAGCCGCCGACGGTCTTGATGTCGTGTTCGCCGCCGTCGGCCTTGATCATCTTGGCAACGGTCCTGGCCATCGCATCGGCCGCGACGACATGGCAAGTCAGAACCTTGGTCAGCGTTGCCTTGTTTTCAGGCTTCAGCAGCGTGTCGACCGTGCCGGCGGGCAATTCGGCAAAGGCCTGATTGGTGGGAGCGAATACGGTGAAGGGTCCCTTGCTTTCCAGTGTCGACACGAGACCGGCAGCCTTGACGGCAGCAACCAGCGTCGTGTGATCCTTCGAGTTCATCGCATTCTGCACGATGTCTTTCGTCGGATACATCGCAGCACCACCAACAATCGGATTCTTGGCCTCAGCAACGAAAGCAAATGTGGAAACGGCAACGGCAAGCGCACTCAAGCGCAGGGTGGACTTCATCATGACGGTTCTCCTCTAGCATCCGCTTATGAGACCGGCCGAATGCCGGCATTCCCTTGCGGACATGAGGAGCTACGGAAGGCTCGCAGGAAGAGTTTCAGCGCGAACGCAGGTGTGCCGAAAAGTGTTAGCGGCGGTGCGTCGTGCCGCTCGCCACGATCGGGCCCGTGGCCTGGCCTGTCGGAGAGCCGCCAAAGGGCTCGAGGCTGACGGCAAGGGACGCGCCCTCGCCTATGTTGCCGCGCATATCAACCGGTATGACCAGCTCGCCGGTCTGATCCGAAGGAAACACGCCAAGCGACCTTGGTGTGCCGGTTGCCGGAACGAGCCAAAGCTCCAGTGACTTCTCCTGCGGCTTGCCAATAGCTACGGGCACGATCCTCAGCCTTCCGCTCTGCCGCTCATAGGAGGCGAGCAGGTTGACCTGGCTGTTGGCAGCGGTCAGCTCGGCGACGAGCGGTGCCGGTGTTTGAGGCGGCGTAACCGCGACGGTCGCGATTGTCAGTGCACCCGCCGTGATCAGCAGCGAGACGAGCGCAAGACAACGCCAGAAAACGATAGAGCTCCATAGACCGCGCGACGGCACCGCGACAGCTTCCGGCTCACCGAACAAACGTGCTTCGATCTGCTTGAACGTTTCCTGACCGGGGCTGACGACGTCGTAATCGTCGTTGAAAGCGGAAAGGTTGGTCTCCCAGCGGCTGACGATGGCTGCGAACTGCCTGTCGCGGCGCATCCGCTCTTCCACAACCCGCCGATCCTTGAAGGAAAGAACACCAAGAACATACTCACCGGCGAGTACCTCGTCGCGGGAGCGGCCTCCCTTGCTCTGATCCGGCGATGTCATCGTTCCATGCACTCTCTCAGTTTCAAGAGGCTGCGACGCAGCCATGTGCGCATCGTGTTCAAGGGGACGCCAAACTGATCGGCCAGTTCCTGATAGCTCTGCCCTTCGACGTAAGCTTTCTTCACCGCCGTTGCCCGATCAGCTTCCAACTCTTCCATGCAGGTGTCAATCCGCCTTCCCTCATCCTTGATCACAGTCTGTATCTCGGGCGAAGGATCGTCATCCGCGAGGTCGTATGCACTGTCCAGTTCGTCGGCGATTGGCTTGCGCGCGCGCATGATGTCGATTGCCTGGTTACGCGCAATTGCAGCGAGCCAGGAAGACGGTGCCCCCGATCCGGCAGCAAAAACGCCGGCGCGTTGCCAGATCTTGGCGTAGACCTCCTGGGTCGCCTCCTCGGCGTCCGTTCTGTCTCTCAAGATACGCAGGCAGATGGAAAGGAGTTTCGGGCTCGTCTCGCGATAGAGCACAGCGAATGCCTTGCGGTCCCCGATCGCAACGAGGCTTATCAAATGTGCGATTTCGTCGCTGGTCATCCCACGCCTCTAGCCAAAGCGCCGATCTTCTCGAGCGCGGTTGCCAGCACATACGGCAAACTATTGGCCTCTGGATTATTCCATCTGTCAAAAACTTGAGATAAAAGGCCGCGATCAATTCCACGGGGTATCCCATGAACCAGTCCGAAAGCGAAACCCAGGCACGCCTCCTAGCGCAGGCCCTGCCCTTCATGCAGCGTTACGAAAACAAGACGATCGTCGTGAAGTACGG
Organism: Rhizobium sp. 42MFCr.1; assembly: GCF_000377185.1. Lineage (NCBI taxonomy): Bacteria > Pseudomonadati > Pseudomonadota > Alphaproteobacteria > Hyphomicrobiales > Rhizobiaceae > Rhizobium > Rhizobium sp. 42MFCr.1. The sequence goes on from NZ_KB897832.1 coordinate 95,802, forward strand.
CGGCCATGCCATGGGCAATCCCGAGCTGGGCAAGGCCTTCGCGAGCGACATCGCGCTGCTGAAGCAGTCGGGCGTCAATCCGATTGTCGTCCACGGCGGCGGCCCGCAGATCGGCGCGATGCTGACGAAGATGGGCATCGAATCGAAGTTCGAGGGCGGCCTGCGCGTCACCGACGCCAAGACGGTCGAGATCGTCGAAATGGTTCTCGCCGGCTCGATCAACAAGGAGATCGTCGCGCTCATCAACCAGACGGGCGAATGGGCGATCGGCCTTTGCGGCAAGGACGGCAACATGGTCTTTGCCGAAAAGGCGCAGAAGAAGGTCAAGGATCCGGACTCGAACATCGAGCGCGTGCTCGACCTCGGCTTCGTCGGCGAGGTGGTCGAAGTCGACCGCACGCTGCTTGATCTGCTTGCCCGCTCCGAGATGATCCCGGTCATCGCACCGGTCGCGCCCGGCCGCGACGGCGCAACCTACAACATCAACGCCGACACTTTTGCCGGCGCGATCGCCGGGGCGCTGAGTGCAACCCGTCTGCTCTTCCTGACGGACGTCCCCGGTGTTCTCGACAAGCAGGGCAATCTGATCAAGGAACTGTCCGTTGCCCAGGCGCACGCGCTGATCGCCGACGGCACGATCTCCGGCGGCATGATCCCGAAGGTCGAGACCTGCATCGATGCGATCAAGGCCGGCGTCCAGGGTGTCGTCATCCTGAACGGCAAGACCGCGCATTCCGTGCTGCTCGAGATCTTCACCGAGCACGGCGCGGGAACGCTGATCGTTCCCTGAGCCGCGGCTCTGCGCTTTTCCGGGAGTTGTGCTTTAGCCTGCGGCGGCATAGACCGCCGTGGCTGCCTCTTTCAGCTTCTCCATCATCATCCGATAGGGTCCTGGCCCATAGCTGACGCGGCTGACGCCAAGCCTCGCCAGCGTCTTAACATCGGGAGCGCCCGGTCGCATCATGATGTTGACCGGCAAGTCCGAGGCGGTTGAGATTTTCTCGATCAGGCCCTCATCGATTAGCCAAGGCACGAAGAAGCCGTTGGCACCGGCAGCGGCGTAAGCCTTGCCACGCTCGATCGCTGCATCGACCAGTCCTGCGTGCTTTGAGAGATCACCTTCGCGCAGAAACAGATCGGTGCGGGCGTTGATGAAGAAGGTAATGCCACGGCGATCCGCCATCTCGCGAATGGCGCGGATGCGGGCGGCCTGCTTCTCAACCGGGTGCAAGCCTTCACCGCCGACCACCTGATCTTCGAAATTGATGCCGATGGCGCCGGCGTCGATCAGCTTTTCGACATTGGCGGCGGCACCGGCCGGTTCCGTCGAATAGGCGCCCTCGAAATCGACCGAGAGCGGCAGGTCATTCACCGTGGTGATCGACCGCGTGGTGGCAACCAGCGCTTCGAGCGGAATCTTTTCACCATCCCCATAACCCTGCGCGGCGGCGACTGACCAGCTTCCCGTCGCAAGAGCCTTGGCGCCGGCCTCGGTCACGGCCTTCGCCGTTCCGGCGTCCCATATGTTGTAAAGGACGACAGGGTTGCCCTTCTGATGCAGCGCACCGAATGCCTTTGCCTTCTCGGCCTGATTCATTGGATCTCCTCCACAAACAATCCCTTGGTCTTCATCTCATCTTCGTGCCGCAAAAGCCATTGCTTGCGCCAGAGCCCGCCGCCGTAGCCGGTCAGAGATCCGTCGGCGCCAATCAGGCGATGGCACGGGATGACGATTGCCATCTGGTTCGCGCCATTGGCGCGCCCGACGGCCCGCACCATCTGCGGGTTCTCCATGTCACGCGCAATATCACCATAAGCGCGTGTCTCGCCGACGGGTATCTCCATCAGCTTCGACCAGACCTGACGTTCGAAGGCTGTGCCGAAGCCCAGCGCAAGCGGCGTCCGGAACGCAGCAGACCGGCCATCGAAATAGTCCTTCACCTCAGTATCGATCTGATCGATCGCAGGTGTGCGGCCGGCCGCAACCGAGGAGCGCGTCTTGCGCTGCAGCTTATCCAGTTCGGCCGGCAGCGCCTTGCGGTCGTGGAATTCAAGGAGATGCAGATGTGTCTGGTCCGCGACCGCCACCATGGGCCCGAGAGGCGTTTCGAACCAATCGGCAAACAGGAGATCACGCTTCTGCGACATGACAGGCGCCTTGCCGATCAGCCGCTGGAATGCGGCGCGAAAGCCGCTGCCGGACTCATACCCAGCCTCAATCTGAGCATCGATGACACGAGCGCCATTCGCCAGTTGCTTCGCCGCCTCGCCAAGACGGCGATAGCGGGCGATATCGAGGAACGTCACGCCTGTTGATCGCTTGAAAGCCCGCCGCACGGTCGAGGGGTCGTAGCCGCGCGCGATAAGATCGTCCTCCGTCCATCGCGCTGCCGGATTGTTGTCGAGTGCCTCGAGGAGTTCGTCAACAATCGGCTCCCTGTCCGCCTCTTCCAATGGCCGGCACCGCTGGCACGGCCGAAATCCGGATTGCATGCAGGTGGCGATGGAATCGTAGAAGAGGGTATTTTCTCGCTTCGGCTTGCGAGCCGGGCAGGTCAGCCGGCAGAAAATGCCGGTTGTCTTGACGCAAACGTAAGCGCGGCCCTCATAGGCAGGGCTTCGGGCAATCAGCGCGTCGTAGAGCGCATCGTCATTGGGCAGATCGAAGAGCATGAGGCGTTCTAACATCCCTTGCCGGCTGCGTCCGCCGCAAATCGGGCGTCTATTTTTTCTTGCCGATTTCCTTGCGCGGCAAGCCGTGCCATAACGCCCCCATGACCAAGATAGATCGCACGCCGACCAAGGCGGACTTCTCGCATGTGACCGAGTGGGTTTTCGACCTCGACAACACGCTCTACCCGCATCACGTCAACCTGTTCGCGCAGATCGACAAGAACATGACGGCCTACGTCTCGACTTTGCTGCAGATGGAGCGGGACGAAGCCCGCAAGCTGCAGAAGCAATACTATCTCGATCATGGCACGACGCTGCAGGGACTGATGATCCACCACGGCATCGATCCGAACGACTTCCTAGAGAAGGCACATGCGATCGATTACTCCAGCCTGACGGCGCAGCCCGAACTGGGCGCGGCCATCAAGGCCCTGCCGGGTCGGAAATTCATCTTCACCAATGGAAGCGTCAAGCATGCCGAGATGGCGGCGGGCGCGCTGGGCATCCTCGAGCATTTCGACGACATCTTCGACATCGTGGCGGCGGACTTCGTGCCGAAGCCGGCGCAGGCGACCTACGACAAGTTCGCAGCGTTGAAGCGGGTGGAGACCGGCAAGGCGGCGATGTTCGAAGACCTGCCGCGCAATCTCAAGGTTCCAAAGACCCTTGGCATGCAGACAGTGTTGCTGGTGCCAAACAATCTCGAAGACACGGTTGTCGAATGGTGGGAAAAGACCAGCGGCGAGGACGATCATATCGACTTCGTGACCGACGATCTCACTGATTTTCTTGCGAAGATTACCGGTTAGGTTACGAAAGTTTTATCCAGCTTACCGATCTTTAATTGGGCGTTTTGCCACACCAGCCCTACCCTCTCATCTGTAATCCGATTGCGATTGCATATTGAAAGGAGCTGAAATGTCTCGGAACAAGCTGATACTGGCCGCACTCTCCTCCGTCTTGATCGTTGGTGCCGCAGGCACCAGTTTTGCAGCATCTCACGACAAGAAGCCTCATCGGCCTCGCCCGCAGCACAGCATGGGCATGATGATGGGCCCGCGCATGGGCGCGATCCGCGAAGTCATCTTCGTTCGCATGCTGAAGCAGTTCGACACCAACAAGGACGGCCAGATCTCCAAGCAGGAAGCCAAGGACGGCATGGAGGCAATCTTCGTCGCGATCGACACCGACAAGGACGGCTCGCTGACGCCAGGGGAAATCCGCAAGCACCGCGAAGCCATGATGGCCAAGATGAAGGCACCTGCGGATGATACCGCGGATGACGATGCAATGCCGATGGCACCGCCGGCCGATGCCGACAGCGCCCAGCCAGCACCACCGCAGGCCACCCCTGAAGGCCGCGGCATGCGTGGCGGAATGATGCGAGGCATGATGATGATGCAGCGCTTCGATACCGACGAGAACGGCCAGATTTCCAAGCAGGAAGCCGAAGCCGCCTTCGACAAGTTCTTCACCTGGATGGATCGCAACAAGGACGGGGTAATCTCGCTCGACGATATGCCGGATCGTCCATTCCCGTAAGTTTGGACTTACCGATCGATCGCAAGGCCCGTCGTTCTAGCGGGCCTTTCTATTCGTGGTGTTCGTAGAAGTCCTCGATAATCTTCCAGGCGGCATCCGCGGTGTCGACGAAGCTGATCAGATCGACGTCGTCAGGCGCGATCGTGCCGAACTCGGCCAGTGCCTCGAAATTGATGATGCTGCGCCAGAACTTCTCTCCGAACAGGATGAGCGGCATCTTCTCCATGCGGCCTGTCTGAATCAGCGTCAGGCACTCAAAGAATTCGTCCAGCGTGCCGAAACCACCGGGAAAGACCGCAATCGCCTTGGCGCGCACCATGAAGTGCATCTTGCGGATGGCGAAGTAGTGAAAGTTGAAGCTGAGCTCCGGCGTGACGTAGACGTTCGGCGCCTGCTCGTGCGGCAAAACGATATTGAGACCGATCGACGGCGCGCCTTCATCGGCGGCACCACGATTGCCGGCCTCCATGACACCAGGCCCGCCACCGGTGACAATAACGTATTCGTGGAAATCGAAGCTCGCCGAATACTTCGAGCAGAGCCGCGCAAACTTGCGTGCCTCGTCGTAGTAGACGGACGCGGCCTCGAGATTGGCCCGCTGCACCTCGTTGCGCGCCGCCCATGCGCTCTGGCCGGGAGCAGGAATACGGGCGCCACCAAACATCACCACCGTTGACTTGATGCCGCGCTCGGCGAGCAACATCTCCACCTTCAGCAGTTCGAGCTGCAGCCGGATCGGCCGCAACTCCTCGCGGCACAAAAAATCCTCGTCGACATAGGCAAGACGATAGGCCGGTGACAGGGTCTGCGGCGTCTTTGGGACGGACTCGGCGCGATGCTTGTCGACCGCACTCGTCTTGAGCGGGGCCCATACGCCATCCTTGCGCCGCAGTCTGCCGTTTCGTGCCTTTGCCATGCCTAATGCCTTTCAATACCGCCGGCTTTCAGAGCCGGTATGTCGTCCCGAGGCGTTGAAACGCCGCGGGAAAAATCATTCCATTTTACCCGTTCATGCGATAGAGCAGATCGCACCCTGCCAATCACAATTCCGGAGGCTTCGGTCTCCAACGATAAAGATCGAAGTTTAAGGAATTCCCATGAGCGCCAGCGACCTTTCCTCCCTCGAAAAGACCATCGAAGCCGCCTTCGACAACCGCGACAATGTGAATACGTCGACGAAGGGCGAAGTCCGCGACGCCGTCGAAACAGCGCTCGAACTCCTCGATGGCGGCAAGGCACGCGTTGCCGAGCGTGGCAACGACGGCGTCTGGAAGGTCAATCAATGGCTGAAGAAGGCCGTCCTCCTCTCGTTCCGCCTGAACGACATGGAAGTCGTCAAGGGCGGTTCGGGCAACTCGACCTGGTGGGACAAGGTGCCATCCAAGTTCGAAGGCTGGGGTGAAAACCAGTATCGCGCTGCCGGCTTCCGCGCCGTGCCGAACTGCGTCGTGCGTCGCTCCGCCTACATCGCCAAGAACGTCGTGCTGATGCCGTCCTTCGTCAACCTCGGCGCCTTCGTCGACGAAGGCACGATGGTCGATACCTGGGCGACCGTCGGTTCCTGCGCTCAGATCGGCAAGCATGTGCACCTCTCCGGCGGCGTCGGCATTGGCGGCGTTCTTGAGCCGATGCAGGCCGGCCCAACGATCATCGAGGACAACTGCTTCATCGGCGCGCGTTCGGAAGTCGTCGAAGGCTGCATCATCCGCGAGGGCTCGGTCCTCGGCATGGGCGTTTATATCGGCAAGTCGACCAAGATCGTCGATCGCGCCACCGGCGAAGTGATGTACGGCGAAGTGCCGCCCTACTCCGTCGTCGTTGCAGGCTCGATGCCGTCGGGCAATGCCACCATGGCCAACGGCCAGCCGGCGCCGCACCTCTACTGCGCCGTCATCGTCAAGCGCGTCGACGAAAAGACCCGCTCGAAGACCGGCATCAACGAACTGCTTCGCGACTGATCAAGTCTTGAGGTTCCGGCGATCTACGCGTCTGAAACGATGGGTGCCTCCGAAACGCTGACGGTCGGACTTGATCCGGCAAAATGAACGGCACATTTCAACAAGGCGGTACCGCCGCCTTGCCTTTTCTTTGCCACTACCGCTGGATAGTTCCACTCCCATGACCGCTACCGATCCCGTTGCCAATCTTCAGACTCTGATTCGCTGCCCGTCCGTCACGCCCGCTGAAGGCGGCGCGCTTTCGGCGCTCGAGGCAATGCTGTCGCCGCTTGGCTTCAAGGTGGATAAGGTGAAGGCGACCGAGCCGGGAACGCCCGATATCGAGAACCTCTATGCGCGGCTCGGCGGCGAAGGCCCGCACCTGATGTTTGCCGGGCATACCGACGTCGTGCCGGTTGGCGACGAAGCCGCCTGGACGCATCCGCCCTTCGCCGCCGAGATTGCGGACGGCGAACTCTTCGGACGCGGCGCTGTCGACATGAAGGGCGGGGTCGCCTGCTTTGTCGCGGCCATTGCCCGCTATATCGAAAAGCATGGCGCACCGAAGGGCTCGGTCTCATTCCTGATCACCGGCGATGAGGAGGGCCCGGCGATCAACGGCACGATCAAGCTGCTGCAATGGGCGGCCGAGCGCGGCGAGCGCTGGGATGCCTGCCTCGTCGGCGAGCCGACCAATCCGGACAAGCTCGGCGACATGATCAAGATCGGCCGCCGTGGCTCGCTCTCCGGCAAAATCACCGTGCATGGCGTCCAGGGCCATGCCGCTTACCCGCATCTTGCCGACAATGCGGTGCGCGGCATCCTGCAACTCACGCAAGCGCTGATGGACCCACCTTTCGACGCTGGCACCGACAATTTCCAGCCGTCCAACCTGGAAGTGACGACCATCGACGTCGGCAATCCGGCGACGAACGTCGTACCCGCCAAGGCAACGGCGAGCTTCAACATTCGCTTCAACGACACGTGGACCGCCGCGAGCCTGCAACAGGAGATCCTGCGCCGCCTCGATGCCGCGGCAGCGGAAGGCGTGCTGCGCCCCGGCCGTGCGCCGCTCAAATACGATATCGTCTGGGCCGAGCGCCCGAGCCACGTCTTCCTGACCCGCAACAACGCGCTGATCGCCTCGCTGTCTTCGGCCGTCGAAAGCGTCACCGGCCAGTCCCCGAAGCTCTCCACGACGGGCGGCACGTCGGACGCCCGCTTCATCAAGGATTACTGCCCGGTCGTCGAGTTCGGCCTTGTCGGCCAGACGATGCACATGGTCGATGAACGCGTCGCAATTTCCGACCTCGAGCGACTCACGGTAATCTATGAAACCTTCATCGAGCGCTGGTTCGCTAATGCCGGGCTTTAGGGAAGTTCAGTACTATCTTGCCGGGATCTGGCTGCTGATCCACATGGATCCGCGCGGCTTTCGCTTCCTCGACATGTCGGATCGCGGCGTCAACCGCTCGTTCTGGGCGATCTTCTGGTGCCTGCCGCCAATGGGCATCTCGTGGCTATGGTGGCGCCAGGCCTTCCTGCAAACGATGCCGCCGCATACCGACGTCGGCGCACTCTTCTATTTCAGACTCGGGCTCGTCGAGGCCGCCAATTGGTTCGTGCCGCTGGTCTTTGCAGGCTTGCTGCTGCTGGCCTTCAAGAAGGGCGAGCGTTTTGGGCCTGTTATCGTCAGCGTTAATTGGCTCGGCGTGCCGCTGTCCTACGTCAATGGGATGCTGCTCGCGCTCGTCTTCTTCCTGCCACAGCTGGTTGGCCTCGTCTCGGTGCTGCTGCTGGCCTTCATGCTTGCGCAGGTCTTTGCGATCGCACGCATCCTGAGGATGATCTTTTACGGCCAAGGCCTGATGGTCGGGGCACTCACGCTGGTGCTGCTCGTGCCATCACTGATGCTGTCGGAATACCTGCAGCGCTTTCTCGGCATTTATCCCGTCTGATCAGCGAAAAAATCAGAAGTCCTAGCCGTCGTCGCCTTCCACCGGCGGGCGCCGGTCGACGATGACGTCGGGATAGTCCACCTGCATGAAATAGAGTCCATCCGGCGGCGCGACCGGGCCACAGGCCTTGCGGTCTCGCGCATCCAACGCGGCGCGGACGTCGGCCGGCGTCCATTTGCCCTCCCCCGCGAGCTTGAGTGTTCCCGCGAAAGAACGGATCTGGTTGTGCAGGAAGCTTTGGGCCGTAGCACGAATCTCGATCAGTTCGCCGTTTCTCGTCACGTCCAGCCGATCAAGTGTTCGAATCGGACTGTTGGCCTGGCAATGTGCGGAGCGGAAGGTGGAGAAATCGTGCTTGCCGACGAGCGTCTGCGCCGCCGCATGCATGACCTCATGGTCAAGCGCTTTTGGGACCCACCATGCCTTCCCGGCCTCCAGCGCCAACGGCGCCTGGCGGCTGATGATGCGATAAAGATAATGGCGCCGCAGCGCCGAGAACCGTGCGTCGAAGAACTCGCTCGCCGCTCCCACGCTGACGATCGCGACCCGCTCCCCGGCCATCTTGAGGTGGGCGTTCAGCGCATTCTGCAATTTGAAGGCCGACCACTCCCTGGCGAGATCGGCATGGATGACCTGGCCCATTGCATGAACGCCGGAATCGGTGCGCCCCGCGCCGCGGATCGACACCGTCTCACCGCTTGCCGACAGAATCGCCTTCTCGATCGCCCCTTGGACAGACGGTCCGTTCTCCTGCCGCTGCCAGCCAACGTAAGGACCACCGTCATATTCAACGATCATGCGGTAACGATGCATCAGGGAAGCCTCGTGCCCGATGGAAGCGGTGTCCCGCGCAGGAAATCAGCGGCCGGCAACGGCTTGCCACCGGCTTTCTGCAGTCTGGTCAGGCGAACGGCGCCGGTTCCACAGGCAACGACCAGATCATCGGTCAGCAACTCGCCAGCGCTGCCGCGGCCTTGTGCGATTTCCGAGGCCAGCACCTTGACGCGCTCAGGCTTGCCGCCGATTGCCACTTCGAACCACGCGCCCGGAAACGGCGCCAGACCGCGAATGTGATTATGGATGTCAGTGGCGTCCCGCGAGAAGTCGATCCGCGTCTCGCCCTTGTCGATCTTGGCGGCGTAGAGCACACCGTCCGACGGCTGCGGCGTCAAGGGAAGATCGCCCATCTCGAGCTTGACCATTGCCTCAGCCATTGCCCTGGCCCCGACATGCATCAGCTTGTCGTGCAATTCCCCGGCCGTGGTGTCGGGGCCGATCTCGACTTCACCGGTGAGAGCCACCGGGCCGGTATCGAGCCCCTTGTCCATCTTCATCACCATCATGCCGGTCTTTTCGTCGCCGGCCATGATCGCCCGCTGAATCGGAGCAGCACCCCGCCACCGGGGCAGGAGTGAGGCATGACCATTGTAGCAGCCGTGGCGCGTGCCGGTCAGAATCGCCTCCGGCAATAGCAGTCCATAGGCAACCACAACAGCGACATCTGCATCATGCGCCCTGAAGCGCTCGCGCTCTTCCGGATCCTTGAAATTCACCGGCGTAAAGACGGGAATGCCGAGCAGCTCAGCCGCCTGGTGCACCGGCGACTTCTGCAGGTCCAACCCGCGCCGTCCGCCCGGCCGTGGCGGCTGCGTGTAGACGGCAAGAATCGTGTGACCCGCGTCGATCAGCGCTCGCAGGGTCGGGACGGAGAATTCGGGCGTGCCCATGAAGATGATGCGAAGCGACATTTCTATCCCGCCATGTTTCCGGTCAGACATCTTCAAACGGGCTTGCGAGCTTCAGATCAAGCCCCTTCAGGCATCCGGCCCGCGAAATCGCCTGTCCAGCAAGGCTGCGTCAGCAAAGGTCCGGTTAGAGCGCCTTCGCCGACTTCGCCGCCTTTGTGAACTTCTTGATCACCATGTCCCGCTTCAGGCGAGAAATGTGGTCGATGAAGAGTACGCCGTTCAGGTGGTCAATCTCGTGCTGCAGGCAGGTCGCGAGCAGGCCGTCGGCTTGCACCGTCTGCTCCTTGCCATCACGGTCGAGATATTTGACGGTGACGGTCGCCGGGCGTTCGACTTCGGCATAATAGTCAGGGATCGAAAGGCATCCCTCCTCATATACCGAACGCTCGTCTGTCGATGCCACGACCTCCGGATTGACGAATACGAGGGGCTGCTTCTCTTCGCCCTCGCGGGAAACGTCGATGACCAGCATGCGGCGCGGCACGCCGATCTGGATGGCAGCAAGGCCGATACCGGGCGCGTCGTACATGGTTTCAAGCATGTCGTCGGCAAGTCGCTGAAGATCGGCGTCAACGCGCTCGATCGGCTTGGAAACCTGACGAAGCAGCGGATCGGGGAGAATGATGAGTGGCTTGATGGTCATGGCGTTCCCATAACGCATCTTTTTCCAGGATGGAATTATCCGGTGGGCTGGCGGAGCGCTTTTTTACGCCCCAGCCCGGAATTTCGCCGCATTCCCGTCATGCGGCGCGGCGTGTCGTGGTCATCGAACGTTGCTCGACGCCGGTACGGAAGCGCTGCAGCAGTGCAACCAGATTGTCGACTTCGCCGCGCAGGCGCCGCGTCTCGGCAGAGGTGTTCTCGACCATTCCCGAGTTCTGCTGCGTGATCGTGTCCATGTTGCGGATGGCGACACTGACCTCGTTGACCCCGGTTGCCTGATCGCGCGCGGCCGCGGCGATATCGGCAACGAAGCTGTTGATGATATCGATGCGGTTGATCATGTCGTTCAGCGCCTCGCCGGTGCTGCTGACGATGTCCACTCCTTCGTTCACCTGGACCGAGCTTTCCGAAATCAGGTTCTTGATCTCCTTGGCGGCGTCGGCGGTGCGCTGCGCCAGTTGGCGGACCTCTTGCGCCACGACGGCAAAGCCCTTGCCCGCTTCGCCGGCACGCGCAGCCTCCACGCCGGCGTTCAACGCCAGCAGGTTCGTCTGGAAAGCAATCTCGTCGATGACGCCGATGATCTTGGCGATCTCGGTCGAGGATTTTTCGATGCCGGCCATCGCGGAAACGGCGCTGGTGACGAGTTCGCCGGAGTTCTTGGCCTTCTGCTGCGTCTCACGGACCGCACCGGATGCCTTTTCGGCGTTTGCGGCAGTCTGTCCGACACTGACCGAAAGCTGTTGCAGCGCCGCCGAGCTTTCCTCGACGCCAGCTGCCTGCTGGGCCGTCCGCAAAGCAAGGTCATCGGAGGCCTTGGCGATCACGTCCGTACCCCTCAGGATCTCGCCCGAGGTTGCCCGCACCGAGCCAAAGGACGCGCGAAGAGCGGCGACGGCGCGGTTATAGTCGTCGGCCATGGCTTTGAAATTACCGGGGAGATCTGGCGGCAGCGTGGCCTCGAGATCGCCGTTCGACAGCGCCTCCAGACCGCGGCGAAGATGATCGAGCGCAACGGCCTGATCCTGCTCGGCCTTTACGCGCTCTTCTTCCAGCTTGCGTCGCTTCTCTTCGAGCGCTTCCAGATAGACCGAGATCGAATAGTCCATATCGAGCATCGCGGCCTTGATGACCGCTGAAAGCTTCTCGGCCAGCACCTTGCCCTGTTGCCTGGCGAACATGGAGGGCCACTGCTTGGCCATCAGGCCCTTCACGAGTTCGCTCATCAGCAGCGCGTAGCCACCGATATACCAGCGAGGCTCGAGGCCAATACGGGCATGGGTCTTGCCCACCGTGACCACGCCTTTGACGTAGGTTTCGTCGAAGTTGCCGCCAGCCAGATTGGCCCAGTGGTCTTCCTGGCGCTTCTTGGCATGTCCCATATGCGCTTTATCGGCAAAGAAACTTGCGACCTCAGACGTCCTTGCCAGCTTCGCGTAAAACTTGTCGAGAGCGCCGCCGAGCAACTCCGAGATTGCCGGGCGCATCTCACGCAGCGCCGCGCGGGCTCCGTCGTCCAGCTCGATGAAATCGAGGCGTTGCTTGAGCGTGCTGTCGGACTGCTGGCTGGTCATGATCTCTCTGCTTTGTAATTGATGCAAAAGGGAATTTGACCTGACCTTTTACGCAATATGGTTGAGCAAAGGTTAAATGAACTTGTGATTTGTCAACTGTCGTTTGTTCCCTCTACGAGCCAATCCTTTGGGAAGGCTTGCGAGTTGTTCACGTTTTGATCTAGCCATCCCACACGAGTTTGTTATGGTGGCGAAATGAACACCAGCTCTGAGTCGTTTCTCCTCGCCCTTTCCCGTATCAGTCCTGCCACGCTGGCGCTCGCCGGAGGCGCGATCGCGGCTCTGGTCTTGTTGCTGATCCTCCTTCTCGTCCGCAGCGGGCAGGTGCGGCGCGAGCAGGCCGAGGTAGCGAGCCTCCGTGCCGCCGAGACGGATGCTCGAATGGCCGAACTTCTGAAAATCCAGGCGGAAATGCACGGGCGCATGTCGACAATGGCCGAAGTGTTCGGCTCGAGGCAGTCCGAGCTGAACCAGGCGATCAACCAGCGTCTCGATGGTATGTCGCAGCGCGTCAGTTCGACGATCAGCGAGCAGACCAAATCGACGCACGAGAACCTGCAGCGGCTGCAGGAGCGTCTCGCCGTCATCGATGCCGCCCAGAACAACATCCAGACACTGGCGAAAGATGTCGTCGGTTTGCAGGCGATCCTCTCCAACAAGCAGACACGCGGCGCTTTCGGCCAATCGCGCATGGAGACGATTGTCGCCGACGGCCTTCCGATGGGGGCCTATGCCTTCCAACAGACGCTTTCCAATGGCTCGCGCCCGGACTGCACCATTCGCATGCCCAACGGCGCACCACCGCTTGTGGTCGACGCGAAGTTCCCGCTTGAAGCCTGGAACGCGATCCGGGACGCCGGCGGACCTGACGGAGCCAAGGTCGCCTCGCAGCAGTTCCGCCGCGACATGGAAACGCACATCCGCGATATCTCCGAGAAATATCTGATCCAGGGCGAGACGCAGGACACGGCCTTCATGTTCGTGCCGTCGGAATCGATCTTCGCGGAGATCCACGAGAATTTCGAAGCGATCGTGCAGAAGGCGCACCGGTCGCGCATCGTCATCGTGTCGCCTTCGCTGCTGATGCTCTCCATCCAGGTTATTCAGGCAGTCCTGAAAGATCAGCGGATGCGGGCCCAGGCACACGTCATCCAGGGCGAAGTCGCGAACCTGATGGACGATCTCGGCCGTCTCGACGAGCGTGTTCGCAAGCTGCAGAGCCATTTTTCCATGACGCAAAGAGATGTCGACCAGATCCTCACCTCCACCGATAAGCTCACCAAGCGCGGCGCGAAAATCGAAGCTCTGGAGTTCGAGGGCGGCGACAACAGCAAGGCCGCGGCGCGGGACGGTGATGGCGCGCCAAAATCCGTCGACAGCCGCAGCGGGCTTCTGAAGCTCAGAGTGGTTGACGACGAGTAAGCCCTTCAGGCAGTGTCGCGCTCAAGAAAAGCATTGGACGGGACACTCATGATCACAGTCTTCGGCTCCATCAACATGGACCTCATCGCCACCACCGCGCGCTTGCCGAAGCCCGGCGAAACGGTTGCCGGCAACGGCTTCTCAACGGCAGCAGGCGGCAAGGGCGCCAATCAGGCACTTGCGGCGCGACGCGCCGGCCGAACCGTTCACATGGCGGGAGCCGTCGGCCGCGACGCCTTTGCGGAGCCGGCGGTTGCTCTCTTGAAGGACGCCGGCACTGGACTTGAAACCGTCAAGCAGGTCGACGAGCCGACCGGAACCGCACTGATCCTCGTCGGCGGTGACGGCGAGAACATGATTGCCGTTGTGCCTGGCGCAAACGGCACGATGACGCCGGCCGATGCCGACGTCGCGATCGACGCGATGAAGGAGGGCGACATCCTGATGCTGCAGCTCGAGGTGCCCGTTCCGGCCGTCGAGCGGGCGCTGGCCGCGGCGCGCGCCAAGAGCGTCACGTCCATCCTCAACCTGGCCCCACTGATCGAAGACGCTCCACGCCTCGGCCGCCTTGCCGACATCGTGATCGCGAACGAAACCGAGTTCGAGCGTCTTGCCGGCCAGGAAAACATGGGCACGGCGGATCGCGAGGCCGCGCTGAAACGACTCAATGCGGAGACGGGGCAAACCCTGATCGTGACGCTCGGCGCAGACGGCGTCATCGCAATCCGCGACGGCGTCATCTCCCGTGCGAAGGGATTGAAGATCGAGCCTGTCGATACGGTCGGTGCCGGCGACACGTTCTGCGGCTATTTCGCCGCGAGCCTGGACGAAGGCCTAGATTTCGAGGCATCGCTGCGGCGGGCCGCCGTCGCAGGATCGCTCGCCTGCCTCAAGCAAGGCGCTCAGCCATCGATCCCATCAAGCGCCGAAGTCGCAAACGAGCTATAGGGCAATTCGCCCCGCGACATATCGGGGCGGTTTGCCGTATGCAGCGTCTGTTTTCATTAGATTTCATTCAAATTTAATAGGTTTCCGGCGATGTTCCAGCCATCGCCGGCCTTCGCCAAGGGGTCGGCTTCTGTCACGGCTGCTCCATGAGGGGGCGACGCCTTCGTCCCTGTGCCGATGAATGCCCCGTACGGCACATCCTTGCTTCCCGAGGAATCCATGTTCATCTTTCGCATGAAATCGCTTGCAGCCAAGCTTATCCTCATTACGGGCGTTGCCATCGCCCTCGTCCTCCTCATTTCCAACTTCTTCCTCATCGGCGAGACGCGCAACCGCGTGCGGACCCTCACCATGGACCAAGCTAATCTCGAGGCGAAGGCTATCGCCAACGAGGTTGCCTCATCCGTCGGCGAGCTGGCAGGGGCCGCGCGCTCGATGGCCGGCACGATCGGTCATGGTCAGGAGGGCAAATATCTCGACCGCAAGGCCGTTCTGGACATGCTGAAGGCAAACGTCGAGCGCAACCAGTTTGCCTTCGGCAGCTGGTTTGCCGAAGAGCCGAACGCCTTCGACGGCCAGTCGCCGTCCATGGCCGGCAAGGCCGAATTCGGCGCGGCCAAGGATGGCACATTCAACCCGTACTGGACGAAGAGCAAGGACGGCGGCTTCAGCTTCTCCACCTTCGATTCCGACTATAAGGCTGCCTGGTACGCGCTCGCCGCAGAAAGCAAGAAGGGCGCGCTGTCGCCGCCTTATGCCGAGACGACGACCGGCGAGAATACCGCGATGACGTCCATTGCCTATCCGGTGTTCTCGGGTGGCAAGATGATCGGCGTCAGCGGCGTCGACATCTCCCTCAAATCGCTCCGCGATAAGCTTTCGACGCTCCACCCCTTCGGCTCTGGCCGCGTTACGCTGCTCTCGCAGACCGGCAAATGGATTGTCTCGCCGATTCCCGAGCTTTCCATGAAGGACTATGACGGCGAAGGCACAGATGCCGTGAAGAGCGCGCTTTCGACGCTACAGCCAGCCGTCGTCAAGGACCTGAGCTACGATAGCTACGAGCCCTTCGACCGCGTCGTCTATCCCTTTGCCCTGCCCGACGTGAACACGACCTGGGTCATCCTCGTCGACGTCCCGCACTCGGCCATCAACGCGCCTGTTCAAGATCAAACCTCCATGATGGTTGTCGCCGGCATTCTCGTGCTCGCAGCCGTCATGATTGCCCTCTACCTAGCCGTCCGTTCCCTCGTCCAGCGTCCGATCGGCGGTCTCGTCGCCAGCGTCAAGGCACTCAGCGACGGCAAGTACGAGCAGCCGGTAGCCGGTCAGGATCGCGCTGACGAGATCGGCGCCGTGGCCAAGGCTCTTGAGGGCTTCCGCTTCGCACTCGCCGACACGCAGCGTCTTGAGGCCGAGGCAAACAACCAGCGCGATGCAGCCGAAACCGAGCGTGGCCGCTCGGAAGCCGAGCGGCATCAGTCGATCACGCTGCAGCGTCATATCGTGTCGATCGTCGGCTCCGGCCTGTCCGAATTGTCCCAGGGCAACCTCGGCCATCGCATCACCGAGGACTTCCCGGGCGAATACGCCAAGCTGAAGCAGGACTTCAACGCGGCTCTCGAAAGCCTCGAGGAAACCATCAACACGATGAACCTCAGCGTCGTGAACATCGGCTCCGGTACAAGCGAAATCAGCGGCAGCGCCTCCGACCTCGCCAAGCGTACGGAACAGCAGGCAGCAAGCCTGGAAGAAACGGCAGCCGCGCTCAACGAGCTCACCGCACAGGTCAACTCCAGCGCCGAAAACGCCCGCACGGCGGCTGATAACGTCAACCTCGCCTGCGAGGATGCCGAAAAGTCAGGCGAAGTGGTGCGCAAGGCAATTGCTTCGATGCAGGGCATCGAGCAGTCCTCCACCGAGGTCTCGCGCATCATCGGCGTCATCGACGAGATCGCCTTCCAGACCAACCTGCTGGCCCTGAATGCCGGCGTTGAAGCCGCACGCGCCGGCGAAGCCGGCAAGGGCTTTGCCGTCGTCGCGCAGGAAGTCCGCGAGCTGGCCCAGCGTTCCGCGAACGCCGCCAAGGAGATCAAGACGCTCATCAACACTTCGGCCGTACAGGTCAAGGAAGGCGTCGATCTGGTCGGCCGCGCCGGCGATACGCTGCACAAGATCTCCGAGCAGGTCATGGGCATCAACGGCCTTATCCGCCAGATCTCCGCATCGGCCAGTGAACAGGCGATCGGACTGAAGGAGATCAACCAGGCCATGAACCAGATGGACCAGGTTACCCAGCAGAACGCAGCCATGGTCGAGGAGACGACGGCAGCCAGCATCACGCTGAACGACGAGGCCCAGACGCTGAAGCAACTCGTGACACGCTTCCGCGTATCCGGCATGAGCCACGCTTCCGCACTACGCTCGACGGCTCAGCAGATGCGCGCGCCGACTGCTGCACCGACGTATCGCCAAGCTGCAGCACCGGCACCGCGCCGCGCAGTTCCGCAGACTCAGGGCTCGGCAGCGCTCGCTCAGGACAACTGGGAAGAGTTCTAAGCCGAACTCGACGGCTTGAATGAAGAAAGGCGCCTGAGCAATCAGGCACTGAGCAATCAGGCGCCTTTTTTACTGGCATGTTGAATGCTCAGGCTGCGTTCGAGGTCTGCTCCTCATTGAGGAACGCATAGATCGCCGAGGCGGAGTCGGTCGCACGCAGCTTGGCGACGAGATCGTGGTCGCGCAGCACGCGGGCGATGCGCGAGAGGGCCTTGAGGTGATCAGCGCCAGCGCCTTCCGGTGCGAGGAGCAGGAACACCAGATCCACGGGTTGATCGTCCAGGGCCTCGAAATCGACGGGCTGATCGAGACGCGCGAAGATGCCGACGATGGAATGGACGCTTGCCAACTTACCGTGCGGAATAGCGATCCCGTTACCGACGCCGGTCGAGCCAAGGCGTTCGCGCTGCAGGACAACATCGAAAATTTCCCGCTCCGAAAGCCCTGTGACTTTCGACGCCTTTGCAGCCAATTCCTGGAGGAGCTGTTTCTTGGAATTTACCCTAAGGGCGGGAATGATCGCATTTTGCTGCAGCAAATCTGCCAAAGCCATTTTATTTTCCTTCTGCGCCAAGAGAGGAGAGCGGCAGCCTAACTGCCGCCCTTCGCCTTGATCTCAGCTTTTGATACTGGCTGCATCGATCCAGCCAATGTTACCGTCGTGCCGACGATAAACGATGTTCAGTTGTTCCTTGCCTGGACTGCGGAATAGCAGCAGCGGCTCATCCGTCATGTCGAGCGCCATCACGGCGGTCGCGACAGACATTGTTTTTAGTTGCTTGGTGCTTTCGGCGACGATCGCCGGCGCGAAGTCATCCGGGATCTCGTCTTCGTGGTCCGACATGCCATCCATGACGGTGTAGGCAACTTCCGCAGAACCATTCTGGTGATTTCCGGCGTAGTGATCCTTCAGCTTGCGCTTGTAGCGGCGAAGGCGCTTCTCGATCCGCTCGGAAGCGGCATCGAAGGCCAACTGCGGGTCCATCGCCTCTCCGGCGGCATGCAATACAACTCCGCTATCGAGATGAAGCTTGCAGTCGGCGGAAAAACGGGCGTTGGCCTTATGCACGATCACTTGACCAGAATACCCTCCGTCGAAGTATTTCGTGACGGCGACACCGATTTGGTCCTCGATCCGCTGACGGAACGAGTCACCAATTTCCATATGTTTACCGGATACACGCACACTCATGGAGTTTCCCTTCTTACAGTGTTTGCGGGTACCAGTTTACGCCAAGGCTCACCCTCATCCAAGCACTTCGCGCGATCCCAAGCAAGATCGGCCGAAGTTGCCGGCTTCAGGCGCCCTGAGGATGATGGGGATAACTTCCAACGCTGCCCACAGCGCCAATTGCGGCGCGCTTCTAGCCAGAAGTTACCAAAATGTCAACAGACGCATGAATTAGAATTTATAAATACACGTATCGGTAGCTCCAGGCAGCAATCAAAAACCCGCAACCTTGGCCAAAGCGCGCTTCTCCCGCCGGCGCTGGACCGAGGATGCGATGTTCATCGCTTCCCGGTATTTAGCCACCGTGCGACGGGCCAGGTCGATGCCGCCCTTCTTGAGAATAACCACGATATCGTCGTCGGAAAGCACGGATTCCGGGCTTTCCTGCGAAATCAGCGTCCGGATCTTGTGGCGTACGGCCTCGGCCGAATGGCTGTCACCGCCTTCGACGGCGCTGATCGAAACGCTGAAGAAATACTTGAGCTCGAAGAGCCCCCGCGGCGTCAGCATGTACTTGTTGGATGTGACGCGGCTGACGGTGGATTCGTGCATCTTGATGGCGTCGGCCACCGTCTTGAGGTTGAGCGGCCGCAGGTGATCGACCCCATGCATCAGGAAGGCGTCCTGCTGCCGAACGATCTCACTCGCCACCTTCATGATCGTCTTGGCGCGCTGGTCGAGGCTCCGGGTCAGCCAGTTGGCGGTCTGCAGGCATTCCGACAGAAACGCGTGATCCTCACCACTCTTGGTGACTTTTGAAAAATACGCCTGGTTGACCAGAACGCGCGGCAACGTGTCGGGATTGAGCTCGATCAGCCAGCCGCCGTCGGAGCCTGCCCGCACGACGACGTCAGGCATGATCGCTTCCGACATTCCGGTTTCGAAGCCGGCACCTGGCTTGGGATTGAGCTGCCGGATCTCGCCCAGCATGTCGAGCAGATCTTCCTCGTCCACGCCACACAGCCGCTTCAGCGTCGCGAAGTCACGCCGGGCCAGGAGCTCGAGATTGCTGACCAGCGCCTGCATGGCAGGGTCAAAGCGGTCTTTCTGCCGAAGCTGGATCGCCAGGCACTCCGCCAGATTGCGGGCGAATACACCGGGCGGATCGAGCGCCTGCAAGGCGGCGATTACACGCTCGACATCGTCGACCCCCGCGCCCAGCCTGTCGGCTGCTTCCGTCGCATCGCCCTGGAGATAGCCTGCCTCATCCAGCTGATCGACGAGATGTTGAGCGATCAGGCGATCGGCCATATCGGGCAGGACAAAGGGCAACTGCTGGGCAAGATGATCGCGAAGCGAGATTTGACCGGCAACGAAATCATCGAGATCGTAACTCTCCGCCCCTTCGCCGCTGCCGGGCATCGACTTCCACTGGCTGATCAGCTCCGGAGCATCGGCGCGCTGCGGGACGCCGTCATCGGGAAACACGTTGGCATAATTGGCGTCGAGTTCGTCGCTGAGGCGGCTTGCCCCACCGCTGTTGCCACTCTCGTACCAATCGCCCGACAAGACCTCGGTTCGGCTATCGTAGCCGTCGTCGGAGGGGTCTTCAGCCTGATGCGCGTAGGCCTCGTCCTCCGCGCCCCCGCGCTCGCTGCCCGATTCCGCATCATTTGACGGAATCTCGAGCAGCGGGTTCTTTTCGACTTCCTGGGCAATAAACTGCGTCAGCTCGAAATGCGTCATCTGCAGCAACTGGATGGACTGCATCAGTTGCGGTGTCATCACCAGCGACTGGTTCTGGCGCAGGAAAAGATTGGCCGACAGTGCCATAGCGGACGCGAAACTCCCGTTCGTCTCCTCCGGGAAACCGCGTCCTGCCACGGGCTCAGGCCACGGAAATCCAAGTTGGCCCAAAAATTGCTTTTTTATTCTATTTGGTCAAGCGGAACTGTCACAGAAGGTGAATTTCCGCGGCGCGAGAGCGCGTCAGAGGCTGAAATTATCGCCGAGGTAAAGGCGCCGCACTTCCGGGTTGTTGACGATGTCGTTGGCACGACCGTGCGTCAGCACTTCGCCGGCATGGATGATATAGGCGCGGTCGATCAGGCCCAACGTCTCGCGCACATTGTGGTCGGTGATCAGCACGCCGATGCCGCGCGCCGTCAGATGATGCACAAGATGCTGAATGTCGGCGACGGAGATCGGATCAACGCCCGCAAACGGCTCATCGAGGAGCATGAAGGTCGGATCGGTCGCCAGCGCGCGGGCAATTTCGAGGCGGCGACGCTCGCCACCGGAAAGCGACACGGCGGCGCTCTTGCGCAGCTTGCGAATGTGAAACTCATCGAGCAGTTCGTCGAGCTTCTTCTCGCGCGCAGCCTTGTCGTTGATGTGCACTTCCAGGACGGCGCGAATATTCTCTTCGACGGTCAACCCCCGAAAGATCGACGCTTCCTGCGGCAGATATCCGACGCCCAGCCGCGAGCGACGGTACATCGGCATCGTCGTGACTTCGTTGCCGTCGATCTCGATCGTACCTTCATCAACGGGCACAAGCCCGGTGATCATATAGAAGCAGGTTGTCTTGCCGGCGCCGTTCGGACCCAGCAGGCCAACGGCCTCGCCGCGTCGAACGACCAGCGACACGCCGTTCACGACACGGCGGGTGCTATAGGTCTTGGTCAGACCGCGCGCAATCAGCGTGCCCTGGTAACGGCTTTTGTCGCCGGCGGGGGCTTCAGCAGCTTGCTGCCCGGACCTGCCGAACATGGTCGATAGCGAGAATAACTTCACGTGGTACGGCCGGGGTCAGTTCTGTTTCTGCGATTTCGGATCAAGCTGAATCTGGACGCGCCCCCCGCAGCTCTCCAGCTGTGCCTGTCCCGTCTCCATGTGCACGGTCAGCTGGCAACCCGTAAAGACGTTGGGCCCATCGGTGAGGACGACCCTGTCACCCTTGAGGATGAAAAGCTGCTTGGCCATGTCGAACGAACCGTTGTCGGCGGTAGCTGTCTGCGTGCCCGAAGTCAGGTACACCTTGTCCGTCACCACGATGTGATCGATATCGGCGTTTCCGGATGAAATCGATGCCGAAGCATTCTTGGTGTCGGCGGCCTTGGCGTCGGCGGCAGGCGCGTTCGCGTCGCCGGCCTTCGGCTTGTAGTAGACCGTCATGTGGCCGGCCTGCAGCGTCGTCTTGCCCTGCACGACCTTCACATTGCCAGTGAAATCGGCCGTGTGCTCCTTATCGTGGATCTCCAGCTTGTCGCTCTCGATCTGGATCGGTTCGTCACTGCTGAGCTTCAGCCCATCCATCTGACTGGTTGTTGCCTGCGCCAGGGCGCCTCCGGTCAACACAAGCAGCGCAACCGCGCCACTCAGAAATACTGCTCCCGCCTTGCGGGTAGAAATGCGACAAGCGTTTGTCATGGTGACCCGGCTGTTAAGTGCCCTGTTTGTGAATAGCTGAGGGATCGACGTTCATGCGTACATTTCCCTCGAATGTGATCGTCTGCCCCTTATCCGTCATCTTGACCGACTGCGCAACAATAGAGGCACCATCTTTCTGAATGCTTACGGGATCCTCGCTGGTGAGCTTCCCGCCCTTGATGTCGACCTTGGCGCTCTGGAAGTTGGCCGTCAGCCCATTGCTCAAAAGGATGGCAAAGGGAGATTTGACATCGAGATTGTCAGTCGCACGATCGTAATCTGCGGCCGTCGCCTCGACGCGGGCGATCAGATCGTCCTTCATCGGGACGGCCGCCTTGATATTCTCAAGCGTCATCAGGTTGGGATTCTTGATATCCTGAAGCGCGCGTTCCGCCAGCATGGAATAGTTGATGCCATCCGAGTTGCGGCCGGAGATGGCGGGCTTTTCCATCACCACCTTGCCATTCTCGATCTTGGCGCCCTCGATCTTGATGTTCTCCGGCAGGTAGGTGCGGATCACGGATACACCAATGAAGATCAGCGACACCACAACGGCCGCGATCGGAAGAATGACCTTCAGGCGGCGCACCCGTGCCGAATGGAAGCGCGCAGCGACATAGGCGCTTCGCTCCGGCGTCACATAGTCAGCCTGTCCCGTGGTGTTCAAAGTATTGAGCATAACCTGGTCCGTGTAGGTGATGGAGCAGCGTATATAAGCATTCTCGCGCTCGATCACAGTTCGTTTCGCATTATTACACTGACTTGCCAATATGGATTTTTTTCTGCAACAAGCAACAAAGGCGCCGACGCGTGCAAAATCTACGTGTCCGAACGGCGCAGGAGCCCTAGATTTGCGGGATCACGCGTGCTCCCCACCCCCTGGAGGAATGTATGGACAGTTCCATGATCGCCGATCGCCGCAGGCTTCGCCGCAAGGTCGGTTTCTGGCGCGTCGTCGCGGTGCTGCTGCTCGTGCTATTGGGTTACGCTGCTTACTGGGCACTCATCGGCGATATCGCGACCAGTCGGCCGCACGTCGCCCATGTGACCATTTCCGGGCTGATCACCGATGATGACGAGTTGCTGGAGCGGCTGAAGAAAATCGAAAAGAGCGATGCGGTGAAGGCCGTCATCGTCTCGATTTCCTCACCCGGGGGCACGACTTATGGCGGAGAGCGGATATTCAAGGCAATCCGTGCCATTGCCGCCAAGAAGCCTGTCGTATCCGACGTGCGCACGCTGGCCGCTTCCGCCGGCTACATGATCGCGACCGCCGGCGACATGATTATTGCCGGCGACAGCTCGATCACCGGCTCGATCGGGGTGATCTTCCAGTATCCGCAGATCAGGCCGCTGCTCGACAAGATCGGCGTTTCGATGGAAGAAATCAAATCGTCGCCCTTGAAGGCCGAACCGTCGCCATTCCATCCGGCGAGCGAAGAGGCCAAGGCCATGATCAACAACATGATTCTCGACAGCTACGGCTGGTTCGTCGATCTCGTCGCCGAGCGGCGCAAGCTGCCGCATGATGAGGTCCAGAAGCTTGCGGACGGCTCGATATTCACCGGCCGTCAGGCGCTCAAGATCAAGCTGATCGACCAGATCGGCGGAAATGACGAGATCAGGGCCTACCTTGAGACGCGCAAGGTCAGCAAGAACCTACCTGAGGTCGATTGGGACAAGAGAAGAAACACAGCTTTCCTGCTCGCGGACAGCGCGTCTCATATCCTCACGCTGCTTGGTTATGACGATCTTGCCAAGGCGCGTGACCTCGGCGGAATCCTGCCGCAGAAGTTGCTCCTTGACGGGCTCCTTTCAGTTTGGCAGGTTGGCAATGATTGATAAGAAATCAATAATTTAAGGGGGACGAAAGTGATCAAGTCCGAACTGGTGCAGATCGTTGCAGCCCGCAACCCGCATCTTTATCATCGTGACGTCGAGAATATCGTCAACGCGGTTCTCGATGAGATAACCGACGCGCTCGCGGCCGGCAATCGCGTCGAGTTGCGCGGCTTCGGCGCCTTCTCGGTGAAGAACCGCCCGTCCCGCTCCGGCCGCAACCCGCGTACCGGCGATACCGTTTTCGTCGAGGAGAAGTGGGTTCCCTTCTTCAAGACCGGCAAGGAGCTGCGTGAGCGCCTCAACCCGGGACAGGCCGACGAAGAGGATTGATCCTCTCCCTGATGCAGCCTGCGGCAAGCCCGCACTTGAACTTGGCTCTCGGCCCACTATCCTGCTGACCAGATCAAAGCGCTGCGTCAAAGTCGACGGGCGTTGATATACGGAGGCCGAGCATGGCGAAGAAGATCACCAACCTTTTGATTTTTTTACCACTCGGAATCATTTTGATCATCTTCTGCGTCGCCAACAGGCAGGTGGTGACGCTCGCCTTCAACCCGTTTCGGCCGGACGACCAAGTCCTTTCCTTGTCAGCGCCGTTCTTCGTGTTTCTTTTCATCACGCTGATCATCGGCATGCTGGTCGGCTCGGCAGCCACCTGGCTCAATCAGGGCAAATACCGCAAGCGCGCGCGAACCGAAGCGAAAGCGGCCGTTCGCTGGCAGGCCGAGGCGGACCGCCACAAGACCCACGCCGAGGAAATTGCGGGCCATCTGCCGTCGAGGTGACGCGCACGCCAAGGGCGGACAGCGGGCCGAAATTCAGCTATGCAACCACTTGCAGCCATAGATCCGGCTTCATAGCTATGTAAAATGCGACCCACTGCACATCTGCTAGGCACAGTCGTTTCGCGGCATACGAGCCCTGCCTTGCGAGGATGAGACCATGAATATCGACGAAATCCTGCGGTCAGTCGTGGCCGTTCGCTCCTCAATTCCTGATGATGCCTTTACGGCCGGCACACTCGGCACGCGCCGGGAGGGAAGTGGCGTCGTCATCAAGCCATCCGGACTGGTCCTCACCATCGGCTACCTGATCACCGAGGCCGAGGAAGTCTGGCTGACCACGCTAGACGGGCGCGTTGTCGCGGCCCATCCTCTCGCCTACGATCAGGAGACCGGGTTCGGCCTGCTTCAAGCACTGGGTGACCTCGGCCTGCCGGCATTGGAATTCGGCGACGACATCGGCGCTAACCTCGGTGATCCCGTCGTGCTGGCGGATGGAATCGGCCAGTTCGTGGAAGCCAGGATCGTGGCAAAGCAGGAATTCGCGGGTTATTGGGAATATCTGCTTGATGAGGCGATCTTCACCACGCCTGCGCATCCCTCCTGGGGAGGCGCGGCACTCATTAATGGCGACGGCAAGCTGCTTGGCATCGGGTCACTGCGGCTGCAGATGAGTCAGGGCGGCGACGCCGTCGATATCAACATGATCGTGCCGATCAATCTGCTTCCGCCAATTCTGGACGACCTGATGACCCAGGGCCGCGTCAACAAGCCACCGCGTCCATGGCTCGGCGCGTTCTCCGCAGAAAGCAACGGCGATGTGATCGTTATGAGCGTCGCCGACGGAAGTCCTGCGGACGAGGCCGGCCTGCGCCGAGGCGACATCATTTCCGAGATCCGCGACGGCGAGGTCGATGGACTTGCCGATTTCTATCGCAAGGTCTGGAGCAGCGGCCCAGCCGGCGCGGAAATCCCGATGCGGGTGGTGCGCAATGGACGCGAGGCGTGGCTGCGCATCAGGTCCGCCGATCGCAATGCTTTCCTGAAGAAGCCGCAGCTTCAATAGGCCTGCGTATCCCGGGCGGCTGGGTAGAAACTCATCTCTTCGTAGTCGCCTTCCGCCGATGAGCCGGATCCCGTGACGATGAACCCCTTGGATCGATAGAAGGCGTTCGCACGCTCATTCTTGACCAGGCATTTCAGCCGATACTTCCTGAGCGGCCAGTTCGGCAGCGTAGCGAGCAAGGCGGCGCCCGCCCCCTGCCCTTGCCAGGACTTGCTGATATAAAGCATGTGAATGAAATCGTCCGGCGGCCACAGGGTCATGAAGCCCGCGGTCTCACCGTTCGGCGCTTCTGCAATCCATAGGTCTTCGCCCTGTGTGTGGACGCTGAAATCCTCGTGGCGGAAGCTGGCCGGATCGACCCATGTGAATGTTTCGCGGCGGACGGCCAGATATATGTCGGCCAGCCTTTCCAACTCCGATTGAAGTGGCGATCTGATGGTCCACTTCACGGATGGTGACGTCGTCTGAATGGAGAAATCTGTCAATTCCGACCCTTATTCTGCGGCTTTGGCACTGACGGCGGCGTTGAAGCTGGAGAAGAACTGCTGCGCCAGCTTAGCGGAGGTTGAGTCGATCAACCGCGCGCCGAGTTGGGCAATCTTGCCACCAACCTGGGCCTTTGCTTCATACTGCAGGACCGTCTCCCCGCCCTCATCCTTCAATACGACATCAGCGCCGCCCTTGGCAAAGCCGGCAATACCGCCCTTACCTTCACCCGAGATCGTGTAACTTTCCGGCGCCTGAATGTTGGAGAGCAGGACCTCGCCGTTGAACGTCGCCGAAACCGGACCGATCTTGACCTTCACCACTGCCATGAGCTCCGTCGGGGACTTCATCTCCAGGTTCTGACACCCCGGAATGCACTGCTTCAATATCTCGGGATCATTGAGTGCCGCCCATACGACATCCCGGGGTGCGGCAATCCGTTCTTCGCCGGTCAAGTCCATCCGAAAATCCTCCCCTTTTCGATGTGGCTCAATTTATCACAGCCCGAAAGCGCTTTGCCAAGATGAAACGGAATGCTATTTGCACGGGCTCTATCGAATTGAAGCACGCGGAAGATTACGTTGAGACAAAAAGAACGCCGGCCAGGCCAGAAACCCGCCGCCGGCCCCTCCGGCGGACGCCGCGCCGACGATCGAGGCCCGCGCCCGGCAAAGCCCGCAGCGAAGCCGGCGCCGGCCCGTGAAAGGGTGCGCGAACCTGCCTCCGTGCCTACGGCAATCGACCGGCCGCTGATGGTGCGGACTGGCGAACGTCCGGCTGAACGCGTGCCCGTCATCCTTGAATCCCTTGGCGCAGGCGACTTCCATCTGATCGACAGCGGCAACGGCGAGAAGCTGGAGCAATACGGCCCCTACCGGATCGTGCGCCCGGAGGGCCAGGCGCTCTGGCAACCGTCCTTGCCAAAGCAAACCTGGGAAAAGGTCGATGCCGTCTTCACCGGCGATACGGACGAGGAAGGCACCGGGCGCTGGCGCTTTCCCAAGGAAGCGCTCGGCGAGACCTGGCCGCTCAATCTGCTCGGCGTGGATTTCCTCGGCCGCTTCACCTCTTTCCGCCACGTCGGCGTCTTTCCCGAGCAGATCGCCCACTGGACCTGGATGAAGCAACAGGTCGAGGCCGCCAAGCGGCCATTGAAGGTTCTGAACCTCTTTGGCTACACCGGTGTTGCCTCCCTGGTTGCCGCCGCTGCCGGCGCCGAGGTTACGCATGTCGATGCTTCCAAGAAGGCGATCGGCTGGGCGCGCGAAAACCAGGCGATGAGCCGGCTGGAGAAAGCGCCGATCCGCTGGATCTGCGAAGACGCGATGAAATTCATCCTGCGGGAAGAACGCCGCGGCAACACCTACGACATCATCCTCACTGATCCGCCGAGTTTCGGCCGCGGCCCGAACGGCGAGGTTTGGCATCTTTTCGCGCACCTGCCGCTGATGCTCGATATCTGCCGTGAAATCCTGTCTCCGAAGGCGGTTGGACTTGTGTTGACGGCCTATTCGATCCGGGCCAGCTTCTATTCGATCCATGAACTGATGCGCGAGACCATGCGCGGGGCCGGCGGTGTCGTCGAATCCGGCGAGCTCGTCCTTCGCGAGGTCGGGCTGGACGGCAAGGCGCCGGGCCGCGCACTCTCCACCTCACTCTTCTCCCGTTGGTACCCAAATGAGCCATGAACACAGGGGCCACGGCCCGCATAAGGTCGGGCACGTGAAAGAGGTTACCTCGCTCGCCAATCCGATCATCAAGGACATTAAGGCGCTCAGCGACAAGAAGACCCGCGAGCAGAGCGGCACCTTCATGGCCGAAGGCTTGAAGCTGGTCATCGACGCGATCGAACTCGGCTGGACGATCCGCACGCTTGTCTATGCCAAAGCGGCCAAGGGCAAGCCGCTGGTCGAGCAGATGGCGGCAAAGACGGTCGCCTCCGGTGGGCTGGTGCTCGAGGTCAGCGAGAAGGTGATTTCCTCGATCACCCGTCGCGACAATCCGCAGATGGTGGTCGGCATCTTCGAAAGCCGCTGGAAGCCATTGCGCGAGATCCACCCAAGGCCGGGTGAAACCTGGATCGCCCTCGATCGCGTGCGCGATCCCGGCAACCTCGGCACGATCATCCGCACAGCCGACGCTGCCGGCGCCTCTGGCGTCATCCTTGTCGGCGAGACGACCGATCCCTTCTCGCTCGAAACGGTGCGCGCCACCATGGGCTCGGTGTTTGCCGTTCCCGTTGCACGCGCCACGGCGGAAGAATTCATTGCCTGGAAGAAGCACGCTGGAGCTTCCGTCGTTGCTACGCATCTGGCAGGGTCAGTTGACTACCGTACCATCGACTACAAGAAGAAGCCGGTGGTGATCCTGATGGGCAACGAGCAGTCCGGGCTGCCCGAGCATCTTGCCAAGGAAGCCGATGCGCTTGCCCGCATTCCGCAGCAGGGCCGTGCCGACTCGCTCAATCTTGCCGTCGCCAGCGCCGTCATGCTGTTCGAGGCGCGCCGCCACCTCCTCTCACTCGACGAGGCCAAATGACCGAACAGACGCTAGAACGACCGACGCTGCTTGCCCGGCCGCTGCCAATCCTGATCTTCATCGTCATCGCCGTCGCACTCGACCAGATCGTCAAGATCGTTGTCGACCACACCCTACCAATGCAGGAGCCGGTGCATCTTTTCCCGATGCTGGCGCTTTACCGAACCTACAATCTAGGCGTCGCCTTCTCGATGCTCTCGGGCATGGACGGCTGGTTCATCGTCGGCATGCGCCTCATCATCGTCGCTTTCGTCATCTGGCTCTGGCACCGCACCAACAAGCAGCGCACCTTCGCTCACCTCGGCTACGCGCTGATCATCGCCGGCGCGCTCGGGAACCTGATCGATCGCTTCCTCTACGGGCATGTGATCGACTACATCCTGTTTCACACCGAGACATGGTCGTTCGCCGTCTTCAACTTGGCCGACAGTTTTATCACGATCGGCGCGGGATGCGTGATTCTGGACGAGCTGATACAACCTAAAAACGCAGACCGTTAAAATCTTAGCGGTTTGCTGAAGGCATTTGGAACCGCCGCCATGCTATTCCGGCGGGCATGCAAGGTCTCGGTCAATTGCACGACAGACTTGCCGCCGCGTTCGGGCGGCATACCGCTCATCGCCACGGTGAGCGGGACTCGGATATTGTTGCCTATCAAGCCGAGTTCGTCTCACCGCAATTCCAACGCAGCCGCGTCGGCCGCAAGCTTCTATCCTGGTGGTTGGGCGGTCTCGGCCTTGTTGGCGGCTTTCTCCTTGTTGTCGTGGCGCAGGCGGGCGGCCCTCTGCTGCCATCGGTGGGGCTCGGCGTTGCCGCGCTGTCCTTCGTTGTCCTGCTCGCGATGCTCGCAACCACCAGACAACGCCCGTTGCGGAAACACCTCACCGGCGTTTCATCCGCATGGAGCCAGAGGGCGGCTCTCTTTGCGGAGATCCACGACGCGCTTGGCGACATTACCGTCACACGGAACATGGATCGGCGCATCGTTGGCGCCAACGAGGCATTTCGTCGGCTGACCGGCAGGCTCAATCCAGAGGGACTGACGTGTGAGGAGATTGGCATCGCCTTTCGACCGGGCTCGGCACCGCATCGCTTCGAGGTGGAGATCTCGACGCCGGAAGGCCAACGCATCTTTTTCTGGCGTGACGTCGTTACCCGCGACCCCGCCGACGGACGGCTCCTGCTGCAGAGCATCGCTCGCGATATCACCGACGAACGGCTGACCGCACAAGCCCGCGAGGAGGCCCGGCAGAAGGCCGAGTACAACAGCGCAGCCAAATCACGCCTGCTTGCCACGGTCAGCCATGAAATCCGCACTCCGCTGTCCGGCATCCTCGGCATGACGCATCTGCTGACCGAGACACGGCTGACGCAGGAACAGCAGAACTATCTGACGGGCATCCGCCAATCCGGCTATGCGCTGACGCAGCTGGTCGAGGACCTCCTAGACTTCTCGACCATCGAGGTCGGTCGTTTCCAATTGCGCCCCCGCGCAGAATCGCTGCGCAAACTCCTTGAAAGCGTCGTCGAAATGCTGGCCCACCGCGCCCATGAAAAGGGCATCGAGATTGGGACAACGGTATCCTCCGACCTTCCAGACATGATGAGCTTCGATCCGGCGCGCCTGCGTCAGGTCCTGTTCAACGTGATCGGCAACGCCGTGAAATTCACGCAGGCGGGCGGCGTTTTCGTCCAGGCATCGCTGCAGGCGAACACCGTGCTGATCAGTGTCACCGACACCGGCCCCGGCATGACCGAGGAAGAACAAAACCGCATCTTCGGCGAATTCGAGCAGGGCGGAACGCTGGTCGAGAAGAGCGCCGGGACAGGGCTTGGTCTCTCCATCTCCGCCCGCATCATGCGCGAATTTGGCGGCACACTTACGGTGACGAGCGAAAAGGGAGCCGGTAGCGAGTTCAGCATCCGCTTTCCGATCGCCATTCCGGAGGAACGCCGCAGTCGCCACAAGGCCGTGCTTGCAGGCAGCGTCGTGCTGCTGTTGGCACCGGACGGTTCGGCGCGCAAAGCGATATCGGAGACGATCGCAACGCTCGGCGGCGATTGCCACCTGGTCACCGACGGTGCGAGCGCCCATGACATGTTGCTCGCCATGGCTGCGGGCGACCGCAGGCCAACCGACATCATCGTCGACCACCGGATGTCGACGGAGTTCGCCGAGCACCTTGCCGACCGTGGCGAAATCGCGGCACTGGGACTGCGCAAAATCTTCCTGGTCAACCCCGAGGAGCGCAACGCCCATCCGCTCGACCTATTCGACGCGTGGCTGATACGGCCGCTGCGCGAGCAATCGCTGATCGACGTGCTGCGTGGACGGATGCGCGGCATGGAGAAGCGCGATGCGTTGAACGATAACCAGCCCGGTTTCAGCGTTGCCATTCCGGAAGCGGGAATCCAGAGTGGGCTGCGTATCCTGCTGGCGGAAGACGACCCGATCAACGCGATGCTCATTCGCGCCATGCTCGAAAAAGCCGGTCATACCGTCGAGCACGTCGAGCACTTCGAGACGCTGCTCGACGCCGCGCTGTCGGAGGGAAGCGTG
The DNA here is from genome assembly GCF_000377185.1 of Rhizobium sp. 42MFCr.1. NCBI lineage: Bacteria > Pseudomonadati > Pseudomonadota > Alphaproteobacteria > Hyphomicrobiales > Rhizobiaceae > Rhizobium > Rhizobium sp. 42MFCr.1. The sequence goes on from NZ_KB897832.1 coordinate 126,703, forward strand.
CGCCCTGACATTGTCATCAGCGACCTTTCCATGCCAGGAGGCGACGGCATCGACATGCTTGGCCGGCTACGCGGGCACGAACGCCGGCTCGATCTTCCGCCTGTTCCGATCCTCGTGCTCACCGCCGACAAGCGCGATGAATCCCGTAGACAAGTCTTGCTGAATGGTGCAAACCGCGTCATGGTAAAGCCGGTTGACCCGATAAGGTTGCTGACGGAAGTCCAAGCTGTTGCTGCGCTTTCGGCCCGCCGCGCGGAAGCGCGGTAGCCATCAAATAACCGGCACGCTTCTTGCGTATGGCGGCTATATGATGTCACTTTCCTGTCGCATATAAGTGTTTTATGGCGTGTCAAAAGCCGGCAACGGGAGAATCGCCATGTCAGCAGACGCCCTCAACTGTGACGCTGTCGCCGAGACCCCCCGGCCATCGACCACGCTTGCGCTAAAGGAAGGCGACGTTCTCGGCCGCATCGGCAATCTCGAAACTCGCCTTGCCCGAACGGCCAGCGAGATCGATGCCGCCCAGGCCGTCCGCTTCCGCGTCTTCGTCGAAGAAATGGGGGCACAGCTTTCGCCGGAGGCCATGCGCCGCAAGCGCGATTTCGATTCCTACGACACGTTCTGCGATCATTTGCTCGTGCTCGACCGCTCGATCGAGGGTGACAGCGAGGACCAGATCGTCGGCACCTATCGCCTGCTGCGACAGGAAGTCGCCATGGCGAACGGCGGCTTTTACTCGGCTTCGGAATTCGCCATCGACGAGCTGCTTGCTCGCCATCCGGACAAACGGTTCATGGAACTCGGCCGCTCCTGTGTGCTGCCCGACTACCGCACCAAGCGCACGGTCGAGCTTCTGTGGCAGGGCAACTGGGCCTATGCGCTGAAGCATGGCATGGGCGCCATGTTCGGTTGCGCCTCCTTCCCGGGCATCCACCCGGAAAGCCATGCGCTGGCACTGTCCTTCCTGCATCACAACGTCGCCGCGAAGGATGAGTGGGCCGTCGCCGCTCTTCCGCACCTTGCGCGCGACATGGATCTGATGCCGGCCGAAGCCGTCAACCCGAAGCGGGCGCTGATGGCACTGCCGCCGTTGATCAAGGGTTACCTGCGCCTCGGCGCCATGGTCGGTTCGACCGCCGTGGTCGACAAGGCCTTCAATACGACGGATGTCCTGATCGTGTTGCCGATCGCCAGCATTTCCGATCGCTACCTGAACTACTACGGCGCCGACGCCGGTCGTTTCGCGAGCTGACTTTCAAGCAGATGGAAGACGGAGCGGGAGGATGCCTCCCGCTCCGTCAGATTGCTGACAAACCCCTGGCACCGTCTGGGGGTTTGTGATTCATTGGGACATGTTGAAGAAACCTGCCCCCACCCAGACGGCTCTTGAGAT
>NZ_KB897833.1:0-127499 GCF_000377185.1 Rhizobium sp. 42MFCr.1
GATCCCCGGCCTGATCATCTTCTCCGACGCCTTGAACCATGCGTCGATGATCGAAGGCATTCGCTACGCCAAGTGCGACAAGGTGATCTGGAAGCACAACGACATCCATGATCTCGAAGCCAAGCTGGCCGCCGCCGATCCGAAGGCGCCGAAGCTGATCGCCTTCGAATCGGTCTATTCGATGGATGGCGACATCGCCCCGATCAAGGAGATCTGCGACCTCGCCGACAAATACGGCGCGATGACCTATCTCGACGAAGTCCATGCCGTCGGCATGTATGGTCCGCGCGGCGGCGGCATTGCCGAGCGCGAGGGCCTGATGGACCGCCTGACGGTCATCGAAGGCACGCTCGGCAAGGCATTCGGCGTCATGGGCGGCTACATCGCCGCCTCGACGGCGCTCTGCGACTTCATCCGCTCGTTTGCCTCTGGTTTCATCTTCACGACGGCGCTGCCGCCGGCCCTTGCTGCCGGTGCGGTTGCCTCGATCCAGCATCTGAAGGTCAGCCCGTTCGAGCGCGCGCGCCACCAGGATCGTGTCCGCAAGCTCAGGGCGCTGCTCGATCAGCGCGGCATTCCGCACATGCCGAACCCGAGCCACATCGTGCCGGTCATGGTTGGCGATGCCGCCAAGTGCAAGTGGATCTCCGACCTGCTGCTCGACAATTGCGGTGTCTACGTGCAGCCGATCAACTACCCGACGGTGCCGAAGAAGACCGAGCGGCTGCGCATCACTCCGACGCCGCTGCACAGCGACGCCGACATCGAACATCTCGTCGAGGCGCTGCATTCGCTCTGGGCGCGCTGCGCGCTGGCGCGGCACGTGGCCTAAAGGTACATTGTTTGGGAAAAGATTGGGCCGCCGTCAGGCGGCCTTTTCGCTGAGGGCTACCAGTTCGGCAGCGAGCCTGCGGGCTTCGGCATCGGCGGCAAAGACGTCGTCCATCGTCTTCGCTTCGCCGGTTGCGATCATCTTGTCCATCACCGCTTCGGCAATGTCGGCCATGGACAGGAAGCCGATCCGTTCCTCGACAAACGCGTGAAACGCAATTTCCTCGGCCGCATTCATGATGGCGCCCTGTAGGCCGCCGCGTTCCAGCGCGGTGCGCGCCAGTCTGAGCGCCGGGAAACGCTGTTCATCCGGTGCCTCGAAGTCGAGGCGCGAGAGCTTGGCGAAATCCAGTCGCTCGACGTTCAGTGTCGGTCGGCGCGGGTAGTCGAGCGCGTAACCGATCGCCGTCCGCATATCGGGGCTGCCGAGCTGGGCGATGATCGATCCATCCGTGTAGCCGACCATCGAGTGAATGATCGACTGCGGGTGGACGATCACTTCGATCTGGTCCGGGCGAACGCCGAAGAGATGCTTCGCCTCGATCATCTCCAGCGCCTTGTTGAACATCGAGGCACTTCCGACCGAGATCTTCAGTCCCATCGACCAGTTCGGGTGCGCTCGCGCCGTTGCAGCGGTCACATTCGCCATGTCGGCGCGCGACCAGGTGCGGAACGGACCGCCCGAAGCCGTCAGGATGATCCGTTCGACGGCGTGCTGCTGGTCTTCGTCGAGAGACTGAAAGATCGCGCTGTGTTCGCTGTCGACGGGGATCAGCCGTCCGCCGCCCTTTGCCACTGCATCGACGAACAAGTCGCCGGCTGACACCAGGCATTCCTTGTTGGCGAGCGCGATCGTTGCGCCCTTGCGGGCGGCGGCCAGTGTCGGCGCGAGGCCGGCCGTGCCGACGATGGCGGCCATCACCCAATCCGCCTCGAGGTCGGCGGCCTCAGCCAGGCCCGATACGCCGGCGGCAACCGCAATGCCGCTGCCGGACAGTTCTTCCTTCAGCGAGTGATATTTGCCGTCGCTGGCGGTGACCGCAAGCTTGGCGCCTGACGATTTCGCCTGCTGCGCCAAAAGCTGGACGTTCTCGTTGCCCGTTACGACGGAGATCTCATAGCAGTCCCGACCGCCCAACTGCTCGACAACGTCGAGCGTATTTTGTCCGATCGAGCCGGTTGAGCCAAAAATACTGAGGCGCCTCGGCGCACTTTCGCCTGCCATCATCGGTGATTTCGCCAAAACTCTTGCATTGGCTCTGGCTGTACAGGGGATTGAAATGAGCGGCAAGTGTGCGGCGCAGCAGAAATCCAGCGAATCCGGGAGAGGGCGGTTGCCCTCCCTTGCCATGTCTAACAGGGTGGCGCGAAACCAATCGGCCAATTGCTGCGTTTCGTAATCGAGACAGGAGGAAGGCACATGGTTTTCAAGCAACCGACGCTCTATGGCGAACCCTTCGAACCCGAGACTGGAGCTAACCAGGATGCCGCGCTCGAGGAGGCCGTAGCGAATGCCTTGGCTGTCGCTGGTGGGATTGATGCGGCTGATGTGAAGGTGACGCTTGAAGGTCGTGAGGTCGTGCTGACCGGCATGGTTGCCACGGCAGCCGAGATCGAGCGTGCAACCGCCGTCGCGCGCGCTCTCGCGGGAACGCGGCCCGTGCGCAATGATATCAAGGTAGCGTAGTTATCCCTCAGCCGGCGAAGCGTTCCATCTGGAAGGCTGCGACCCGATCTGTCTTTGGCGTCGTGATCGGTCCCGCCGATTTATAGGTGGTTGCCAGCAACAGGCCGCTGACGACAAGATATGCGAATGCAAGCAACGTCAGTTTCATACGCATGGCGAGCACTCCCTCCGTTTTCCGCGAAACGCAGAACGGGTCGGAAAGTTCCGCCTTCCGAGAGTCGGAAGAAAATATGGTCCGGCAAGGCTTGCACTGGCTTGCTCGACCCGTCTTGTCGTAAAGAAGATCTGGCCGCTCTCGGCGGCCCAATGTGTTCGGCAAGGGAGTGCTTATGCGCAAAGCGATCATCGTCTGGGGCGGTTGGAGCGGCCACGAGCCTGAAGCGTGCGCCCACCGCGTCGCGGACCTGTTGCACGAGGATGGCTTTGCCGTCGAGGTGACCGGCGACCTCGGCATCTTCGGGTCAGCTGTGATCGCGGGCGCCGATCTGCTCGTGCCTGTAGTTACCGGCGAGAAAATCGAGAAGGCGCACGCAGACGCGCTGGTGGAGGCTGTGCGCGGCGGTCTCGGCCTCGGGGGGCATCACGGCGCGCTGGCGACTTCATTCAAGGAGAGCGCACCGTTCCGGTATGTCTCCGGGGTAACATGGGTCTCCCATCCCGGCAACATCATCGATTTCCGCGTCAACGTGACCCGTCAGCATGATCCTGTGATGGCGGGGATTCCCGACTTCGACTATCGGTCCGAGCAGTACTACCTCCACTACGATCCGTCGGTCGAAATCCTGGCGACGACGCGCTTTTCCGGAGAGTATGATTCGGCCGCCCGCAACGTGACAATGCCCGTTGCCTTCAAGCGCCAGTTCGGACAGGGGCGTGTGTTCTATTCCGCTCTCGGCCATGTCGCGAGCGAGTTCGACCACCCCTATATGCGCCTCATTCTTCGACGCGGATTGTCCTGGGCCGCACGGCGCTAAGGCGGAGGACGGGTCGCCGGCAGGGCTAGATGTTCTCCGAGGTGTAGATATCGAAGGGCAGGAACGATTGACCCGGGATCGCGTCGTCCTCTGATCCTATCGAGGTTGTCATCAATGTGATCAGCTCGGTGCAGAGGTTCCTGACGGGCGTCGCGATCGCCATGGTCACCACGTCGTCGGCGAGTGCCGAGCGCGAGTCCGGCGTCAGTTCGTTGACGACGACGACAAGCTTGCCGGCGAGACCTTCTTCGCGAACGGCTGAGATCGCGCCTTCCATGCCGCCGCCGCAGACATAGAAGCCGACGAGATCAGGGTGCTGCTTGAGGAGATTGATGGTGGCTTCGTGCGTTATTTCAGGGGTTTCGAGGTTGATCAGCGTCTCGAGAACCTCGAAATCCGGGGCGTTCTCTCGAAAATAAGAGCGGAAGCCGATCTCGCGCAGTTCATGTCCATGATAGCGGTGGCTACCGACGAAGCAGGCGACCTTGCCGGGTTTCTTGGCAGCCTTTGCGATCATCCAGGCGGCCGTGCGGCCGACCTTTCGATTGTTCAGCCCGATATAACCCTGTCGCACGCCACTGGCGAGATCGGACAGAATGGAAAAGGCAGGAATGCCCCTGGCCTTCAGATCTTCAACCTCGGCCGCGACGGCCGGATAGTCCGGACCGACCAATGCGATCGCCTGGTTGCGGCTGGCGAGAAGCTTCAGCTTTTCAATGATCGCAGCAGGCGTGGACGCCGTCGCATATTCGATCTGGGCGGTTATGCGAGACGATGTGTTGGCATGCGCCGCTTGCTCGATTTCCCTGGCGAGCGTTTGGTAGAACGACTGCGTCGGACGCTGCAGAAGAAAGCCCAGCCGATGATGCGGGAGGTCCTGGAATACCCGTTGCCGGAGCAAGCCGACCGCATGGTAGCCGATAGAGGCCGCCGCGTTATAGACCCGCCGTGCCGTCTCCTCCCTAACCCGATGCCGGCCGTTCAGCACACGATCGACCGTCGCGACGCTGACGCCCGAAGCATTCGCCAGATCCTGTATTGTCGGTCGCTTCACCATTCGGTCCTTGCAAGAATCCATCATTGTGATGTGGTCGCAATGATGTCTTTTGATAGAATACATCAAGGCTGCATTGTCGCTTGATGAAAGTCAACATATTCTCGTCTGCATAGGCCGGGAGGGATGGCATGCGGGAGGTTGAGATGGCTGATCAGACGAGGAAGCGGGACTACAGCCTGCTCGGTGAAAGCGGCCGCACAGCCGTTGACATGGGATTGGCCGCCGCCGAGTGGTATCACACCGAGGTTGCGCGCAAGGACATGAAAGCGCTGATGCAGCGCTCCGACGCTCCGGCTATCCTTGACACGATCATCTGGCTGGGCGCAATGATCCTCCTTGGCGGACTTGGCGTCTACTTCTGGGGCTCGTGGCTCTGCGTGCCCTTCTTTCTGGCATATGGGGTGCTTTACGGTTCGGCATCGGATAGCCGCTGGCACGAGTGTGGTCACGGCACGGCCTTCAAGACGCGCTGGATGAACGACGCGGTCTATCAGATCGCCTGCTTCATGATCATGCGCAATCCGGTGACCTGGCGCTGGAGCCATACGCGCCATCATACCGACACAGTCATCGTCGGCCGCGATCCCGAAATTGCGGTAATGCGTCCGCCGGATCTGCTGCGGCTGATCCTGAACTTCTTCGGCATTCTCGATGTCTGGCACGCGATGGTCGACATGCTGCGCAATGCCGTCGGCGTCATCGGCGTAGAGGAGAAGACCTTCATCCCCGAGATGGAACAGCCCCGCGCGATACTTATCGCCCGCATCTGGCTTGCCATCTATGTCGCGACGATCGCCGTTGCGATTGCGATGGGCTCCATCCTGCCGCTGGTGCTGATTGGCCTGCCCAGGCTCTATGGCGCGTGGCATCATGTGCTGACCGGACTGTTGCAGCATGGGGGCCTCGCGGACAATGTCATCGACCATCGTCTGAACAGCCGCACGGTTCACATGAACCCCATCAGCCGCTTCATCTACTGGAACATGAACTATCACGTCGAGCACCACATGTTCCCGATGGTGCCCTACCATGCGCTGCCGCGCCTGCATGCGATGATCAAGCACGACCTGCCGGCGGCAAACCCGTCGATCTGGTCCGGCTATCGCGAGATGCTCCCGGCATTCCTGCGCCAGCTGCGCAATGAGGACTATTTCCTGAAGCGCGAACTGCCGGCGACGGCGCGTCCCTATCGCGAGGAATTCCACGCCGAGCTTGCGCCGGCTGCCCAATAAACAACGCCAAGCATAAGCCTGGGAGGACGAGATGAGCGGAAATTGGATCGAGGTCTGTGCCGTCGAGGACATCGACGAAGAGGACGTGATGCGGTTCGATCACCAGGGCAGGACGTTCGCGGTTTATCGCAGCCCCGACGATGAATTCTTTGCAACGGACGGATTGTGCACGCACGAGCAGGTCCATCTGGCCGACGGCCTGGTCATGGACGAGATCATCGAATGTCCCAAGCACAATGGCCGTTTCAACTACAAAACGGGGCAGGCGAAGGGAGCGCCGGTTTGCGTCAACCTCGGCACCTATCCCGTGAAGGTCGAAGACGGCGCTGTCTTCATCTCGATCTGAGGAGGCTGTCATGACCCATTTCGTGACCATCGGGGCAGGGGAATGCGGCGCCCGCGCGGCATTTGCCCTCCGCGAAAAGGGATTTGACGGCGAGATCACGCTGATTGGAAGCGAGGCGCTCGCGCCGTACGAGCGGCCGCCGCTTTCGAAGGCGTCCGACCAAGGGACTGAGGAACCGAAATTCATCGCCGAACTGGAGAGATATGCCGCAGGCGGCATCAGTCTGCTGACCGGCCTGACGGTTCAGGATCTCGACCGTCAAGCAAAGTCCGTTACGCTTTCCGATGGCTCTACCATTGCCTATGACAAGCTGTTGCTCGCGACCGGCGCCCGTGCGCGGGTGCTTCCTGATATTGCCGAGGACAGCAAGCATATCTGCTCGCTGCGCACCCATGCCGATGCGGTGGCACTTCGCAGGGCAATGGTGCCCGGAAAGCATATTGTCATCATCGGCGGCGGCTTTATCGGCCTGGAGCTTGCCGCGACGGCGCGTGCGCTCGGAACTTCCGTAACGGTCCTCGAGGGCCTGGAACGCGTGCTGAAGCGCGGCGTCCCGGAGGAAGTTGCCGGGGTGATCTGCGAACGGCATTCGCTCGAGGGCGTCGATATCCGCTGCGGGGTGGCTATAACAGCCATTGCGGAAGACGACGAAAAGGCCGTTGTCCACCTGTCCGACGGCAATATGATCGGCGCGGACCTCGTGCTTATCGGAATCGGCGCCACTCCCAATACGGAGCTTGCCGCGCGGGCCGGTCTCACAATCGACAATGGGATTGCCGTCGATGAATTCCTGCGCACCTCGGCGCCTGACATCTACGCAGCCGGCGACTGCTGCTCGTTCCCCCTCGCGATCTATGGCGGCCGGCGTGTGCGGCTCGAATCCTGGCGGAATGCCCAGGAACAGGGAGCATTGGCCGCCGCCAACATGATGGGGCTTGGCACATCCGTTTCCGCCGTTCCCTGGTTCTGGTCCGATCAGTATGACGTAACGCTGCAGATCGTCGGCCTCGCGGAGGGCGCCGTTCAGCATTTGCGCCGCGACCTCGGCGACGGCGCTTTCATTCTCTTTCATCTCGATGAAGCCGGCAGGCTGCTTGCGGCCAGCGGCATCGGTCGCGGCAACGTGGTCGCGCGCGATATCCGGCTTGCCGAAATGCTGATTGCGGCGCGCGCGCATCCGGATCCGGCAGCGCTTGTCGCAAGCAGCGTCAAACTGAAATCCCTCCTGGCCGCCTGACTGGCTGCCGCATTCTCAAGGTATCGGCGATGGGCAAACAACTGCGACCGACTGTGCATGACCTCCTAGCGATGAAGGGCAAGCGGCAGCTCAGCATGCTGCGCGTCGTGTCGCTCGAAGAGGCGGAAGCGGCCGAGGCTGCCGGCATCGACCTGATTTCCGTGCCGCCGGAACTTTTTTTCGATCCGCGGTTCCGCGATGCCGCCCCGGGGCGTTTTGCCATTCCGGGTGGCGAATACGGCCAGAGCGGCGCCACCACCGATGAGATCCTGCGCTCGGCGGTAAAGATGCGGGCGGCCTCGGCCGATGCCATCTATTGCGCCGCCAGCCTGCAGACGATCCGGCGGCTGCGCGACGAGCATATTCCGGTCTGTGGACACACGGGGCTTATCCCGTCGCATGCCACATGGACGGGCGGCTTTCGCGCGGTCGGCAAGACGGCCGAAACGGCGGCTCTTGTCTACAAGCAAGTGAAGGATCTGGAGGCCGCGGGTGCCTTCAGCGCGGAGATCGAGGTCGTGCCGGCCGAGGTAGCGGCAGCGATTTCTGAACGCACCTCCATGCTCATGATCTCCATGGGCGCCGGCAGCGGATGCGACGCCCAGTATCTCTTCTCCGAGGACGTGCTCGGCCTAAACCGCGGGAAATATCCGCGCCATGCCAAGGTCTATCGCAACCTGGCGGCCGAATATGACCGCATCCAGGCTGAACGGATCGCGGCATTCCGCGAATACGCTACCGACATCGCCAGCGGCGCCTATCCGGAGGAACGGCATCGCGTGTCTGTCGATGGGGAGGAGTTGGAAGGTTTTTTGTCACGGCTTTAGGTAGTCGGAGACCAAAAGCGTTTCTCTCCTCATCGCCTGACTACCTCGCTGGCACGTGGAAATGATTGCCGCCCAGTGGGTCGAGAAGGCGCGCGTGACCGCCGGCAAGGCAGATCGAGCTATTCGGGTGGGGGATCGGGGTATATGCTTCGCGATCATCGTGTTGGCGGAGGGGAAGACCGATGCGTGGGCTACGCAAGGCCGCCCACTTCACGAGGCGGTGAAGAGCGGCGACCCGACTGCCATCGCGGCCGCCCTCGACGCCGGGGCTGACATCGAAGAGCAGGACAAAGGGAGCCAATCCTCTTTTCCTGGCCATTCGTAGCGAACATCCCGAAGCGGCAGAGTTGCTGATCAAGCGCGGCGCCAACGTGAACAAGGAGTCGGCGATCGGTCTGCCGATCGCCGGTGCCGCCCTGACAACTCCCTGTTGGCGTGGGAGGGGACTTGGACGTTCGAGGACCTCAACATTTTTCTCGCCGGTCCAACCCTCACAACCCCAGGCGTAAACATGGAGATTCGTGGAGCGCCTGATGAAACTGATCGACTGAACGTGATCGCATATCTGCGAACGCTCAGCGACGCGCCGGTTCCGTTGCCCTGAACTCAGAGCGGAAGCGCGCAGTACGACACGGTTACTGAAAATAATGGTGATCCCGACGCGATTCGAACGCGTGACCCTCAGATTAGGAATCTGATGCTCTATCCTGCTGAGCTACGGGACCACTTGAGCGTCATGCATACAAAAGGCTTGGCCGGAAGCCAAGCTCTTTTGCATGTGTAACTGACGTCAGATTTCAGGCGCCGAGGCGCTGTTCGGCGAGCCGCACCCAGTAGGAAATGCCGTGGGCGATGGTTTCGTCGTTGAAATCGTAGGCGGGGTTGTGCAGGCCGGCCGTGTCTCCGTTGCCGATGAAGATGAAGGCGCCGGGACGGGCGTTCAGCATGTAGGAGAAATCCTCGCCGCCCATCATCGGGTCGATCTCCGCATTGACGTTGCCTGCGCCAGCAATCTCGCCGGCGATGCGGACGGCGTGGCCGGTTTCCGTCGCGTGGTTGAAGGTGACGGGATAATTCCGGTTGAAGTCGATATCAACCTCTGCGCCGTGGGCGGCAACGAGGCCGTTGACGACCTGCTTCAGGCGGGTTTCGGCGAGGTTACGCACCTCCTCATTGAGCGTGCGCACGGTGCCGGCGATCGTCGCGTCGTTCGGGATGACGTTGTGGGCGAAGCCCGCGTTGAACTTGGTGACCGAGACGACGACCGAACGCAGCGGATCGACATTGCGGGAGGCAATCAGCTGCAGATTGCTGACGATCTGAGCGCCGATGGCGATCGGGTCGATCGTGCGGTGCGGCTGGGCCGCATGGCCGCCGCGGCCCTTGATGGCGATGGTGAATTCGTCGGTGGCGGCCATGATCGCGCCGCTACGGATGGCAAAGTGCCCGACAGGAAGACCCGGCAGATTGTGCATGCCGTAGACCTCTTCGATGCCGAAGCGCTCCATCATGCCGTCCTTGACCATCAGGTTGCCACCGCCGCCGCCTTCTTCCGCGGGCTGGAAGATGACCGCGATGTTGCCGTTGAAGTTGCGCGTCTCGGCCAGATACTTGGCCGCGCCGAGCAGCATGGCCGTATGGCCGTCGTGACCGCAGGCATGCATCTTGCCAGGTGTCGTGGAAGCCCAGGGCTTGCCGCTGATTTCGGTAAGCGGTAACGCGTCCATGTCGGCGCGCAAACCGATGGTGCGCCCGCCCTCGCCCTTGCCTTTGATCAGACCGACGACGCCGGTCCTGCCGATGCCGGTGACGATCTCGTCGACGCCGAATTCCTTGAGTTTTTCAGCCACGAAGGCGGCGGTGTTCTCGACCGCAAAAAGAAGTTCGGGGCGTGCATGGATATGCCGGCGCCACTCTGTCACCTCGTCTTGAAGTTCGGCGGCTCTGTTCAAAATCGGCATGTCAGCTTCCTGTCGTGAAATCGAAACGGGGACGGGATCGGGTCGCAAGGACACGATGCCGCAGAAATAACTTAATCAAGGCCCTTTGCCATGTCATGGCCATATACGTTAAATAGGGGAAACTTTCGAGACTTCCGGACATCTTTAAGGACGAACCGTGTTGACGCGCCAGAACCGTTTGCTTGCCGCCTTGCGGCCGCTTTCAATCGTAGCTTCCGCAGCCGCCATCGCGCTCTCGGCCTCCGCTCAGGCCTATGCGAATCCGCATATTCTGGTGGATGTGCAGAGCGGCCGCGTGCTGGAGCACGAGGAAGCCTTCCGCAAATGGTATCCGGCTTCGCTCACCAAGCTCATGACCGTCTATACGGTTTTCGACGCGGTTCGCGCCGGCCAGATCAGCCTCGATACCCCCATCGTCATGAGCAAGCGGGCGGCAGCCCAGCCGCCGGCAAAGATGTATTTCAAGCCGGGACAGAAGCTGACGCTCGACAGCGCGCTGAAGATCCTGATGGTCAAGTCGGCAAACGACATTGCGGTTGCCGTTGCCGAGGCCGTCGGCGGAACGCAGGAAGCCTTTGTGCTGAAGATGAACGCCGAGGCGGCGAAGCTCGGCATGACCGACTCGCATTTCGTCAATCCGAACGGCCTGCCCGGCAAGGGCCAGTATACGACGGCGCGCGATCTTGCGGTCCTTTCCGTGGCGCTTCGTCGCGAGTTCCCGCAATACGCCGGATACTTCTCGCTTGAAGGCATCACGACGGGCACCAAGAACGTGCCGAGCATCAACGTGCTGATCGGTCGTTTTGCCGGCGCCGATGGCATGAAAACGGGCTTCATCTGCGCCTCGGGCTTCAACCAGATCGGTTCGGCGACGCGCAACGGCCGTACCTTGATCTCTGTCGTGCTCGGCACGGACAGTCTTGCGGCGCGGGCGGATGCCTCCGCCGACCTGCTGCAAAAGGGCTTCACTTCGCAGTTTGCCGCGCCCGATACGCTCAGTTCATTACGGCCCTATGGCCCGGGTCAGGATCAGGTCGCCGATATTACCGCCGATATCTGCAGCGCCAAGGGTGCCAAGGTCCGCAGCGAAACGCGCGACGAAGTGGGCCGCATGAAGGTTCAGTCTCCCTATATCCAGGAAATGGACCACGACCCCAACTTCGTCTTCGCAGGACTGATCCCGGGCCAGAACGAACCGCAGCCGGACAAGTTGGCGACCGCGGATACCGCGGGAACGATTGCCAAGGTCCCGGTTCCGCTGCCACGCCCGACCACTTTCTGAGGCCACTTTGACATGAGCGCTGTTTCCGATCGGATACCGGTCACCATCCTGACCGGCTTTCTTGGCGCCGGCAAATCCACCTTGCTGAACCGGATCCTCAAGGATCCGGCGATGAAGGACGCCGCCGTGATCATCAACGAGTTCGGTGATGTCGGCATCGATCATCTACTGGTGGAAAGCTCGGGCGATGCGATCATCGAACTGTCGGACGGCTGCCTATGCTGCACGGTGCGCGGAGAGCTCGTCGATACCCTCGCAAATCTGATGGACGCGGTACAGACGGGCCGCGTCAAGCCGGTGAAGCGCGTCGTGATCGAGACGACCGGCCTTGCTGATCCGGCACCGGTCATGCAGGCGATCATGGGCAACCCCATCATCGCCACCAATTTCGACCTCGATGGCATCGTGACGGTGGTCGATGCAGTCAACGGCTCGCAGACCCTCGACAATCACGAGGAAGCGGTGAAGCAGGCCGCGGTTGCCGATCGGCTGATTCTCTCCAAGCGGACAATGGCTTCGCCAGACGTGTTGGAAGCACTGGAGGCGCGTCTCGATGCGCTCAATCCGCGTGCCGCATTGATGGATGCCGACAGCGCCGAAGCAGGGCAGGTCAGTGTGCTCGTCAACGGCCTCTACGATCCGACAAACAAGATTGCCGACGTCGGACGCTGGCTGCGGGATGAGGATGCGCATGAGGCGCATCACCAGCATGACCATCATCACCATGGTGCTGACGACCATCACCATCATCATCACGGGAACGATCACCAGGACCCACATGATGTGAACCGCCACGATGCATCGATCCGGTCCTTCTCGATCGTCGAGGACAAGCCGATCGACCCGATGGCGCTCGACATGTTCATCGATCTCTTGCGTTCGGCGCATGGCGACAAGCTGCTGCGGATGAAGGCGATCGTCGCGGTCTCGGACCGCCCGGATCGGCCGCTGGTGCTTCACGGCGTGCAGAGCATCTTCCATCAGCCATCGCGCCTGCCCGCATGGCCCGACCCTCAGGACAGGCGCACGCGCATGGTGCTGATCACCAAGGATCTGCCGGAAGCCTTCGTCAAGGATCTGTTCGACGCGTTTCTCGGCAAGCCGCGCATCGACACGCCGGATCGCACCGCGCTGCACGACAATCCGCTTGCCGTGCCGGGAATGCGATTTTAATCTATCGCTTGCGGATGAGGAAGCGGTGGCCGCCTTCCGTCGTCTCAGCCTCGATCAGTTCGTGGCCGTCTTCGTTGCAGAAATGAGGGATGTCGATGCCAGCGAGCGGATCTGTCGTTTCGACGCGGATCAGTGAGCCGCTCGGAAGGGAGGACATCTTGCGGCGGGTCTTCAGCACGGGAAGCGGGCACTTTAGCCCGCGTAGGTCATAGAGGATGGCGCTCACGCCGTCAGTCCCTGCCCCAGAATTTCCAGAACGGCTTCTTCGAGGCGACTTCCACCGGTTCGGGCTGTTGTACCGGCGCGAATGCCAGCGGGCTCGGCGTTGGGATCGGAACCTGAGCCGGAACGGCAGCGGCGACGGCAATTTCCTTTGCTTCGGAGGATGCCGGCGTAGCATTGGGCGCCGCATTTGCGGCAACCGCGGACGCGGTCTTGCTCGCCATCATCTCTTCGAGGTCCGCGACCTTGACCATCTTGCCCGCCTCCAGCGAGGTGCCGGTCGGTGCATAGGCCAGTTCGCGACCCTTTCGCAGCTTAGCGACCACGGCCTTGCGCTCCGCCTCGCTCGGGTCGTACCAGGCCATGCCATCATACTTCTTCATGGCCTTGGCGTAGTCGGCATCGTAGGTCTTGCCGTAGGAGGCAAGCGCGGCGGTCAGCGCCGGCGGCGTCGACATTGCCGGGCACTTGCCGGCCGGATTGAACTCGCCATTGTCGGTTGACTGCTGGTTGAAGACGTATTTCTTCTCGCAGAAATTCACCTCGGGAGGACGCTTGGTGACCTCGAAATTGTCGTAGCCGACCTTCAGCATGTTCCAGAACTCGATGTTCGGGTTCAGGCGATGGCGCACCATGTTTTCCGCGGTCATGCGGAAGGGGAAGGCCTGAAGCTGCACTGTCGACTGGCCGCCGGCAAAGGCGTCACGGGCAAAGGCGTAGATCTCCAGTACCTGCTGGTCGGTCATCGAGTAGCAGCCCGACGAAGAGCAGGCGCCGTGAATCATCAGGTTGGTGCCATTGTGGCCGTTCACAGCGTCATAGCGGTTCGGAAAGCCGGTGTTGATCGCGAGGTAGTATTTGGAGTTCGGATTGAGATTGGCGCGCGTCAGGTTGTAGAAGCCTTCCGGGGCCTGCCGGTCGCCCTCTTTTACCTTCGGGCCGAGGCGGCCAGACCAGGCGCAGATCTTGTAGTCGGCGATCTTGTCGAAGCGATTGTCGGTTTTCGCCTTCCAGATCTCCAGCGCGCCTTCTTCCTTGAAGATGCGGATCATGATCGGCGAGTTGCGCTGCATGCTCTTGGCCGACATCTCGGACAGGATGCGTGGCGGCAATGGCTGCTCGACCTTGTTCTTGACGCTGGAAAGATCGACCTGGGCGGTTTCCAATGCATCGTTGCAGCCGGCCAAAGCCAGCGCCATCAGGGAAACATATGCAAAATGACGAATGCGCATTCAAAAAAGCCCATCAACAGTATGCAACCCGGCCCCGGCACGCGGAGCGAATCATAGGCTGACTATGGTTCACAAACTCTTAGCAGCCTATGAAGCGCGCTCGCGTCCCCCGCAAGTAGTAATGTTATTGATAACATTATTGTGGCCAAGGTTTGGCCTCATTCACGGCGCAGCCGCGCGTTTGTGCACTACAAATTGCGGCCCATGTTGAGGAATTTCTGCCGACGCTCGTTGCGAAGCTGCTCGCCGGTGCGGTTGGAAAGCTCGCCCAGAGCTTTGGCAATGACATCACCGGTCGTGGCGATCACGCTGTCCGGATCGCGATGCGCGCCGCCGAGCGGCTCGCTGATGACGCCGTCGATGATGCCGAGCGCCTTCAGGTCCTCGGACGTGATCTTCATGTTGGTGGCGGCTTCCTTGGCGCGGGCGGAATCGCGCCAGAGGATCGAGGCTGCACCTTCCGGCGAGATGACGCTGTAGATCGCATGCTCCAGCATGTAGACGCGGTTGCCGGTGGCGATCGCGATCGCGCCGCCCGAGCCGCCTTCGCCGATGACGACGGAAACGATCGGTACCTTCACAGAGAGACACATTTCCGTCGAGCGGGCGATGGCTTCGGCCTGGCCACGCTCTTCGGCGCCGACGCCCGGATAGGCGCCTGCCGTGTCAACGAGCGTGATAACAGGAAGGCCGAAGCGGTCAGCCATCTCGAGAACGCGGATCGCCTTGCGATAGCCTTCGGGGCGGGCGCTGCCGAAATTGTGCTTCAGGCGGCTCTTCGTGTCGTTGCCCTTTTCCTGGCCGAGAACGGCGACGGGCTGGCCGCGGAAGCGGGCAAGGCCTGCCTGGATTGCGGCATCTTCGGAGAACTTGCGGTCGCCGGCAAGCGGCGTGAATTCCTGAAACAGCGTCTTGGCATAGTCGACGAAATGCGGTCGCTGCGGATGGCGCGCAACCTGCGTCTTCTGCCAGGCGTTGAGCTTCGAGTAGATGTCGACCATCGCTTCGCGAACGCGAACTTCGAGCCTGCCGATTTCATCTGACGTGTCGATGCTCTCGTCTTCCGTGGCGAGCTTCTTCAGTTCGATGATCTTGCCTTCGAGGTCGGAGATCGGCTTTTCGAAGTCGAGATAGTTGTGCATGAGGTGCGTTTCCGTTCCTTTGCCGGGGCTAGTTTGATGAGCTCGCCCTTTGTCGCCGGTCCTATTCCTGCTTTTTGTCCTGTTTGGCAAGGGGGTGGTGCGTTTGGACCAGTTGTTGAAGCCGTTCCTCCAACACATGCGTATAGATTTGCGTGGTTGAAATGTCCGAGTGGCCGAGCAGTTCCTGAACGACGCGAAGATCCGCGCCATTGGCGAGAAGATGACTTGCAAATGCATGCCGCATGACATGCGGCGAGATCATAGATGGGGTAAGACCTGCCCGGATCGCAAGATTTTTCAAATCACGCGCGAAAACCTGACGCGGCAGATAGCCCTCCTTGGACGCTGCGGGAAACAGCCAAGGGCTTTCCTGCAGCACTTTGGCGGCGTCGTTTTCAGCGGCGAGCATACGGCCGTAGAGCTTGAGCGCCACGATCGCCGACTGCGATAGCGGCACAAGCCGTTCCTTGTTGCCCTTGCCGCGGATCATCAGGAAGCGTCCGTCCTGGTCGAGCACGCGGGCCGGAAGCGAGACGAGTTCGCTGACGCGCATCCCCGTTGCGTAGAGCAGTTCGAGCAGGGCCAGCATGCGAAGGCGCTGCAACTGTCCGGGCGCGGAATCCTGCGCTTCGGTTTCCGCCTGCTCGAGCAACCGGCCAACTTCGTCGACCCCCATCGTTTTCGGCAGAGCCCGGCCTTTCTTCGGCGCATCGAGAACGCCGGTCGGATCGTCGGTGCGCAGACCCTCGGCGTAAAGGAACTTATAAAACTGGCGCATTGCCGCCAGTCGCCGCGCCTGCGAGGAAGGCTTGAAGCCTTGGGCGGCAAGGGAAGACAGGTAGGCCGAAAGATCGGCCGACGCCGCCTCCAGCAGGCGCACTCCCTTGCCGTTCAGGAAACCGTGCAGATCGTCAAGATCCCGCTCATAGGAAGAGAGTGTATTGGCCGCAGCGCCCCGCTCCGCGCTCATCATTTCCAGAAAGGCTTCGACGTGAACCCAGCCGAGATCCTTCATTGTCTCACTTCTTGGACGGGTTGATGGCGCCGGTGGCCGGAGGATTGACCCGCTCGGACGGAAGGCGGATCGTCACGTCGCGCTCCTGTGGCTCGACAAAAGCAACCAATGCCCACATCGTTCCGTATATCGCACCGGCGATGATCGCCAATATGGCGAGAAAACGGAACAGACTTGGCATTCAGCGACTCCATGGCTCTGCTTCTTTATGAAGAAGCATGTTTGCAAGTGCAAGAAGGTGCATTTGAACCACGTTTCCCTTGCCCGCGACTTGACGCTACACCTGCATTTGTCGATACCGTTCGCAAACAAAGTGTGAATGGACCAATGAGCGACCCAGTTCTGACCGTTGCCGAAAGCTTGAAAGACAGGGCTCGTGCTGCGCTCGGTTCTCGTAACCTGATCCTCGTCGGATTGATGGGCGCGGGCAAGTCCTCCGTCGGCCGGATCGTCGCGCATCAGCTCGGCATCCCTTTCGTCGATAGCGACGCCGAGATCGAGAGGGTCTCCCGCATGTCCATCGGTGAGCTCTTCGCCGCCTATGGCGAAGATGAATTCCGGGCGCTCGAAACCCGCGTCATGAAACGCCTGTTGAAGAATGGTCCGCGGGTGGTCTCCACCGGCGGCGGCGCCTTCATCAACGACCGGACGCGCAAGCATATCAAGAAGGGCGGCGTCTCCGTCTGGCTGAAGGCCGACCTCGACGTTCTCTGGGAGCGGGTCAACAAGCGTGACACGCGGCCGTTGCTCAAGACCGAGAATCCCAAGCAGACCCTCGAAAACTTGATGAATGCGCGTTATCCGATCTACGAGCTCGCCGACCTCACCGTCCTCTCGCGCGATGTGCGCAAGGAACTGATGGCGGAAGAAGTACTCAAAGCCGTGATCGACGCCCGAACCGAAAGTGCAGCCTGATGAATGCTGATGCCTCCGCCTCCGAACGCAAGGTTCACGTACCGCTCGGAGAGCGCGCCTACGATATCCTGATCGGGCCGGGCCTGATCGCACGCGCCGGTACTGAGATCGCCTCGCGCCTGAAGGGCCGCAAGGCGGCTGTCATCACCGACGCACATGTGGCGCCGCTCTATCTGGATGCGCTGGTTCAAAGCCTCGAGGCGGCGGGCATCGCGTCTGCCACCCTCGTGCTTCCGGCGGGCGAGAAGACCAAGAGCTTCGAGCACCTGATGACCGTTTGCGACAAGGTCCTCGAAGCGCGGATCGAGCGCAACGACTACGTGATCGCCCTTGGCGGCGGCGTTATCGGCGACCTCACGGGCTTTGCGGCGGGCATCGTGCGCCGCGGCGTGCGTTTCGTGCAGGTTCCGACCTCGCTGCTGTCGCAGGTCGATTCCTCGGTCGGCGGCAAGACGGGTATCAACAGCCGCCACGGCAAGAACCTGATCGGCGTTTTTCATCAGCCGGATCTGGTGCTCGCCGATACCGATGTCCTGAATTCGCTGAGCGCTCGCGAGTTTCGCGCCGGCTACGCCGAGGTCGCGAAATACGGACTGATCGACAAGCCTGATTTCTTCTCCTGGCTGGAAGCCAACTGGCCGGCAGTCTTTGCCGGCGGTGCCGCGCGCATCGAGGCGATTGCCACCAGCTGTCAGGCAAAGTCGGATGTCGTCGTTGCCGACGAGCGCGAAACTGGACAACGCGCCCTCCTCAATCTCGGCCACACCTTCGGCCACGCGCTGGAGGCTGCGACCGCCTATGACAGCGCTCGCCTCGTTCATGGCGAAGGTGTTTCGATCGGCATGGTTCTGGCGCACGAGTTCTCGGCGCGCATGAACCTGGCAAGCACGGATGACGCCCGCCGTGTCGAAACCCACCTGAAGGCCGTCGGCCTGCCCACCCGCATGTCGGAAATTCCGGGAGCGCTGCCGCCGGCCGAAATGCTGATGGACACGATTGCCCAGGACAAGAAGGTGAAGGGCGGCAAGCTGACCTTCATCCTGACCCGCGGCATCGGGCAGTCCTTCGTCGCCGATGACGTACCTGCGTCGGAAGTGCTGAGCTTCCTCAAGGAGAAACACCCGCGATGACCCTCGACGGCACGTTGGCATTTTTTTCCGCATACTGGCCGGAAATTGTCTCTATCGTGGCCCTCGTCCTCATGTCGGCGTTCTTCTCCGGCTCGGAGACCGCGCTGACCGCCGTCTCCCGCAGCCGCATCCACACGCTCGAAGCCAACGGCGAGCAACGTGCGGGGATCGTGCGTCAGCTTATCGAACGCCGCGACCGACTGATCGGCGCGCTGCTCATCGGCAACAACCTCGCCAACATCCTGTCCTCGTCGCTGGCGACCAGCCTGTTTCTTGGCGTCTTCGGCAATTCCGGCGTGGCGCTCGCCACCTTGGCGATGACCGTCATCCTGGTCATCTTCGCCGAAGTGCTGCCGAAGAGCTGGGCGATTTCCACCCCCGATCGGTTTGCGCTGAACACGGCTCCTGCAGTCAAGATGTTTGTCGCCGTCGTCGGTCCGGTTTCGTCCTTTGTGAATGCGATCGTTCGCCGGATATTGTCGCTCTTCGGCATCAATCTGTCGCGCGAAGTCTCGATGCTCTCCGCGCACGAGGAACTGCGCGGCGCCGTCGATCTGCTGCATCGCGAAGGATCGGTGGTGAAGGCAGACCGCGACCGTCTGGGGGGCGTCCTTGATCTCGGCGAACTCGAGCTCTCCGACATCATGGTCCACCGCACCGCGATGCGGGCGATCAATGCCGACGATCCGCCTGAGGTCGTCGTACGGACAATCCTTGAAAGCCCCTTTACCCGCATGCCGCTCTGGCGTGGCACGACGGATAATATTATTGGCGTTGTTCATGCGAAGGATCTTCTGAGGGCGCTTGCCGAGCCGAATGTCGAGCCGGAGAATCTCGACATTTCGAAGATCGCCCAGAAGCCCTGGTTTGTGCCCGATAGCACCAGCCTCGAGAACCAGCTCAACGCCTTCCTGCGCCGCAAGCAGCACTTTGCCGTCGTCGTCGACGAATATGGCGAGGTGCAGGGCATCGTGACGTTGGAGGACATTCTGGAAGAGATTGTCGGCGATATTTCCGACGAGCACGATATCGAGATGCAGGGCGTGCGCCAGGAGGCCGACGGCTCGATCGTCGTCGACGGAACGGTGCCGATCCGCGATCTCAACCGGGCGCTCGACTGGCACCTGCCGGATGAGGAGGCGACGACGATCGCTGGTCTGGTCATCCACGAATCCATGACCATTCCGGAAGAGCGCCAGGCCTTCACCTTTCATGGGAAGCGCTTCATCGTCATGAAGCGCGAGAAGAACCGTATCACCAGGCTTCGTATCCGCTCGGCCGAGGAGGACGGGGCGAAGCCGGCCTGACCTTCGCCGATCTGGCCGAGGGGGCCGGCGGCACATTTTTGATGGGATTTCACATGCTTGATATTATCTGGCGCTCTGTGATCATCGGTATCGGCGCGACCGCGCTCATGGATATCTGGACCGTGCTCTACGGCGTCACGTCTGGTGGCGGGCTGCCGAATTGGGCGCCGGCCGGGCGCTGGTTCAGGGAAGTGGCCAAGGGCCGCGTCTTTCACGACGACATCAATGCCGCCGAACCCTATCGGCACGAGCGGGCGCTCGGCTGGATTGGCCACTATGCCGTCGGCATTATCTACGGTCTGCTGCTGGTGCTGATCGTCGGCTCCGCCTGGCTCGATACGCCGACTTTCCTGCCTGCCTGGATCTTCGCCATCGTCACCGTCGGCGCCGGCTGGTTCCTGATGCAGCCGGGCATGGGGCTCGGAGTGGCGGCCTCCAAGACGCCCAATCCGAACAAGGTGCGCGTTCTCAATCTCGTTGCGCATACCTTCTTTGCGCTCGGGCTCTACGGCACGGCGCTTCTCATCCGCTAAGTCTTTGCGGCGCTCTTGGGAGAGCGCCGCCCAGTTCCTATATTCACGCAGCCGCCTACCCGCCTACCAGCGCACCGGCTCCCCAGGGGCTGCGGGTTCGACGGCGAGTGCATGCAATCCGGCATCCAGTTCTGGCTTCAGAAGCTCCGTGATCGCACGGTGCCGCGCCAGTCGCGGCATGCCGGCAAACTTGGCGGATACGATGCGCACCCGGATATGGGTCTCGCCGGTGCCCGTCATGTCAGGCTGATGGCCCGCATGAAGATGGCTTTCGTTGATGACGCTGAGGCGCTCCGGCGCGAACGCGGCGGTCAGCTTTTCTTCGATGCGGGTCTGCAGTGTCATGGTCTCGTTGCTTTGCGAAAAAGGTTCCCACCAAGCCAGCAACATTCCGGTTTGTCAATTCTTGTTGTCGCCTCTTCGCAGGCCCATAATTAGCGCCGTCATGAGACTCGATTCCAAATATTTCGACCGCATCCGCACCCGCCGCAAACGCGAGCAGGAAACCGAACAGGCACCCCCTGCCTGTCAGTGGGATGGCTGCGACAAAAAAGGCGTGCATCGCGCTCCCGTCGGACGCAATGCCGAGGGACAGTTCTTCCTGTTCTGCTTCGAGCACGTCAAGGAATACAACAAGGGCTACAACTACTTCTCCGGCCTTTCCGACGGCGAGATTGCGCGCTACCAGAAGGAAGCGATAACAGGGCATCGCCCGACCTGGACGGTCGGCGTCAACAAGGCCGCCAAGAACAGCCCGCTGCATTCCGATATGCGCTCGGGCTCCTACCGGGTGCGCGATCCCTTCGGCTTCGTCAATGGCACCAAGGGGAGCGGCCCGCGCTTTCCCGAGCAGCGCAAGCTGAAAAGCCTGGAAGCCAAGGCCTTCGACACGATGGGGCTTGATGCCAGCGCCACCTCCTCTGAGATCAAGAGCCGCTACAAGGAACTGGTCAAGAAGCACCATCCCGACGCCAATGGCGGCGACCGCGGCTCGGAGGAACGCTTCCGCGCCGTCATCCAGGCCTATCAATTATTGAAGCAGAACGGTTTTTGTTAATTCCCGTCCTTGCTCTTGGTCTTCAATCAGGTATGGTCCCAAATCGGCTGAGGCTGCAGGCAACCGCGGCATAAGTTTCTGCGTTTGTCCCACAGGCGCCTCGGCCACTTCCGGGCGCGGCGTTTCTTGTCCGGGACTTTGTTCAAGAATGCTCGCTAGCGGTAGATTATCGCCCCCGAGGTTTCGTTTCAGTCCCGGAGAAGCATCGCCGACGTTCCCACATGAACGAGCGCGGGGTAAACTGCGGCGTCATGGTTGCAAAATGGGCTGAGACAGTATGGCCGGGTGTCGGGCACCCGCCTTGGAGACATGATGAGCAAGATTGACCTTGATATTTCGGAGCTTCCGGACACCACCGTTTCGGTCAGGGAGGTCTTTGGTATCGATTCCGACATTCGCGTGCCGGCCTACAGCCAGGGCAGCGCCTATGTTCCGGACCTCGACCCCGACTATCTCTTCGACCGCGAGACGACGCTCGCCATTCTTGCCGGCTTCGCCCATAACCGACGCGTGATGATTTCAGGCTATCACGGCACGGGTAAGTCCTCGCACATCGAACAGGTCGCCGCCCGCCTCAACTGGCCCTGCGTGCGTATCAACCTCGACAGCCATGTCAGCCGTATCGACCTCGTCGGCAAGGACGCAATCGTGCTCAAGGACGGCCTGCAGGTCACCGAATTCAAGGACGGCATCCTGCCCTGGGCATACCAGCACAATGTCGCGCTCGTCTTTGACGAATACGATGCCGGCCGCCCTGACGTCATGTTCGTCATCCAGCGCGTGCTGGAATCGTCCGGCCGCCTGACGCTGCTCGACCAGAGCCGTGTCATCCGTCCTCACCCAGCCTTCCGCCTGTTTGCGACGGCAAACACGATTGGTCTTGGTGACACGACCGGCCTCTATCACGGCACGCAGCAGATCAACCAGGCGCAGATGGACCGCTGGTCGATCGTCACCACACTGAACTACCTGCCGCACGACCATGAAGTGAACATCGTCGCTTCAAAGGTGAAGAGCTTCGGGAAGAACAAGGAAGGTCGCGATCTTGTCTCCAAGATGGTGCGCGTCGCCGATCTGACCCGTGCTTCCTTCATGAACGGTGACCTGTCGACCGTCATGAGCCCGCGTACGGTTATCACCTGGGCCGAGAATGCCGAGATTTTCGGTGACATCGCCTTCGCTTTCCGCACCACCTTCCTCAACAAGTGCGACGAGCTGGAGCGTCCGTTGGTTGCCGAGCATTACCAGCGCGCCTTCGGCGTCGAGCTGAAGGAAAGCGCCGCCAACATCGTCCTGGAGGCCTAAGGCCAACCGATCATGGCTGCTCGCGGTGACAATTCGAAAGCAAAGCCCGGCTCGCCTGTCGACGTCGAGCCGTTGCGCCGGGCGATAACCGGCAGTGTGCGCGCGATCGCCGGCGACGGCGACGTCGAGGTGACCTTCGCCAATGAACGCCCTGGAATGACGGCCGAAAGGATCCGTCTGCCGGAGCTTTCCAAGCGCCCGACCATGCGTGAGCTGGCGATTACGCGCGGTCTCGGCGACTCGATGGCGCTGCGGCTCGCATGCCACGACGACAAGGTTCATGCGACGATGGCCCCGCAAGGCTCCGACGCGCGGGCAATCTTCGACGCCGTCGAGCAGGCGCGCGTGGAATCGATCGGTGCGCTGCGGATGGAAGGCGTGGCCACGAATCTCCGGACGATGACCGACGAGAAATACTCCAAGGCGAATTTCTCCGGCATCGAGCGGCAGGAAGACGCGCCGATCGGCGAAGCGATGGCCATGATGGTGCGTGAGAAGCTGACGGGCGAGAAGCCGCCAGCCTCCGCCGGCAAAGTGCTCGATCTCTGGCGCTCGTTCATCGAGGAGAAGGCTGGGTCCGACCTCGACGACCTTCCCTCCGTCATCGGCGACCAGCAGGCCTTTTCCAAGGTGATCCGCCACATGCTCTCCGCCATGGAAATGGCGGAAGAGTACGGTGACGACGACAGTCAGCCAGAGTCCGACGATGAATCGGAGCAGGAAGACCAGCCGAACGGCGACGAGCAGGATCAGGACGAGGTCGATGACGATGCGGGTTCGGATGCCGCGCCCGTAGAGGACAGCGAGGTCGCCGACGAGCAGATGGAGGACGGCGAGACCGAAGGCGCCGAGATCTCCGACGACGACATGCAGGAAGAAGGCGAGGAAGATTCCGAGACGCCGGGCGAGACCCGCCGTCCGAACACGCCCTTCGACGACTTCAACGAGAAGGTGGACTACCACGTCTTCACCGAGGAGTTCGACGAGACGATTACCGCCGAAGAGCTTTGCGACGCGGCCGAGCTCGAGCGCCTGCGGGCCTTCCTCGACAAGCAGCTTGCGCACCTGCAGGGCGCGGTCGGTCGACTGGCCAACCGCCTGCAACGCCGCCTGATGGCGCAGCAGAACCGTTCCTGGGATTTCGATCTCGAGGAAGGCTATCTCGACCCGGCACGCCTAACGCGCATGATCATCGACCCGATGCAGGCGCTCTCCTTCAAGATGGAGCGCGACACGCAGTTCCGCGATACGGTGGTGACGCTTCTGATCGACAACTCGGGCTCGATGCGCGGCCGTCCGATCACGGTTGCCGCCACCTGCGCCGATATCCTGGCCCGCACGCTGGAGCGTTGCGGCGTCAAAGTCGAGATCCTGGGCTTCACGACGAAGGCCTGGAAGGGCGGACAGGCGCGCGAGAAGTGGCTTGCCAGCGGCAAGCCGCAGACGCCGGGCCGTCTCAACGATCTGCGGCATATCATCTACAAGTCGGCCGACGCGCCCTGGCGTCGCGCGCGGCCCAATCTCGGCCTGATGATGCGCGAAGGGTTGCTCAAGGAGAACATCGACGGCGAAGCGCTTATGTGGGCGCATAACCGCCTGATCGGCCGCCGTGAGCAGCGCAAGATCCTGATGATGATCTCCGACGGTGCGCCGGTGGATGACTCGACGCTGTCGGTCAATCCGGGCAACTACCTGGAGCGACATCTGCGTGCCGTCATCGACCGGATTGAGACGCGCTCACCGGTAGAGCTGCTGGCAATCGGCATCGGCCATGACGTGACGCGCTATTACAGGCGCGCCGTAACGATCGTCGATGCTGACGAGCTGGCCGGTGCCATGACCGAGCAGCTTGCGTCGCTGTTTGAAGATAAGACCGCCCAGCCGCGGGGCGGTCGCCTCCGCCGCGCCGGTTAACCGCGAAGGACGCTTTCTGGATGCTCCGGAAGCCCTTCGCCAGCCTGATGTCAATTGCTTTCGGGCTGGCGGCTCTCATGTCGTCGGCGCTTGCCGAGGGCGACGTCGAGGTCCGCAGTCGCGTCATCACCGAATTCAAGATCGGCTCCGATGAGATCAAGTTCGGCTCGCTCGAGTTTCTCGGCGGGCTGGAAATGGTCTCGCCGCAGCGACTGTTCGGCTCTCTGTCGTCGATCCGGTTTCGATCGGACAAGACGCATTTCGTCGGCGTGCTGGACACCGGTCACTGGATGACGGGCCATATCGAACGCGATCCGCAGGGGCGCCTGTCGGATCTCGCCGAAGTCGCCATCACGCCGATGAAGAACCGCGTGGGGCGCAGCTTCGAAGGCAAGGGGTATATGGATGCCGAGGGCCTGACGCTGCATGGCGACCGGATCCTCGTTTCCTTCGAGCAGGATCATCGGGTCGATGCCTATCCCGATCCGGGTTTCGCGACATCGCGTGCGATCGATGCCCTTCCCATTCCCTTTCCGAAGAGATCGCTGCGGGGGAATCGCGGCTTCGAGACGATCGCCGTTGCACCCGTCGACAGCGTTCTGAAAGGAGGCATATTGATCGTCGCGGAGCGCAGCCTGGACGCTGACGGGAATGCCTATGCAGCAATCTTGGACGGGCCGCAGAAGGGACGCCTTGCGCTCGCTCACTATGGCGATTTCGACGCGACGGACGGAGCCTTCCTGCCGAACGGTGATCTCCTGCTCCTGGAGCGTCGTTTCAACATGGCGGAAGGTATCGGGATGCGCATTCGCCGCATCAAGGCGGCCGACATCCGCCCGGGCGCCGTCATGGACGGCGAGATATTGCTGCAGGGCGACTTCAGCTACCAGATCGACAATATGGAAGGCCTGGATGCCTTCACGGCCGATGACGGCACCACGCATGTGGTGATCGTCTCCGACGACAACCATTCCATCCTGCAACGGAATTTGATGCTGGAGTTCCGGTTGGTGGAACCGCGAGCCGGCGACACGGCCCGCTTACAGAATTGAAACCTGGCATCAGCCGCCGATCACTGGAAGCAGCGTAGCCGCAGAATAGCCAATAGTGCAGCGAGTTTCCGTGTGCTCGAATGCAAAACGGCGGAGCATAGGCTCCGCCGTCCGTCCGAGATAGTGGCTTCGAACTTTTTAGTTGGCGCGCGCTACCTGCATCGGGCGCAGCACATTCATCAGCGCGCCATAGGGCAGCAGCATTACGAGGCCGACAATCATTTTTACCGAGAAATCGCCAATCGCCCAGGAAATCCAGCGCGGTGCCGCAGCCGACAGGACGCCGAGGATCGGCGCCGATTCAAGCGCGAACGGATCGTTCGGGCCGAAGAAGACGAAGAAGGCCGCAAAGGCGAAGGAGAAGAAGATCACCGTGTCCAGCATCGAGCCGATGAGCGAACCGACGAGCGGCGCGCGCCACCAGGCCTGACGGCGCAGGCGATTGAAGAGCGAGATATCGAGCAGCTGGCCAGCGAGGTAGGCCGAGCCGGAGGCGATCGCGATACGCGGAACCGAGGTATAGAAGGACAGCGTCACGCCAACGACGAAGCCGGCGAAGACAACCTTGCGGGCAGCCTGCGGGCCGAACTGGCGGTTGGTCAGATCGGTGATGAGGAAGGCGACCGGATAGGTAAAGGCGCCCCAGGTCAGGATGTCGGCCAGATTGATGCCGGCGAGCTCGGCATGCAGCGGGAACTGGACGAGGAAGTTCGAGGCGACGACGACCAGCGTCATCAGTGCGACATAGATCAGCGTAGAGCGAGTCGTCAGCATTTTTTTATCCTGGGGTATGCCACCAGTTCGAGGAACAATTGGCAAAGCAAAAGGCTTGTCCGGATATTATCCGTGCAAGCCTTTTGAAGCCGTATGAAGAAGAAGCGGTCGAAGCTTACGCAGCAGCAGCTTCGGCAGTCTTCTTGACGATCTGGCGACGCAGCAGACGAGCGCGCATCGACAGTTCATTTTCGCTTGCCTTCAGCAGGAAGGCATCGAGACCGCCGCGATGCTCGACGGAACGAAGAGCAGCAGCCGAAACGCGAAGACGATAACGCTGGCCGAGCGCGTCGGAGATCAGCGTAACTTGGCACAGGTTCGGGAGGAACCGGCGCTTGGTCTTGTTGTTGGCATGGCTGACATTGTTACCAGTCAGGACTGCCTTGCCGGTCAATTCGCACATGCGGGACATGGAACACCTATTCTTGTTTTTCTCGGCCATCGGTTGCGGACCCGCGCATAATCGGGCTAGCAATCCAACGGGCCATGATTGGAAAGTTGCGGTTCTATAGTCAGACAGGCCGCGTGCGTCAAGCCAAACCTTGGCGTTTCCCGCAATTCTGTCAAAAAGCTTGTGTTTGCTTCGTCGTGACACAGGCGTATAGACCGTGATGAACGGCTTTACCAGCCGCTTGAACAAGGTTCATTTCATGGCTCATCTGGGCAAACGCATTTTTGTTTCCGCGGTCGCGGCGCTGATGGCCGTTCCGGCCAGCGCGAGCGAGATCGTGCATCGGACGGAATACAGGGTTGCGCTCGGTATTCTGACGATTGCGCGCGCCGCCTTTCTGACGAAGATCGAGGACGACAAGAGCTACCAGGTGTCCGGTGACATCAGCTCGGCCGGCCTTGCCGACCTCGTTACCAACATCTCCGCCAAGACGAGCGTCGACGGCGTTCTGCGCGGCGACCGACTGCAGGCGTCCCGCTACTATCTCTACTACAAGAGCGGCAAGCGCGCCCGGACATACGAGGTGCGCTACAGCAACGGCAATATCACCTCGACGACGGTGAAGCCGCCCCGAAAGCCTCCGAACAACTGGGTCAACGTACCGGCAAGCGACATGCGCTCGGTCCTCGATCCGATCTCGGGTCTGATCTTCCCCGCAGATGCCAATGTCTGCGCGCAGAAGCTGCCGATCTATGACGGCGAGATGCGCATGGATCTCGTGCTCTCGCCGAAGGGTGCCCAGAATTTCTCGACCACGGGTTTCAACGGCAAGGCGACGGTCTGCAGTGTGCGGTTCGTCCCTCGCTCCGGCTACAAGAAGGGGCGGAAGGATATCGATTATCTGAGCAAGAGCAGCCGGATGGAAATCTGGTTTGCCAAGTCAGATGCGGCAAATGTATATGCTCCTGTTTATGTTCGTATTCCGACGCAATACGGACCGGTGACGATCACCGCTGTAAAGTACGGTGCAAGCTGACGGAGCAGGGGCCTCCGTGAAGGGGGACAGGTGAAGCTTCGGGCAACGCTAATCGGCTTTACGGCCATTCTCATGTGGTCGATCCTGGCGCTGTTGACAGCTGCATCAGGCACCATGCCGCCGTTCCAGCTATCGGCTATCTGCTTTGCCATCGGCAGCATTCCCGGCATCGTCGTGCTGCTCCTCAATCCTTCGCGCCTGGCGCTGCTCAAGCAGCCGGCCAAGGTCTGGGTGACAGGGATCGCCGGCCTGTTCGGGTATCATTTCCTCTATTTCACGGCCATCAGAAACGCCCCGGCCGTCGAAGCCGGGCTGATTGCCTATCTCTGGCCGCTCTTGATCGTCGTCGGATCGGCGCTGCTGCCGGGCGAACGACTGCGCTGGTATCATGTGGCTGGGGCGTTGGCCGGTCTCTGCGGCACCTTCCTGATCGTCGGACGCAACGGCATCAATTTCGATGGCGCCTATGCCGTCGGCTATGGAGCGGCTTTCCTCTGCGCCTTCACATGGTCGGGCTATTCGCTGCTGACACGGCGGTTCGATGCGGTCTCGACCGACGTCGTCACCGGCTTCTGCATCGCGACCTCGATCCTGTCGCTCATTTGCCATCTCGGGCTCGAGACAACCGTCTGGCCGGAAACGGCGTTGCAGTGGATCGCGGTGGTTGGCCTCGGGCTCTTTCCTGTGGGAGCGGCTTTTTATGCGTGGGACTACGGTGTCAAGAACGGCGATATCCAGATCCTGGGTGCCGCAAGCTATGCCGCGCCGCTTCTCTCGACGCTCAACCTCACGCTGTTCGGCTTTGCCGAGCCGAGCTGGCGGATCGCCCTCGCCTGCGTGCTCGTGACAGGCGGTGCCGTGCTTGCGGCAAACGAGATGTTTCGCCGCAAGGCCACGATGGTTGAGCAAGGCGGAATAGCCTAGACGCTGAAAGGCTCTAATCCGCCGGCTTCCAGTCCGGCGGTGCCATTTCGAAGGATGCGAATTCGAAGCCGGGCGCAACCGTGCATCCGACTAGCGTGTAATCGCCCGTTGTTTCGGCTGACTGCCACCAGTTGGCGGGAATGATCGCCTGCGGACGCTCGCCCTTGGGGATGTCAGTCCCAAGGATCAGCGTCTCGCTGCTGGTGCCATCCTCAGAGCAGTGAAGCGCAAGCGGAGCCCCGGCATAGTGGTGCCAGACTTCCGCCGCATCACGGACGCGGTGCCAGTGAGAACGCTGCCCCGCCTTCAGGAGATAGTAGATCGCCGTCGAGTGGCCGCGCGATCCCCCCTTGAGGTCTCGGAACGTCTGCACGTACCAACCGCCTTCGGGATGCGGCTGCATTCCAAGCTCGCGGATAATATCGTCCGGCGACATCAGAAATTGTCCTTGCGCCGGCGGATCTCCGCGAAGACTTCCTCGTTGCTCTTGTTCTCCATCAGCAGGTTGCGACGGATGGCCGGATCGGCGGCGCGCAGGAACGGGTTGGTCTCTTTCTCAAGCGCCAGCGTGGTCGGGATGGTGAACTTGTTCTCGGCCCGCAGAGCTTCGATTTCGGCCGCACGGACTACCAGTCGCTGGTTGTCCGGATCGATGGTGACCGCAAAACGTGCGTTCGACAGTGTGTATTCGTGGCCGAAGTAGATCGCGGTTTCGTCAGGCAGCACGGCAAGCTTCTGAAGCGAGTGCCACATATCGGCAGCCGGGCGCTCGAAAAGACGCCCGCAGCCGAGCGCAAATAGCGTATCGGCGGCAAAAAGCAGCTTGTCGTCGACGAAGTGGTAGCAGATATGCCCGGCCGTATGTCCGGGAGTCTCGATGACCTGTACCGTGTGATCGCCGAACAGGAATGTATCGCCATCGGCCATGGTCTTGTCGAGGCCGGGGATTGCCACCGCCTCGTTGATCGGGCCGATGATCTCGCAGCCATATTGTTCCTTGAGCGCGAGATTGCCT
Source organism: Rhizobium sp. 42MFCr.1 (assembly GCF_000377185.1). Lineage (NCBI taxonomy): Bacteria > Pseudomonadati > Pseudomonadota > Alphaproteobacteria > Hyphomicrobiales > Rhizobiaceae > Rhizobium > Rhizobium sp. 42MFCr.1. The sequence goes on from NZ_KB897833.1 coordinate 29,572, forward strand.
TCGACGTGGTCCGTATGGTGATGGGTTGTGAAGATATGCGAGATCGTCCAGCCGCGGCGGGACGCAGCCTTCTCCACTGCGCCTGCATCCGGAGCGTCGATCGATGCCGTCAGGCCGGTTTCAGGATCGTGCACCAACACACCGAAATTGTCGGAACGGCAGAGAAAAACGTCTAAATCCAAAGGTTTCATAGTTTCAGGCAGCCTCTTTATCGCGGGTATATCGGGAATGTAGAGGGTCGCGCCTTGAAGTCCAACCGTGCACTGATAACATTTGCCTTGATGCACGCTGATATTGTCGACCTACGCCAGTTCTATCATTCCGACCTCGGGCGCATTGCCGAGCACTCGATCGCTATGGCCCTCTCGTCGCTTTGGGTGCGGCTACCGCAGGAGCGTCTCGTTGGCCTCGGCTACGTGGTTCCCTTCCTCGATCGCTTTCAACCCGACACGGAGCGAACCTTTGCCTTCATGCCGGCCGGGCAGGGGGCGGTGAACTGGCCGGTAGGCGCTCTTTCCTCGACCGCCCTGATCTTCGACGAGGAATTGCCACTGCCGGATTCCTCGATTGACCGGGTGCTGATGGTCCATTCCCTGGAATTCGCCGAAAGCCCGCGGGAAACCCTGAAGGAGCTGTGGCGCGTATTGGCGCCAGGCGGACGGCTGGTCATCGTCGTCCCGAACCGCCGCGGTGTTTGGGCGCGCATGGAACACACGCCGTTCGGCTCTGGACGCCCCTATTCGCGAGGGCAGCTGACGAGCCTTCTGCGCGAGACCAATTTCACGCCCGGCGCGACGGCGGAAGCATTGTTCTTTCCACCCTCGAAGCTGCGCACGATGATGAGCCTGCGCAGTGTCTTCGACCGCGTGGGACGCGCCTTATGGCCGGCATTCTCGGGCGTTATTATCGTCGAGGCGCAGAAGCGGCTCTATCAGGGCCTGCCGGTTGCCGCCCGCGCCTCGCGGCGCGTCTTCGTACCGGTTCTGGCGCCGCACGGCGTTCCAACGACGCGCAGTAGTTAGAGCCTAAAGCCGTGGCACTCGACAAGGGCGCCGTTCCGTTCTATTGCCACGGGGCAATTTCAGCCGAATTTTCCCGGTATTTCCAAGGTCGATCCCATGAGCGAAGAGAAGAGCAAGCCCGTTCCGCGTCCCGGTATTCTGGATATCGCAGCCTATGTGCCGGGCAAGGAACATGCGCCGGGCGTTGCCCGCGTCTACAAGCTCTCTTCCAATGAAACACCCCTTGGCGCGAGCCCGAAGGCGATCGAAGCTTTCCGCAATGCCGCCGGCAGTCTCGAGCGCTATCCTGATGGCCAGGCCACGGAACTTCGTGAGGCGATCGCGGCTGTGCATGGTCTGAACCCCGCCAACATCATGTGCGGCAATGGCTCGGACGAGTTGCTCGGCCTGCTTTGCCATGTCTATCTCGGGCCTGGCGACGAAGGCATCATCACCGAGCACGGCTTTCTCGTTTACAAGATCCAGATCATGGGCGCGGGTGCGACGTCTGTCGTCGTCAAGGAGAAGGATCAGACGGTCGACGTCGATGCCATTCTGGCGGCCGTTACGCCGAAGACCAAGATCGTCTTCATCGCCAATCCCGGCAATCCGACGGGTACCTATGTTGCGGTCAGCGAAATCCGCCGTCTTCAGGCATCCCTGCCGAAGCGGGTCGTTCTGGTGCTCGATGCCGCCTACGCGGAATATGTCCGCCGCAACGACTACGAGGCCGGCATCGAGATCGTTTCGTCGAATGCCAACGTCGTCATGACCCGTACCTTCTCCAAGGTCTATGGCCTGGCCGCGCTTCGCGTTGGCTGGATGTATGCGCCGGCAGACATCATCGATGCGGTCAATCGCGTCCGCGGCCCGTTCAACATGAACGCCGCAGCCATTGCCGCGGGCGCTGCAGCCATTCGCGACCAGGCGTTCACGCAGGAGGCCGCCTCCTTCAACCAGATGTGGATCGAGAAGCTGACGGGTGCGCTCGAGGCTCTCGGCCTCAAGGTGACGCCGTCGGTCGCCAACTTCGTGCTCATCCACTTCCCGGATGTCGATGGCAAGCGCGCGCCGGAAGCCGATGAGTTCCTGACCAGCCGCGGCTATATCCTGCGCGCTGTAAAGGGCTATGGCTTCCCGAACGCGCTGCGCATGAGCATCGGTCCGGAAGTGGCGAACCGTGGCGTCATCGAAGCGCTCGGCGAGTTCATGGGACGCAAGTCATGACGGTGCAGTTCGATCGCATTGCGCTGATCGGGATCGGCCTGATCGGCTCTTCGCTGGCCTATGATATCAGGCGGCTCGGTCTCTCAGGTGAGATCGTCGTCTCGACGCGCAGCGCCGAAACGCTGAAGCGAGCGGAGGAGTTGAGCCTGGGCGATCGCTATACGACCTCGTCGGCAGAGGCCGTCAAGGATGCGGACCTGGTGATCGTGTCGGTTCCCGTCGGCGCGTCGGAGAGCGTGGCGAAAGAAATCGCCGGCAGCCTGAAGCCCGGTGCCATCGTCACCGATGTCGGTTCGACCAAGGCATCCGTCATTGCCCAAATGCAGCCGCATATGCCGCCGCACGTGCATTTCATTCCCGGCCATCCTCTTGCCGGCACGGAGAAGTCCGGCCCAGACGCCGGATTTCCCGGGCTCTTCGAAGGGCGCTGGTGCATCTTCACCCCGATCGCCGGAACCGACCAAGCGGCATTGAAAAAGTTGCGGCGGTTCTGGGAAACGCTCGGCTCCAAGGTCGACGAGATGGATCCCGAGCACCACGACAAGGTGCTCGCCATCGTCTCACACCTGCCCCACATCATCGCCTACAACATTGTCGGCACGGCGGATGATCTCGAGGCGGTGACGGAATCGGAAGTAATCAAGTATTCCGCGTCCGGCTTCCGCGACTTCACGCGTCTGGCCGCTTCCGATCCGACGATGTGGCGCGACGTCTGCCTGCACAACAAGGATGCGATCCTCGAAATGCTGGCGCGCTTCTCCGAGGACCTCGCTTATCTGCAGCGGGCCATTCGCTGGGGCGAGGGCGACAAGATCTTCGATCTGTTCACCCGCACGCGTGCCATCCGCCGTTCGATCATCCAGGCCGGCCAGGACGTTGATGCGCCGGACTTCGGCCGTCCGCATCCGCTCGAAAAGAAAGCCTGAAGGCTCTATTTCAGATCGGCGGGATCGATCCCAACGGAATGAAACCGCCGACCGTGGCATTGCCACGTGCTACAACGAGATCGACGGAAACCTTGTCGCCGCCGCCCGCCAAAGCTTTCAGCAGCTTGGCGGCGGTGTCGACCGTCTTGGCGATTTCAGGGAAGGTCTGCTTGACGCTGTCGCGCCAGGGGCCGAGCTGTTCGATCTCCAGCTTGAATTTGCCCGACAGATAGCCCTCCTCGTCGAAGGAGAAGGGGCCGCTCAGGGTCATGACCTTGCCGTCGCCGATGTCGGCCACGACCTTGCGCAGTTCGCCGCTGGCGCCGTAGAGGCCCTTTTGGTCGCTGCCGTCGATCATGCCGGCCTTGCCGGCCAGCGTCACGTCGGCGCTCGCCGAGAGCTTCGGGAATGCCGGCCAGTCCTTGATGGCGGTATTGGAATCCTTCAGCGAGATCGCGCCATCCAGGTCGCCGTTGTTCTGGCGAAGGTGGATCTCCGTGTGAGCAGCGTCGAAATTGATCGTCTGGCCGGTCTGGGAAGCCGCCGTCCCCTTGAGCCCGTCGATGATGGTGGAGGAGCGGTCGATGCCCTTTAGCTTGGTGATCAGGCTGGATTGTAGGTTTGCCCATTCGGCATTGAGCGTCAGGCCGTGGGCGGTGCGGATCTCGGCGGGCGAGTCGAGTTCCCAAACGATATGCCCTGGAGCATAGACCTGGGCTGCGGAGCGCAGCTCGCCAAAACTCGCCGACACGCCGTTGACGTTGTCATCGACATCGACCTTCGAGCAGAACAGGCCGATCCGGAACGGATAGCCGCGGAAGTCGATATCGGCGCATTCGGCGGTGACGCCTGCGGTGTTGCCCGGCGCGATCGCCTTCAGCACCGTCGTTTTCAGCTGCGCGGCGGCATAGAACCAGCCACTCGTATAAAGCGCGATCACCAGGAGGAGGATGCAGCCGAGCCACCAGAATTTTCTGCCGCTGCGGGATGGGCTTGACGCTGCCATGATGTTCTCCAAAGGTGACGCGCGAGTGGGAATGTGGGTCTGGCGTGCGATATGGACGAATTTTGGGTGTTTGGCTACGGATCACTGATGTGGAATCCGGGCTTCGAATTTTTGGAGCGTTCTCAGGCGCTTGTCTATGGCTATAGACGGTCGCTCTGCGTGCATTCCTGGGTGCATCGCGGCACGCAGCAGAAACCGGGCCTCGTGCTCGGCCTTGATCGTGGTGGTTCCTGCCGTGGAATGGCCTTTCGGATCGCGCCGGATCAGTGGGGCGAGACAATCGACTATCTGAGGGAGCGCGAGCTCGTAACCAACGTCTATCTTGAGCGTTGCCTGCCCCTCCAGTTGGCGGACGGCCGGAGCAGCAAGGCGGTCGCCTACGTCGTCGATCGAGCGCATACGCAATATGCCGGTGGGCTCGACGCGATCGCGGCGGCGCACGTTGTCCACGGTGCGGAGGGCCGATCAGGGCCGAACGACGCCTATGTCTTCAATACGCTGGCACACCTGCGGGAAATGGGCATTCGCGACCACTGGCTGGAGCAGGTGGTCGGCGAAGTGGAACGACTAAGAAACGCGGCCTGAGTTCAGGCCGTCGTTGCCTTCGCTTTCTGCAATTCCGCGAGCCGACGAGCGGCGGTCGGCGGGAGCGGCAGGTTCGGGTTGCGCTTGACCGTGTCGACCAGCAGTTCATCGCTCGCCTTCTCGGTCACCTCGATCAGATGCGCGAAAAAGGCATCGGGGTCCATGCCGGGTTGGATTGGCGGCAGGATCCGCACCTTGAAGTGACCGGGGTAGCGCAACGTGCTGCGGCGCGGCCAGAACAGGCCGGGGTGCATGGCGACCGGCACGACCGGTAGCTGCAGGTCGCGGTACATGCGGGCGATGCCGTATTTGTAGAGCGGTTCGGCACCGGGCGGGCGGCGCGTGCCTTCGGGGTAAATGATCAGCTGGCGGCCGGTTGCCAGCTCTTCCTTGGTTCGCCTCAACGCCTCGACCATCACCTTGCCGCGGGCGCCGCGATTGACCGGGATCATCCGCTGCTTCTTGGCATACCAACCGAAGAGCGGGATCCACATCAGCTCTCGCTTCAGAATGTAGACCGGATCCTTGAGCCACGGCAGCAGGGCATAGGTATCCCAGAACGACTGATGCTTCGGCGCCAGGATATAGCCGCCATCGGGCAGATTCTCCATGCCCTCGATCTCGAAGGTCGTGCCGACGATCTTCTCCATCAGCCAGTGGCTCGACAGTGCCCAGTTCTTCGGTATGCGGTAGGCGTCCTTGCGTGGCGCGACGAAATAATAGGGGGAGAGCACGATCATGCGAACGATGAGGTTGGCGTAGAAGATCGTGTTGAAGAGAACGGAACGCAGGGCGATCATAAATTTTCCCGAGGCCAATGTCCGCAAGAGGCGGTTGCGCCCTCCTACACGATATTGGCGTTCAGAAAAAGGTTTCCCTCGGCATTAGCCGGAGACGCCTGCCGAGCGGAGCCCAGGGTGCCGGCCAAGTCCCGTCAGATTGCGCGCGCCGGCGAAGAGCACTTTCGCATATTCGGCGAGCATGACCCGGACGGCGTTGGGATCGGTGAACCAGTCGCTGGTCTTCAGGTCCGTATTGACAACGGGGTAGGGAATGAACTGCGTTTCGGCGTCGACATAAGCGAGTTCCGCCAGGCTGCGCGGCATGTGGTAGTTGTTGGTGACGACGAGGACGCTCTTGTAGCCGCGCTGGTGGATCCAGTTCGATGCTTCCTGGGCATTGCCGATCGTGTCGAGTGCGTCGTAGCCGACGTCGACGCAGCATGTGAAAAGTTCCGGCGAGGCCTGGGTCATCCTGCGGATCTGCTTCGGCGTGGTTGTCGGATGCACGCCCGAAATCAGCAGGCGTTTTCCGGCGCCTTTCTGCAGCAGTTCGACGGCCTGGTCGATTCGCTGGTAGCCACCCGTCAGAACGACGATTGCGTCTGCCCGTGGGTCAAGCGGAGGTTTCAGGGTCGTGACGGAATCGGCAAAGCGCAGGAACCCACCAAAAATCAGGGCGATGGCAAGGATGGAGGCCATGCCGCCCCAGCGCAGCATGCGTCGCACGGGGCCGCGAACAGGTCGCCCGTCGGAGCGAAGAAGCTCCGCTCCAGGGCGAATCGGGGTGCGCGGAATGTGTCCCATGCTCATGAATCGGAAAAATATATGCAGATTGCGGCGGCGAACAGACGCTTTCATGGCAAAAAAGGCATGACAAGCTTAATTCACGAGCCCATCCGCCCGTGTCGGGTCGGAACGCAACGTATCGATCTCGTAAATCGTCCGCATCACCGTCAGCCGTGCCGTGAAGGTCGTCAGCAGGGCGATGACGATCATGGTCGCAAAGATGCCGAGATAGCCAAGCGCGCCGACCGAGAACGTGCCAAAGAGCGCGGTGGCCTGGTCCGTCTGCGGCGTCGCCAAGGTCCGGCTCTGCAAGAAGCCGGCGGTGAGGAAGAACAGCGCTGCAAGGGCGCTCCCAACCGCCGATCCCTTCAGGCTGATCTTCAGGAAGTGCTTCTGAAACTCGTTGGCGACGAAAGAGCTTTCGGCGCCAACGAAATGCAGCACCTCGACGATATGGCGGTTGCCAGAGAGAGCTCCTCGGGTTGCGAAAACGACTGTCAGTACCATGGCCGAGAAGACAAGCAGCAGGATGCCGGTGCCGATCATGACCGTCGTGTGGGCCATCGACACCAGACGGTCGACCCAGGTGCGGTGATCGTCGAGCGAAGCCTGCGGAATGCTCCCCTTGAGCAGGGAGCGCATTGCCTCGAAATCGGGCGGGTTGCTTTCGTCGATGGTGATAATGACAAGCCGCGGGACCGGAAGTTCCTTGATGTCGAGCCCTGTGCCGAGCCAGGGTTCGAGTAGGCGGGCGGTTGCCGCTTCGTCGACGATCTGACCGTCCTTGGTGCCGACGAATGTCAGAGCGAGATCGCGCGCCTGCGCCAGCGTCTTTTCCATGTCCAAGCCCTCATCGGGCCTGATCTGGATGGTGATCTCGCGGGAAATCTGGCTCTCCCAGCTCGCCGCTGTGGAACGCACCATGCTGACGCCGCCGAGCGTCAGGCAGGCGAGAAAGGCCATGATGGCGATCACCACCATTAGCGCATTGCCCTGAATGTTGGCAGACGGCAGGATCGGCGCCGTCGGCCGCACCTTCATCTCCGGCCGCTTCTGGCCTTTCGGGGCGGCCTCAGCCGGCGGTTTGGGCGCAGCTTTAGTCATGGATATCAAGGTGCCCTTCCGAGAGTATCATGCGGCGGGCTTCCACTTGGTCCATCAGTGCCAGATCGTGAGTCGCGATCACAACTGCCGTGCCGAGACGATTGAGTTCGAGGAAGAGATTGAGCAGACGGCGAGCCATTGGCGGATCGACGTTGGCGGTCGGCTCGTCTGCAAGCAGGATCTCGGGACGGTCGATCAAGGCCCGCGCGATCGCGGCGCGCTGCTTTTCGCCGCCCGAAAGCACCGGCGGCAGAACGTTGATGCGCTCGCCGAGACCGACCCACTTCAGAAGTTCTAGCACGTCGGTCTTGTAGGAGCTCTCGTCCTTGCCACGCACGCGCAGCGGCAGGGCCACGTTCTCATAGGTGGTCAAGTGGTCCAGCAGCCGGAATTCCTGGAAGATGATGCCGACGCGCCGCCGCAGCAAAGGTAATTCGGGCCGCGGAATATCGGAAATGTCGCGTCCGAACATGCGGATTAGCCCGCGGGTCGGCTGCAGCGATAGAAACAGCAGCCGGAGCAGCGTGGTCTTGCCGGCGCCCGAGGGGCCTGTCAGGAACTGAAACGATTTCTTCGGAATGTCGAACGTCAGGTCCCGGAGAATTTCCGGGCCCATCCCATAGCGCAAACCGACATTTTCGAAGTGGATCAACGATAGATCAGTCTTTTGTTTGTTCACCGCACGACTTGTTAACCAACAGCATTAACAACCAGTAAATTTATCGGAAAGACGCCGCTTTGATGGCGATCTTTGCGAAGCATTAACCATTAAAATTTACGACTGAGGAGGATTCGTTTCAATGCCGGATTTCCGTCCGGCTCGAAACCATGTGGACACCGGAAAGGCCGTCATCATGACCTCCTCCTCGTTCAGACGCCAGGCGCCCGGCCGCAGCTATGATTTTCTGCCGCCCGAGCCGATCAAGCGCGAGGCCCGCCGAGCCCGCCCAGCCGATGTGGCCGATGCCGAATTCGTAGTGATCAACAACCGCTCCCAGGCCTTTGATGCCCGGAGCTTCAATGGCAATCGCCGACGTCCTCCGGCGCCTTCGATGCTCCGGCCGACGTCCCCGCGAGCTTCGATGGAATCATTCGTCCGAGCGGGCGAAGCCTGGCTGCAGCAGGCATCGGTCAAGACTTTCGCCGCCCTGGTGGTCGCGCTTTCGGTGCTGGTGTTTGGTCTCGTCGGTGGCTTCTCCGGCCTCTCTGAAAGCGACGCTGCACCGGCAGAGGCACCGCTGCATTTCTCGCATGTCACGATCACGCCCCGCGAGGCAAACGGGATGCAGGTGTTGCTGATCAACGGCATCATCGACAACCAGAGCGGCACGACGCAGATCGTTCGCCCCATCCGCGCCAACTTTTTTGCCGGCGAACAGTTGACCGCGAGCATCGTCATCAACCCGCCGGTGGATGTCCTCTACGCAGGGCAAAGCCGCGGATTTTCTACGAGAGTCCAATACACCGGTGGAAAAATGCCGGAAGTCCGGCTTTCGTTCATGCCCTGAAGGGCTCTAAAGGGGTGTTTCATCGCGCCGTTTGTGGTAACGGCTTGTGCTTCTATTCATGGAGCAAGCCTGCTTATGCCCGTCGTGCGCGGAAAAAACATCGAGCCACTCTTCACAGCCGAGCAGATTGCCGAACGCAATCATGCCATGGCGAAGCAGATTGCATCGGGACCGACGAAGGACCTGCTGGTTATTGCGGTGCTGAAAGGCTCGTTCATCTTTGCCGCGGACCTTATCCGCGCGCTGCATGACAGCGGCCTCGCGCCCGAGGTCGAGTTCATCACTCTCTCGAGCTACGGCACCGGCACGGTCTCGCAAGGCGTGCGGATCGTCAAGGATATCGACAGCGACGTGAAGGATCGCGACGTTCTTCTGATCGACGATATTCTGGAATCCGGCCGTACGCTGCTGTTTGCCAAGGAACTGCTCTACGAGCGCGGCGCCCGCAACGTCACCATCGCCGTGCTCCTCGACAAGAGCGTCAAGCGCAAGGAAAAGCTCGAGGCCGACTATGTCGGTTTCGAATGCCCCGACTATTTCGTCGTCGGCTACGGCATGGATGTCGCCTACGCCTTCCGCGAACTCCCATTTGTCGGCGTCGTCACCGGCGACGCCTAGGGATCACGACCTGACCCTGAATGTGCCACGATGAGACGGGTTGTTAACCATCCCGTCCATCCCTTCCTGCCGTTTACCGATCGCAAAGGAAACTCGTGTGATTTCCGTTGCGGGGCATGAAACGGAGTGATGCACACCATGGCAAAAATTCTGATTACGGAAGACGAGGACTCCCTACGCTCTTTCGTAGCCCGCGCTTTGCGTCTTGACGGTCATGAGACCGAAGAAGCCGCTGACGGTGCGGAGGGACTGGAAAAACTCAGAGACGGCGTCTACGACCTGCTGCTCTCGGATATCCGCATGCCTGTGATGGACGGCATCGAACTGGCGCATCAGGCAAAATCCGCCTTCCCGGCACTGAAGATCCTGCTGATGACTGGCTACGCGGAACAGCGCGAACGCGCGGACGACTTGGCGGAGAAGATCGTCGATGTCGTCTCGAAGCCCTTTGCCTTGCCCGATATCCGCAAGGCTGTCGCGCGTGCGTTGGCCGCCTGAGGCGGCTAACGGCATGATCTCGACTATTCAGCCCTCATCGGGGATGAATTTGCCTTCATAGCGGACGCGAAAATTGCGTCGCTGGAAGTCCTGCTGGAAACATACAAAGATCAGTTCGATATCGGCCAGGCTGTCGCGCTTGTGGAGCAGGCTGAGCGTCACGACGATGACGCCGGCATAGCCGCGCGTCAGCCTAAACGCCGCGTTGCGGATGGCGTTGGCTTCGGCGTCCTGCCGGTCGTCGCGCCGCTCGTAGATCACCCAGAAGCGGCAGATATCCCAGGTCGAACGGAGAATTTCCGTGATTTCCGCCTGGAACTGCTCGGCATGCATGCCGGGTGACCAAGGGAGAGTCTTCTCGCCTTCGTCAGCCACGACGTTTAGGTAGCCATCGTATTCGCCGGTACGGGAGAGCGCATTCTCGATCAACTCGAATGCCGCGTTTTCACCGATTACGGTCTTGAAAAGAATTGCCATCGAATCGCTATAGTTATTCAGCTGCAGCGTGACAAGACGAAGCTTTCGCCAGGCGGGACTCGCCTCGGTGGCGGAACTTGAAGTTTGTCATCCAGTCACGCACAGATCATGCCTTCGCCGCGCCACATGGAGACGATGGCCTCGTTGGCAAGATCCAACCCGTAGCTTCTCAATAGTCGGGGCAGGCGGGATTTATGGTCGTTCCGCTGTTTCCGCCCTGCGTCTGCAGCGTGCCGGGAATCGGCCTCGGCGGACAGTTGACGGGTTGCCGTGCCCTGGAGCGGCTGGACGAAATGCTCCCGGTTGTCTCCATGCTGTAGGGAGCCGGTCGGTAGCTGTTCGATCCGCCCCAGCTTCGGCTCGATTCGTAGCCGTCGGCAGCAAGGGTCCTGCCGCCGCTGTTGGTCGTTGCGAAACCACCAATATCCATTGCGCTTGCCGTGCTTGCAGCCATGCCGAATCCAAGAGCGACAGCTGCGATCAGCTTCCATTCCGTTTTCATGGAAATACCCTCAACTCGTGCCCAAACGACGCGCGATCTGCGTCAAAATAGACATAGGGAGTGCTGGCGTGGAGGTGGCGAATCTCACGCTATTGTGACCTGAATTGGCACAGCCGAGCTATTGAATGTCCAGAAGCCGTTCCAGGTAGCGCCGTTCGATTTCCTGCGGCGGGTTGTTGCCGAGCTTCTGGCGAATGGCATCCAGGATTTCGCGGGCGCGCTGCACGTCGATCTCGTCCGGGACCTTCACCTGATCGCCGAAATCGGGGCCTTCGGCGCGGCGCGGACGTCCAAGCGGGTCGCGGCCGTTCTGATTGCCTTGCCCGACCTGGCCCTGCTGGCCTTGTCCCTGTTGGCCCTGCATGGCCTGCATCATCTGGTTCATCATGTCGCGCGCGCCCTGACGGAGCGCCTCGAGGGCGCGTCCCTGGCCCTGGATGGCCGGTTCGCCGTGACCCTGACCGAGTTCGCGTCCGGCGCCTTCCATTTCGCGCTGGGCCTGGCCGAAGCCCGGACCGGGCTTGATGCCCATGTCGCCGAGACCCTTCTGCAGCTCGCCAAGCTGGTTGCCAAGTTCGTCCTGGCGCGAACGCAGCTGCTTCAAGGCTTCGCGCAGCTGCTCAGCCGTCATCTGGTCGGAAGGCGACTGGCGCTGCTGGTTCTGGCTCGGGTCCTGACTCTGGTCTTGCTGTCCCTGTTGTTGATCCTGCTGCATGCCGTCATTGTCCATCGGCATCTCGTCCAGCAGCGGATCGTTCATCCCCATGTTCGGATCGCCGCGCTGCATGCGATCCTTCAACTGCTGGTCCAGCTTGAAGGTCTCTTCCATCAGCTTCTGCTGGTCACGCAGGATCTGGCCAAGCTTGTCCATCTGCTGGCGCATCTGGCTGTTGTCCTGACCCTGCTGCCCCTGCTGTGGCCTGCCGGCCTGCAGGTTGTTCATCATTCGCTGCAGCTCGGAGAGCATCTGCTGGGCAGCGTCGCGGTTGCCGGAGCGCGCCAGATTCTCGATCTGGTCCATCATCCGCTCCAGATCCTGCTGGCGAAGGATGTTCTGAGCATTCTGGTTCGGCTGCATCGGCGAATTCTGCATGCGCTGCGCAAGCTCCTTCATGTAGTCCTGCATCGCCTTGCGCAGCTCGTCCATGAGCTTCTTGATCTCGGCATCAGGGGCGTTGCGCTGGAGAGCGTCGGCCAGGTTCTGCTGGGCGTTGCGCAGATTGCGTTCTGCCTGCGACAGATCGCCATCCTCCATGCCTACAGCAATATCCCAGAGGTGGTCGGCGGTATCCTTCAGCGCCTCCTCGCCCTTGGCGAGCTTCATCCGCGTCAGAGCGGATTGCAGCAGCAGGTAGTTGGTCAGCTTCGGGATCGTCTCTTCCGGGCGCAGCGTCAGCGCCTCGTTCAGCGTGATCGCTTCCAGCATCTTGCGCGTGTCGAGCGAAAAGACCTGCCGCTCTTCGGCGACGGCGGCGGCCAGCGGCTCGTGGAACGGGCGGGCCGGCATCGTCATCTCGTAGGGCGAGCTGCGACCCGTCTGGCCGGCGGCGTCCTTGGCAATAAGGGTGATGCGGACCCGCTTGCCCGACAGCGGATGCTCGGTCAGGTTCTTGCTGGTCAATCCCTTGGAGTCACGCGAATTGCGGCGGGGGATCTCCAGGCGGAAGTCCGGCAGCGGATAAAGCGGCGTTGCGGCCGGGTCGGAGTCGACAGGAACGATCTCCGCGCGCGCTTCCTGCACGCCGTAATCGTCCTTGACCGTGAAGCCGATTTCGAGAGCGCCGTTGACGGTCGGCTTCGGTATTCCATTGAAGGCGATCTCGGGCGCCTTGTCAGGAATAACGTCGAAGCTCCACGCGCGACCGTTGACCTCGAGCCTGCCGTTTTCCTCGAGCTTCATCAGATGCGTCGTGGCGGACAGCGCGGGATTGATGGGAGCCGTGCCGTCGGCCTGCTGAGTGGCCACTGGCGTAACAGGGGGCTTGGCGGCTTCCTGAGGCGTGATGTCCTCGGCCTCGCCATTCTCGTGCCGGAAGACAACCTTCTCCGCCGTCTTTCCGCCGCTGACGCGGACCGTCAGGCTCGAGAGTTCGGGGACGCGGATCGCCGTCTGCTCGGTACCGTTTGCCGTCAGATAGATCGGCGCGCGACCGGTGTAGGAGGGGGGCGTGACCCAGGCGTCGATACGCACGGCAGGATCAACTGCCTGCGGCGCGGGCCGCGGCTGCAGCGCATCCGAGATCGAACCGCCGCTCGTCGATAGCGAATAGGCGAAAGCCATTACCACAAGCAATGCCGGGATGGCACGCAAGGCCAGCCGGTCGTGGGAGGCGATGTCGGGGCGTGGGAAGCCGGTATCGAGCGCCGCGATCTTCTCCGCCATCCGCGTCTGATGTTCGCGCCAAAGGGCGCGGGCGAAAGGCGTGTCGGTGGCGGGTTCGTCTTCCTGAACGGCAACAGGCTGATGCTGCAGGCCGTTGCGCTGCTCGAGCAACCGATCGGCAGCAGCCACATCGGGCCAATGAAGCCGGCGCAGCGGAAGGAGGGTGACGAGGGTGGCAACCGCAAAAATGATCAGTAGCGCCACGCGAATCCATTCGGGCGCGTAGCGGAAGACACCGAACCAAGACGCTGTGAGGTAGAGCGCCACAACCGACAGAATCGGCAGCAGGAGAGGTAGGATCTGTTCGAACAGCAGGACCAGGCGCGCCAGAGAGCGCTTGGCCGCGACCAGGCGCGCCAAGGAAGGCCTCAGGGCAAATGCTCCGGTTTTCTCCTTGCTGGAGCTCTTGTTCAATCCGTTCTCCGCGCGCTGGCGTTCAAAGCAGGAGGGCGTTTCCGGCGATTGCCGGGGCAATTCGCTCTCGATCAAGGATAGCATTCTTTGTGGCGAAGGCGAGGGCAAGCCCCAGCCAATGCCGGTTTTTCACGGTTCTTCGCCAAAAAGTGATGCCCCCGCCAGGCGGTGATCAGTCCAGCCAGGCCGGGATGGAATCGAGGGCGATGAGCTCTTCGTAGGTGCCGCGCGGGCGAATCACGTGGAAATCGTTGCCCTTGACGATCACTTCAGGAACCAGAAGGCGGCTGTTATAGGTGCCGGCCTGAACCGCGCCATAGGCGCCGGCGGTGCTGATGGCGAAGAGATCGCCGGACTTCGGCATCGCCATTTCGCGGTCGAGCGCCAGATAGTCGCCGGTTTCGCATACGGGGCCGACGATATCCGCCTTGATGCGCGGCGCGTTCGCTGCCGAGATCACTACGGGGCGGATCTCGTGATGGGCCTCATAGAGAGTCGGACGGATGAGGTCGTTCATCGCGCCATCGACGATCACGAAGGTTTTCTCGCCGCCGTCCTTCACGTAGATCACTTCGGTGACCAGGATGCCGGCATTGCCGACGATCAGGCGGCCGGGCTCAGTGACGATCTTGCAGTTGAGGTCGCGCAGAGTGTTCGTGACGATCGCAGCATAGGCTTCCGGCGATGGGGGCGGGTTGTTGTCGTCCCGGTAGGGGATGCCAAGGCCGCCGCCCACATCGACGTGATGGATATCGTGGCCCTCTGCGCGTAGCGTGCCGACCAGTTCGCGCAGCAGCTTGAAGGCGTCTTCGAATGGCTGCAGGTCGGTGATCTGGCTGCCGATATGCATGTCGATGCCGGTCACTTCGATGCCGGGCAGGCTTGCCGCGCGGGCATAGACGGCGCGGGCGCGCTCCCAGGAAATGCCGAACTTGTTTTCCTTCTTGCCAGTCGAGATCTTCGCATGCGTCCTGGCGTCGACATCGGGATTGATGCGGAAGGAGACAGGGGCCTTCTTGCCTGCCCTGACGGCGCGCTGGTTGAGGATCTCGAGTTCCGGCTCGGACTCGACGTTGAAGCAATAGATGCCGGCCTCGAGGGCCAGGTCCATCTCCCGCGCTGTCTTGCCGACGCCGGAGAACATGATGCGCGATGCCGGGATGCCGGCGGCCAGTGCGCGACGCAGCTCTCCCTCGGATACGACGTCGATGCCGGCGCCGAGATTGCCCAGCGTCTTTAGCACTGCCTGATTGGAATTCGCCTTCATGGCGTAGCAGACCATCGCGTCGACATCGCTGAAGGCTTCCGAGAAGACGCGGTAGTGGCGCTCGAGAGTGGCCGTGGAATAGACATAAAAAGGCGTGCCGACGGCCTTGGCGATCTCGGGAACGGGAACGTTTTCGGCGTAGAGAACGCCGTCGCGGTAGTCGAAATGGTTCACGTCAGTGGCCTCTCAAAGCATGTCTCCCGACGTGGGAACCGGTTTCGGGATCAGGACATGCATAAATACAAAGGCTAAAGCGCTGCTGGCGAATCCTAAAGATCGCCGCGTGCCTTAGAGAAGCGGATCGAGGATGAAGGGCCTGTCGACCCTGCCCGGCTGCGGCGTCGGCTTGGACGAGTCACCGGTCTTCGTTGCGTTCGCGCTCGGCGGGTCGAGATCGCCCTTTCGCCCGCACCCGGCGACGGCAAGGCCGATCACGGCGAAAACAACCGTCAGGCGGACGATCTGCGGCAAGCTCTTCTGCATGGAATTCCTCTTGGGAAGCGGCACTGGTGGACACCTTCATAGCGAAGTTTATCCAGCTTGTGCACCCTGATTGTTGAGGTCAGTTGCGGGCTCGCCAATAGGCGATCTGCTTGCGCACTTCCGACGGCGCCGTGCCGCCGAAGCTCTTGCGGCTTGCAACCGATGCCTCGACCGTCAGCACGTCGTAAACCTTGTCGGTGATACCGGCATTGATCGCCTGCAGATCGGCAAGCGACAGCTCGGCCAAGTCGCAGCCCTTGCTCTCGGCCAGCGCCACCGCACGGCCGGTCACGTGATGCGCGTCACGGAACGGCAGGCCGGCTTCGCGCACCAGCCAGTCGGCAAGGTCGGTCGCGGTCGAATACCCGGAACCGGCAGCGGCCTTCATGCGCGCGCTGTTGACGGCCATGTCGCGAACCATGCCGGTCATGGCTGATACTGCCAGCTCCAGGCTTTCGGCAGCGTCGAAGACCTGTTCCTTGTCTTCCTGCATGTCCTTGGAATAGGCGAGGGGCAGGCCCTTCATGATTGTCAGAAGTGCGATCAGCGAACCGTTGATGCGGCCGGTCTTGGCGCGCACCAGCTCAGCGGCGTCAGGGTTCTTCTTCTGCGGCATGATCGACGAACCGGTGGAGAAGGCATCCGACAGGCGCACGAAGCCGAATTGCGGCGTCGACCAGATGACGATTTCTTCCGCCAGACGCGACAGGTGCATGCCTGCGATGGCGGCGATCGACAGGAACTCGATGGCGAAGTCGCGGTCCGAAACCGTGTCAATCGAGTTGCGTGTCGGCTCGCGGAAGCCCAGCGCCTTTGCCGTCATGTGGCGGTCGATCGGATAGCCGGTGCCGGCAAGCGCTGCCGCGCCGATCGGGCTCTCGTCCAGATGCTCAATTGCATGGCGCACGCGCGAGCGGTCGCGGCCGAACATTTCGACATAGGCCATGCAATGGTGGCCAAAGGTGACGGGTTGGGCGGTCTGCAGATGCGTGAAGCCCGGCATGACGGTCTCGGCGTGCTCTTCGGCGCGGTCGAGGAAGGCGGCGATCAGGTTGGTTAGTAGCTGCTCGGTCTTCTGCAGCTCTTCCTTGACCCAGAGGCGGAAATCGAGCGCGACCTGGTCGTTGCGGGAGCGGGCTGTGTGCAGGCGACCGGCGGCCGGGCCTATCAGCGTGGCGAGGCGTGCCTCGACGTTCATATGAATGTCTTCGAGCTTGCGGGAGAATTCGAAACTGCCGCTCTCGATCTCTGACAGGATCGTGTTTAGCCCTTCGACGATCTTGACTTTATCGTCTGCCGAAATGATGCCCTGGTGGGCAAGCATGGTGGCATGGGCGATAGAACCGCGGATGTCCTGGGCAAACAGCTTCTTGTCGAAACCGATCGAGGCATTTATCTCCTCCATGATCGCATCGGGACCGGAGGCGAAACGGCCGCCCCACATCTGGTTGGAAGATTTGGTATCCGTGCTGTCGGCCATGACGATGCCTGCCTTGAAGAACGCGTGTCTCGGAGAATGAAATGACGACAAGAAAGTCCCTGCGCCTGCCATCCCTGAAGCTGATCGGGATCGCGGCCGTCGCAGGCATTATTGCCGGTGCGGCAGCGGTTTACATCAGGGAAGCCGGGTCTGGCAATGGCAGGACGCAAACGGCCTCGGGCGAATGCGCGGCGACAAAGGAGATCGCCGCGAGAATCGCGCCGCTGCTCAAGGGACAGGTGGCGGCGATGGTCGCTCCTGACGAGCACCGCAGGCTTACCACCGTTTCCTTCAAGGGCGGGGACGGCAAATCGATGACGCTCGACAATTTCGCCGGCAAGACCGTGCTCTTCAATCTCTGGGCGACGTGGTGCGTACCCTGCCGCGAGGAAATGCCGGCGCTGAACGCGCTCGAGAAGGAGCTGGGCAGCGACAGGTTCCAGGTCGTGCCCGTCAACATCGACACCGGCGACGACGAGAAGCCGAAGGCCTTTCTCAGCGAGATCGGCGTAAACGCGCTGCAGCTTTACCGCGACAACACGATCGAGGTCTTCAACAGCCTGAAGAAGGAAGGCCTCGCCTTCGGCCTGCCGGTCACGCTTTTGATCGACGGCAAAGGCTGCCTGATCTCTGCGATGAACGGCCCCGCCGCCTGGGACAGCGACGATGCCAAGGCGCTGATCAAGGGCGCGATAGGTTCGTAAGCTGTGTCTGAGCACTTTGACGCGTTTGAAGAAAATACCAGTCGACCTTGCCTGGCGTAAACGCGACAGCCGCCCGCTTTTCCCACAATGGTGTTGTATGGTCACCGACAACGAGGATGTCCGTCGATGGTAGCTTTGGATCGGCTGCAATCTCGGAAATCTTGTCGAAAACCTCTGCCCAGATCTCGGTCAATTCGCAAACGCGCTGGTTCTTGATGATTGCTTCGTTGGTCCTGCAATGAAGCTGGCCGCCAGGTTTCGCGACGTAGGGTATGTGCGAGTTAAGCGTCAACCAGTAGACTATCATCGGCTGCGCGCTCTTGGCCAGAAGACGGAGATGAACTGCGTCACCAACTTCGCCATCACAAAGGCCGTTGAAGACGCTGCCGCATCGGGATGGGAAGAGCTGCCGATCGCGTGCAAGGTCGTCGAGGAAATGGGATTCTTTTATGCCAATCCGGGGGTACCAGACATCTCGATCGAACATTTCGCTGGAATAGCCGTGGTAGGAGATTGTAGCGAAACCCCTTTCGGCAAGTTGTCGAGGAAGGCAGTCGTATTGTTCGGCGCGCAGATAGTCGGTGAAATTCCCCCATCGCCCGCATAGTTCGCGTGACTCGGCAGAGGTGGTTGAGCCCTCAAAGTTGCTTCTGCCGGAGAGTACGCTGTAGCCCGCTTTAACTGCTGCACTTTCAAATTTGCTGGCCAAGAGGGCTTTCATCCCGGGGTCGGAAAACGAGCCAAGCCCTTCCACTATGACGATCAGCAGGTTCCGTCCGCGCTTGGTTATGCTTTCGGCATCAAGGCCGTTCAGTGCCATCGCACTTTCAAAATGTGAGGCAGGCTGTTTTACGTATAAGCGATTTACGTAACCATCTGCCACGGGCAGCGCAGCGGCCAGGATGGCCGCGGGCAATGGCGAGGCAGCGCAAAGCGCCTTTCTATGCCGGTTTACGAGCCAAGCTGTTCCAAGCGCGTTGAAAAGAAAAAGAGAAATTGCGCCGATGTAAAAAGCAGATGCGGCGACATCGATCGATGCAAGATAGCGAATCGTATGAAAGGCGGTTGCCAGGGGTAAGTAGAACATGACTGCGACCACCAAGCTTAAGTCGATAATCGCCACGAGCCCGAAAAGGACATAAACAAACGGTGGCCGCAGCCAAAGGGAAATCATCGCTGCCAGGAAATAGAGGGGAGGCGAAACCAGCCGGTAGACAAGAAAGTACGGAGTTGCGAGCAGGAAGATCAGATTCGGCACGACCACTGCCACCAGTGCGAGAAGCCATGCATTTGGCTGCGCCAGCCTTTTCAGCATGTCGTTCGAAGCGCTTTTCTTGCTCGTGCTGTTCATCGATGTCCCTCGGCTCGATCCAAGGCTAATCAATAAACCTTCAGCAATCGTATATGCTTTTGAGCGACTTTATTTAGCGGACACAACCAGAAGCTCGTCGCGGTGGCCGTCGAAGCCGCGGCGAGGTCTTCAACAGCCTGAAGAAGGAAGGCCTCCCCGTCACGCTTTTGATCGACGGCAAGGGCTGCTTGATCTCCGCCATGAACGGCCCCGCCGCTTGGGACAGCGACGATGCCAAGGCGCTGATCAAGGGAGCGATAGGGTCGTAGGCAAGGCGGCTTATGGCCGCTTGCGTGCAGAACAGCGAATGGGCTAGGTGGCATCTGCTACACCACTCTGAATTCTTCGTTGTTAATCTGCGATTTGAGCAGCTGCCGACAGAAGCTCTTCGGGATTGAGCGCCTGGCACACATTTCGCCCCTCGTCTTCGACCTCCGTGAAGCTCCAACGCACCACACTTTCTCGATCGAGCAAGAAGTGGCCGACAAGCTGCATATGTCCGGCGAGGCTCACCTGCCGATCGGCTTCCGTAAATTCGTACCGGTCCTTTTTGTTGAGAAGATCACCTGCTGTGGGCGGGGCCATTGGTTCCGGCAACTCTCCCGGTCGATCGACCCGCATTGCCATGACCACGTCCATTCCAACCTTGTATGGCCAGTCGGTCTCATTGTGGGTGAACTCGAGGACGGGCAAGCCGAAGGCGCGATGCAAATCCCGTTCCGGGTCGGATGCCGCAAAAAGATTGGGTATCGGCTGGTAACGGAAATAGAGTCGCGCGCGTTCTACCGGGGTGCTTACAACGACCAGGGATTCGATGCCTTTCTCGCGCAGCGCCGAACTGAGCTGTGCCATAGCTGCGACATGGCGACGGCAGAACGGACAGTGCAGGCCCCGAAACAGACCGATCAATAGCGGGCTGCGGCCGCGAAAGTCATCAAGTGCGATCTTCCCTTCGCGTGAGATTGCATCCAGCACAAAGTTCGGAGCTTGGTCGCCCGGTTGCAACAGATGTTCGACATGGCACACAGACATAAACAACCTCCTCGCCGCGGCGATCAGAGAGGCACCACGACAAGCGCTTTGAAGTCGAGCCCGCGTTGGGCGCTGCCGAGGTCGAGATTCAGCGTTGCAGGCCTGACCTCTCGTCTTGGCGAACCGCCAGGATCGATCCTGAGAATGGCCCCACATTGGCCGACGAGCAAGCGCTAAACAGCAAAACTGGTCTAGCTCTGCGGGGCGCCTGTTGGACGGCGGCGAGGGCGGCCAGATCTCTACATGAACGGCCCGCCGCCTGGGATAGCGACGAGAAGGCGCTGATCAAAGGTAGGTGGGGACGTCGCCTTAGGAGAGCGGCGGCCCGACGATCGCGATATGGTTTTCGGCGCAGCAGCGCGTGAGCGCGTCGATCACCTCGGGAGACGGGGCGGTCGCGGCGGGAAGTTCGGCCTTGTCGGCGACCTGGCTTGCCTGCCGCAGCATTGTCTCGAAGTCATCGCCACGCGTGATCGTCAGGCAATGGGCGCCGGCGACACTTTCGACCCGAAAGCTGTGCGGGATACCCTTCGGAGCAACCAGTGTCTGCCCCGCGCTGGCGTGAACCTCTCGCTGCCCGATTTGGAAGCGCATCTCGCCTTCGAGCAAATGGAAAACTTCATCTTCGCGATGGTGAACGTGCAGAGGCGGCGTCTCTCCCCATGGCATCCAATGCTCGATGACGCTGATCTTGTCATCGCTTGCCAGGGATGAAAGCCGGATGGCGACGAGCGTATTGCCAAAGCAGCGAAGCTCGCCATTTGACCGCGGATGGGTGTTCATGTTCATCTCTGATCCTTCCAGGATTTGAAGTGCTTACGAATGAGCGGTTTTTAGCGTCGGAGCCTGACTCCGATCCAATCCAATGATCGTATGGACTGAATCCACGCCATGAATTTCAATGGTCTCGACTTGAACCTCGTGCGCGTCTTCGATGCCTTGATGCGGGAGCGAAGCGTCACGCGTGCCGGGGATCGTATCGGTCTCAGTCAGCCGGCCGTGAGTGCGGCGTTGAACAGGCTTCGCCACCTCTTCAACGACAATCTTTTCGTGCGGCAGGGAAACGAAATGCTGCCCACGCCCAAGGCAGTCGAACTTGGTGAAAGGGCCCGCCTGGCGCTCGCGGAAATCGAGGGAATGATCCGCTCGGTCCGCGGCCTGGAACTAGGCGAACTCGATCGGACCTACACGCTGTTGGGGGCCGACTTCTTTTCCATGCTGTTGATGCCCCAGCTGGCGAGAAAGGTGCACGAACAAGCGCCGAATGTGCGCCTGTGGTTGCTTGATAGCGCCATGGGCGACGTCGCAAGGCTGCTTCAAGAGAATGCGGTCGATATGGCCCTCGAGCGTCCGCTCGAGTTACCGGATTGGGTATCAAGCGCGCTGCTTTTTCAATCGCCCTTCGTCATCATCGCATCACGAAACAACGAGGCCATTGCAGCGATTCCGGACGGCGGACAGATTCCGCTCGATCTCTTTTCCCGCTTGCCCCATGCTATACGTTCGATCGATGGGACGCTTTCCGGCATGGTGGACGAGGCTCTGAAGTCGCACGGGCTTCGTCGTAACGTGACGCTCGCGCTCCCGCATTCAGGGCGTGGCGCTCGCGGTTGCCGCCGGCTCGCATGTCGCGGCGGTGCCCGTGCAGTTTGCGAGAGCGGTCAAGGCGCAGCTCGACCTGATGGTCTTCGAACCGCCAATCGATGTTCCCGCGCCGCACGTGAACCTCTACTGGCACTCCCGCTACGACCAGGATCGAGCGCATCTGTGGATTTGATCGCTGATCGTGACGACGGTCTCGGAGTTGGGGTTCCCCATTTAAAGGCAAGCCGGCGCCAAGCGGGCCAAAGCAGGATCGCGCCAGCGAAGTCCATCACCGTCCTTTATGCGATGCTTACATCGGGTGCCCGTCCATCCAATCGAAAAGATATGGCCGCACCGATAATCTTAGCCGGTGCGGTCGATCATCTGGCCGCTTGAACAGTCATGCAGTTTTGCTGGAAGGATGAGGCGATGTACGGTCGCTGGTGGTTATATTACGTCGCGGTGCAATCGCGTCAGGCGGCTCAAGCGCAATCATCTGGGCACACCGATAAGCACGAGGTTGCCTTCGATCGCGCAGACGATTGCTGGATCTTCGCCAGGCTTGCACTCGTTCTTGCGGTCTTCTTCGCCGGGCTGGCTTGCATTCTTTGGGTCGCAAGCTGATCGCTGGCTTTCCTCCAAGGGCGAAGACGGCAACCGCCGACGCTCGACGGTTTCGCCGGCAAAGGCCGCGATTTTCAGTCTTCGGGTGACGGGTGACGCCGTTGTCGCTCCGATCATCCGTCAGCGTCTCCTATCCGTCGCAAGCAGTCAGTGGTGGATTTAGCCACAGCACTTGGTAGCAGCATTAGCCGGCCCGCGGCAGGCCGTCTCTTGGGCTTGCTTCGCCAGCCACCGGTCACGCGGCTTGCAGCTTGCCGCGCGGGGAAGGAGTTCAACCTGCACCACACCGTTGCTGATGACCGGGATCGAGGCGCAATAGAGCTGCATCGGCTGCACACCATCGCTTACCTCAAAGGTCAGCTTCGCCGAGCCATCAAGCTGCACATGTTCGGAAACCTTGCGAATGATGGCGGCGAACTTGCCGGCCGGCATGTGGGTGCGGTCGCCCTCCTCGATATCCCAGAGCTGAACGAAAGTCTCCGCCCAAGCTTCCGGGTTGGCTCCGCAGTCGAGTGCCGAAAACTGTCCGGCCTTGACCTCGGTGACGTGATAGCCCGGCTTCGCCAACCGACCGTCGTAGCGGAACGCCAGAGGCAGATCTGGAGACGTTGCCAGGGCCTCAAGCAGAAGGCCGAGGCTGATATCTGAAGACAGGGCCTTGTCGATCGCATTCATCTGAGGTACTCCTTGTTTCAACATTTCAAGGATTATTGAATTATGGATGAACGTCAAGCCCTCGCTTCGTTCGGCGCGCTGTCTCAGGAGACCCGCCTCCAGATCGTCCGCATGCTCGTCGTTGCCGGCCCCGAGGGCATGGCCGCCGGGACGATTGCGGAGAAGCTCGAACTATCGCCCTCGAACATTTCCTTCCATCTGAAGGAGTTGGACCGGGCGGGCCTTGTCAGCCAGCAGCGCGAAGCCCGCTCGATCATCTACACCGCCAATTACGATGCGCTCGGCGGCCTCGTGCGCTTCCTGATGGAAGACTGCTGCGCCGGCCATCTGGAAATCTGTGCGCCGGCTGCGGAAATCGCTGCCTGCTGCCCGCCCGGCAAGGGAAAAATTCAATGAACGTCCTGATCTAGTCCGGGACCTGAGGCCTTGACATCTTTTCCGCTCTCCAGTCGCCTTGCCTCGGAGGCGTTGGGCACAGCTCTTCTGGTCGCAACCGTGGTCGGCTCGGGCACCATGGCGGACAGACTGACGACGGACACGGCGCTTGCGCTGCTCGCCAACACGCTGGCAACGGGGGCGATCCTCGTTGTGCTGATCACCATCCTCGGACCGATTTCCGGCGCTCACTTCAATCCGGTCGTGTCGCTGGTTTTCGCGCTGCGCCGTGAGCTGACTGCCATGTCTACTCTGGCCTATATCGGTGCACAAATCCTTGGCGGCGTTGCCGGAACGCTGCTCGCGCATGCCATGTTCGGACTGCCTCTGCTGCAGGTCTCGACCACCATCCGCACCGGCAGCGCGCAGTGGCTGGCCGAAGTGACTGCCACGTTCGGCCTCGTCTTCGTCATCCTCGCCGGTCTGCGCTTTCGCGCCGATGCGGTGGCATGGCTGGTCGGCCTCTACATCACGGCGGCCTACTGGTTCACCGCTTCGACCTCATTCGCCAATCCTGCGGTCGCTATCGCCCGCTCGCTGACGAACACCTTTTCCGGCATCCGCCCGGTCGATCTGCCGGGTTTTATTGTCGCGGAAATCCTCGGCGCATTGCGGGCGAGTTGGCTGCTGATGGAAGCTCGCAATCCTCAATCACTGACTGAAACGGAACCTGCGCCATGACAATCGACGTCACGATCTATCACAATCCGAAATGCGGCACCTCGCGTAATACGCTGGCACTGATCCGCAATGCGGGCATCGAACATGTGGTCGTCGAATACTTGAAAGATCCGCCGAGCCGTGAACAACTCATCAAGATGATCGCGGATGCAGGCCTGACCGTCCGTGCCGCGATCCGCGAGAAAGATACGCCCTACGCCGAACTCGGACTCGACAACCCTGACCTGACCGATGACGAGTTGCTCGATGCCATGTTGAAAGACCCGATCCTGATAAACCGTCCCTTCGTCATCAGCCCGCTGGGTACGCGCCTCGCCCGGCCTTCGGAGGTCGTCCTGGATATCCTGCCCGGCACCCACAAAGGTCCGTTCGCCAAGGAAGACGGGCAGCAGGTTCTCGATGCCCAAGGTAAACGCCTTGTCTGAACGCGTGCCGCTTCTGGCCGTGCTGGCGCTCGGTGTGACACAGATCATCGGCTACGGCACCCTCTATTACAGTTTCAGCATTCTTGCTCCCGATATGGCCGCGCAGTTTGCCTGGTCGAAGGAATGGGTCTTCGGCGCTCTCTCTGCGGCGCTTCTGGTCGGCGGCCTGGCGGCTCCGTGGTTGGGAGCGCTGTTTGACCGGATCGGCGCCGGCCGGGTGATGGCTACGGGCTCTTTTATTGCTGCTGTCTCTCTGGCCGCCTGCGCTCTCGCGCCCAACAAGGCCGTGTTTGTTGCCGCGCTCATCGCCGTCGAAGTTGCCGCAAACCTTGTTCAGTACGGCGCAGCCTTCGCGCTGCTTGTGCAGATCCGGCCACAGGTTGCATCCCGCAGCATCACCTATCTGACGCTGATTGCCGGTTTTGCCTCGACGATTTTCTGGCCAATCACCGCGGCGCTGAATGCGCATCTTACGTGGCAGAACGTTTATCTGATCTTCGCCGTTCTCAACCTGGCCATCTGCCTGCCGATCCATGCATGGCTGTCGCGCAGCAGGAGCACGCAACGGACGACGGCGGCATTGGTCGCCGCCCCGCGAGTGGAGGGGATCTTGCCACCTGCTCGCCGCCGGCTCGGCTTTGCCCTCATGGTCAGCGGCTTATCACTGATGTCGCTCGTCAGTTCGGCCACGCTGGTGCATCTGGTGCCACTACTGTCCGGCCTTGGGCTCGGCGGAGCCGCTGCCCTCGTGGGGACACTCTTCGGCCCATCGCAGGTCAGCAGCCGGCTGATCAACATGGTCTTCGGTAAGAACCTGCCGGCAATCCATCTGGCGGTGATCGCGGCCATGCTGATTCCGGGCGGCGTGTTGGTGCTGCTGTTCACGGCTCCGTCCGTGCCGGGTGCGATGGCTTTCGCCGTGATCTTCGGCATGGGCAATGGCCTGCTGAGCATCGTCAGCGGTACGCTGCCTCTGCATCTCTTCGGCAGCGACGGTTACGGCAAGCTGCAAGGGAGAATGATGGCAGCGCGGCTGATCCTGTCGGCGCTTGCGCCGTTCGTCCTGGCTTTTGCGATGGAGAACTTCGGCATCACACAGTCACTCGGCACGGCCGCTGCTTTAGGCGGGCTTTCCATCATCGCGCTACTTTCCATCCCGGCGTTGCGATAATTGCGGTTGGCGCACCGCCGACCGGAAGCCGTGGCCGGGTCGCGAACGCCGGCAACCTGGAGTACTTCTATCGCAGTGACCGTGCGACTAGCGACACTGAAAGTCTATTGCCGACCTTGCCGTCAGCGCTAGGTTTGTGAATCGGACACAGTCGCGCGGATAAGTTGGACCCGCGACCGAACCAAGCTTTCGAAACTCTAGCTCGCTTTGCTGGTGCGCAGCGAGCCCTCTCGAACCAAGTCGGTGTACTGATGCGATAGCGTAGGAGGCGTAGATGGCAATTTCGCGCAAGCAGGCAGAGCGTTTGCTAACGGCGGACGAATGGCAGCTTGTTCAAAAGACTCACCATCCGGCAATGCAGGATTTGTCGGATACAGATCTCTCTGATCTCGCCAAGCGAATCCGTGAAAGGCGCGATCGTGCGCAAAGCGAGGCGAACAGACAGCGCAGGGAAATGAGAGGCAAGGCGCAACCCAAAGGGGCGACACCGGCACGCAAGGATACAGGCACGAGAGGCAAACTCGAAGTTCTGGCCATGGGCGTGCGCAGCGTGAACGCGGAACAGGCCCGCCGGCGTCGAATGCTTGCTAAAATTCAGATGGTCGAGAACATGCGCGCCGCGTTGGCACGAAGGAAAGAAGCGAAAAGCGAGAAGGACGAGTCATTTAACACGCGGCAGGCCCACGCAGGCATGCACTCGATCGAAAGCACAAAGCGCAAAGATCTCATCCGCCCCATGGAGCGCGGTAGACTGCGGAAGGCGAGCGCCGTTTCGCAGGCGAAGCGCGATGCTCGCGGCGCATAGGTTCTGGTTTCGCCAGCTCATCAGTTTCGGCGGACAACCTTCGAACGGCAAGAATGAAACGAGACCGTGCGGATCGTCGAGATCGGTTGGCGTCAGCGGGTCGGGATCGGCGTATCGCCGCGATAATCGTAGAAGCCGCGCCCGGACTTGCGGCCGAGCCAGCCGGCTTCGACATATTTCACCAGCAGCGGGCAGGGGCGATACTTCGAGTCAGCCAGGCCGTCGTGCAGCACCTGCATGATCGACAGGCAGGTGTCGAGGCCAATGAAATCGGCAAGCTGCAGCGGCCCCATCGGATGATTGGCGCCTAGTTTCATGGCGGTGTCGATGGCGTCGACGGTGCCGACGCCTTCGTAGAGCGTGTAGATGGCTTCGTTGATCATCGGCAACAGGATGCGGTTGACGATGAAGGCCGGGAAATCCTCGGCGACCGTCACCGTTTTCTCCAGCGAGGCGACGAAGTCCTTGGCGGTTGCGAAGGTCACTTCGTCCGTCGCGATGCCGCGAACCAGTTCCACGAGTTTCATGACCGGCACCGGATTCATGAAATGGATGCCCATGAAGTGCTCGGGGCGGTCGGTGGCGGAAGCGAGCCGGGTGATCGAGAGCGAGGACGTGTTGGTGGCAAGGATTGCTTCCGGCTTCAGGACCGGACACACTTGGGCGTAGATCTTGCGCTTGACGTTTTCGTCTTCGGTCGCGGCTTCGATCACGAGATCGGACGCGGCAAGATCGTTGATGTCGGAGGAGCCGGAAATCAGGGCGAGGGTGGCGGAACGCTCTTCGTCCGTCATCTTGCCGCTCGTCACATGGCGGGCGAGGTTGCCGTTGATGGTGGCCAGGCCGTGCTGGACGCGTTCCTCGGAGATGTCGTAGAGCTGGACCTTATAGCCTGCATCTGCCGAAACCTGCGCGATGCCGCAACCCATCTGGCCTGCGCCGATAATGCCAATCGTCTTCAACACCGCGTTCATCTCCAAACCCCCGCTCGGCATGCGCCGCCGCGCTGCCGCATTTTTCTAACAAAACTGCCGGGCAAATGATCGCCCGGCAGAAGTAGTAGCCCTTAAAAGGATAATTTTCCAGTCATTCGCAAGTGCGAAATAAGGGCATCTGCACACATCAGAGCGCCTTCTGCAGTTCCGGCAGTGCTTCGAAGAGATCGGCGACGAGACCGTAGTCGGCAACCTGGAAGATCGGCGCCTCCTCGTCCTTGTTGATGGCGACGATGACCTTCGAATCCTTCATGCCGGCGAGGTGCTGGATGGCACCCGAGATGCCGCAGGCGATGTAGAGATCAGGAGCGACGACCTTGCCGGTCTGGCCGACCTGCCAGTCGTTCGGGGCGTAACCGGCATCGACGGCGGCACGCGAGGCACCGACGGCAGCACCGAGCTTGTCGGCGACCGGCAGGATGACTTCCCTGAACTTTTCGGCGGAACCCAGCGCACGACCACCGGAGATGATGATCTTCGCAGAGGTCAGTTCCGGACGATCGGAGGCCGACAGTGCGTCCTTGACGAAGCTCGACAGGCCAGGGTTGGCCGCGGCCGCAATAGCTTCGACCGGGGCAGAACCGCCTTCGGCAGCGGCGGCGAACGAGGCGGTGCGCACGGTGATGACTCGTCTGGTGTCGGTCGCCTGCACCGTCTGGATGGCGTTGCCGGCATAGATCGGCCGCTTGAAGGTGTCTGCGGAGACCACTTCGATGATCTCGGAAACCTGCGCGACATCGAGCAGGGCGGCGACGCGCGGCATGACGTTCTTGCCGGTCGAGGTGGCGGCGGCGATGATCGTATCATAGCTTGCGGCCAGCGAAACGATCAGGGCGGCCAGCGGCTCGGCCAGATTGTTGGCAAGGCTTGCGTCCTCGGCAACCAGCACCCTGGAAACGCCCGAGAGCTTGGCAGCCTGTTCGGCTGCAGCCTTGGCGCCGGCGCCGGCGACAAGCACGGTCACTTCGCCGCCGATCTTGGCGGCAGCCGTCAGCGTCTTGGCGGTCTGGTCGGAAAGGTGGCTGCCGTCGTGATCAGCCAGAAGAAGAATGGCCATGGATATATCTCCCTTTCTCGATCCTTTAAAGCACGCCGGCTTCGGTCTTCAGCTTCTCGACCAGCTCGGCGACCGACTTGACCTTGACGCCTGCCTTGCGGCCGGACGGCTCCTCGGTCTTCAAGACCTTCAGACGCGGCGCGGTGGAGACGCCGAAGTCGGCCGGCGTTTTCTTGTCGAGCGGCTTCTTCTTCGCCTTCATGATGTTCGGCAGCGAGGCGTAGCGCGGCTCGTTCAAGCGCAGATCTGATGTGACGACGGCCGGCAGCTTGACCTCGATCGTCTGCAGGCCGCCATCGACCTCGCGGGTTACCTGGGCCTTGCTGTCGCCGATCTCGATCTTCGAGGCGAAGGTCGCCTGCGCCGTGCCGAGCAGGGCTGCGAGCATCTGGCCGGTCTGGTTCGAGTCGTCATCGATCGCCTGCTTGCCTGTTATAATCAGGCCCGGCAGTTCGGCGTCGACGACGCCCTTGAGGATCTTGGCCACAGTGAGCGGTTCGACTTGATCGTCGGTCTCCACCAGGATGGCGCGGTCGGCACCCATGGCAAGTGCTGTGCGCAGCGTCTCTTCGGCCTTGGCCGGGCCGATCGACACGACGATCACCTCCTCGGCCTTGCCGGCTTCCTTCAGCCGCAGCGCTTCCTCGACCGAGATCTCGTCGAACGGGTTCATCGACATCTTCACATTCGAAAGCTCGACGCCTGTGCCATCCGGCTTCACGCGGATCTTCACGTTGTAATCAACCACCCGCTTCACGGGGACGAGAATTTTCATGGGGTCCTTCCTTCAACTCTTTCGCCAAGAAAATGCGCGTTTCGGCGCTGCTCCGATTGTCGAATGGCGACATGGATACGCGTTTTTCCTCCAAACACAACGCTTCCATGGCGCAGATAGGCAAATTGATCCCGTGGATATATTACGCTTACGTTCACGTCAATATTAGAGTTATTGCTTGTCCCAAGGCAGGCGCGGGCGCAGCTGTTGACCGGGCGTCACGACCATCGTCGTGTTGGCGGCTGGCCGGTTTTTGACAGCCCTGGGCGTGACGACCTCCCGATCGAATAAAGGGACGCCGCGGCGACGCATCAGAAGGACCAACAGGCCTCCGGCGACGATGCCGCCGGCATGGGCGCCCCAGGAGATGCTGCCGTCGGGTTCCAAGACCAGCATCACGAATTGCTGGCCGATCCAGAGAAGGAGCGGCACGAAGGCCGGCAAGGGCAGCGGGACGCGCATTAGCACCAGCACCCAGACCTTCACGCGGGGATGCAAGACGACGTAGGCGGTGACCACGCCTGAGATCGCGCCCGAGGCGCCCACGAGCGGCGCTTCCGATGTCGGCCCCACAAGGCCATGGACAAGAGCGCCGGCGGCCGCGCACAGCAGATAAAAAATAAGAAAGCGGAAGTGCCCCATCGCATCTTCGACATTGTCGCCAAAGACCCACAGGAAAACCATGTTCGGCGCAAGGTGCCAGAAGCCGGAATGCACGAAGGAATAGGTGATGTAGGTTAGCGGTTCCGGGATGAGGGCCAGCGCCGGCGCCAGCCTGGCGTGGTTAAACGCAACCGCGGGAATGTAGCCCAGGCCGACAATCGTTGCCTGCGACGCGGACTCGTTGGCGACCACCCCGGTGAATAGCCAAACCGCGAAATCCACCGCGATCAGCGCCATCGTCACCCATTGGACCTTGATATGCTTCAGCGTATTGGCATCGTGCAGCGGTATGAACATGAAGCCTGCCCCGGCGTTCGCGCCACATAGTCGGGAAGGAGCCTACCTGTTTTTTCCCGGAACCCAAAGCACATCCGCATGGCCGCGGTCATTGGCGTGGCGGGCCGCGACAAACAGGAAGTCCGAAACGCGGTTGACGTATTTCAACGCGGCATCGCTGACGACCTCGCCATCCGTGCGGGCAAGCTCGACCATCAGCCGCTCGGCGCGGCGCGCGATCGTGCGGGCGAGGTGAAGATGAGCGGCAGCCGAGTGACCGCCCGGCAGCACGAAAGATCTCAAAGGTTGCAGGTCAGCGTTCAATTCGTCGATGTCGTTCTCGATCCGCGAGACCTGGCTTTCAACGATACGCAGCGGCTCGTGTGCGGGCGGTTTGCCATCGTCCGGCGTTGCAAGATCGGCGCCGAGATCGAAGAGATCGTTCTGGATCAGTGTCAGCATTCGGTCCAGGACCGGCATGCCCTGCATGTGAAGCCGCGCGACGCCGATCGCGGAGTTGGCTTCATCGATGGTGCCGTAGGCTTCGACACGCAGATCGTATTTCAGCCGACGCGGCCCGGAAACCAGGGCCGTCGTGCCGTCGTCGCCGGTCTTCGTGTAGATCTTGTTGAGCCTTACCATGTCTACCCCTTCTTTTTCCCCGCCTTAGCTAGGGCGGCCGCCGCCGGTCAGCCAGAGTGTCAGCATGATGAGGAGCACTGCGATCGCCTGCAGGAGCACGCGCAGCTGCATCAGCTTGTTGGAAAGGTTCGGATTGCCGCCCTTCATCATGTTGAAAAGACCGCGAATCAGTACGATGGCGACAATGCCCATGACAATGATCGCGAGAATATAGGTGACCGTGGACATGCTGGCTTTGGCTTTCCTGATTAGTCCACCCAGCGCATCAGGCGATAGAAAAGGTCTGCAGGCAGCAGCCTTTTCAACACCATGCCCTGCTTTGCCGGCGTGGTTACGGGGTAATGTGGTTTCGGATTGTTCGAGTTCAATGCGTGCTTCAGTACGGTATACACGGCTTCCGGACCAAGCTTATGTCGATTGGGGCGCCCCGAGCCGTCAAGACGCGCAAGCTGGCGGCGGTAATCTGCCGCATGGACCGAGTTCCTGACGTCTATGTGCTCGTGGATTTTTACGAGCGCATTTGCCGTAAAGCGAGACGCAATCGGGCCCGGCTCGATCAGGCTCACGTGAATGCCACTACCCTGCAGTTCCATGCGAAGACTGATGCTGAGGCCTTCGAGAGCGAATTTGGAGGCGGTATAGGCGCCGCGGAAGCGGTACGGCACGACACCGAGAATCGACGAGCACTGGACGATCCGCCCCTGATCACGCTTGCGCATTAGCGGCACGACCTGACGTGTCAACTCGTGCCAGCCGAAGACGTTCGTTTCGAATTGGGCGCGCAGAGCCTCGGTCGGCAGGTCCTCGACGGCGCCGGGCTGCCCGTAGGCGCCGTTGTTGAACAGCGCGTCGATGCGTCCGCCCGTCAGCTCGCTGACGTCGCGCACGAGATCCGAGATCGTATCGGGCCGCGTATAGTCCATGCGGAGGGCCTCGATGCCGTCGGCTTGGAGGGCGGCCAGATCATCGAACTTGCGCACGGTGGCGAAGACCCGCCAGCCATCGGCCTTCAGCGCGCGGGCGCAGTACGCGCCGATCCCGGAAGAGCATCCGGTCACGATGATGGTGCGCTGATCCGACATGGAATGATTCCTGTACAAAATAGGAGTGGTTTCCCATATTCGAACGGGCGACACAACGATCAAAGCCGGGAGACGGAATGCCGAAGATAATGCGCATCTTCTATGATGTGGTCTACGACGCTATCTGCCACCTTATAGAGGATGACGGCTTCGCGATGGCGAGCCATGTCGCGTTGTCGACGCTTCTCGCCGTTTTTCCATTTCTAATCTTTGGGACGACACTGGCGACCTTCCTGGGCGCTGACCAGTTCTCGGACAGGGCGATACATCTCATCTTCGACACCTGGCCCGAGGCGATCGCCAAGCCGCTTGTCGATCAGGTAATCCAGGTTCTGACGATACCGCGCGGCGGCCTGTTGACCGTGTCCGTGCTGGCAGCGGCCTACTTCGCTTCGAACGGGGTCGAGGCGCTGCGCATCTCGCTCAATCGCGCTTATCGTGTCCAGGAAACGCGGCCGTGGTATCTCACCCGCCTGGCAAGCCTTGGTTTTGTCATGATCGCCGTGGTCATTTTCGCCGCCGTCAGCGTCCTGCTGGTGGCGGTGCCGATTGCCCTGAACTACGCGCGCTATTGGTTTCCGCTGTTTGCCGACACGCTCGAGGTTGTTTTCAGCTGGCGCGTCTACGGCACGCTGTTCATGCTGACTATCGGCCTTTTCGTCGTTCACCTATGGCTGCCGGCGGGCCGGCGCCGGGTATTCGACGTGGCGCCAGGCGTGTTGGTAACGCTGCTGCTCTGGCTGGTGGGAGCCCTGATCTTCGCGTACTACCTCGCGACGTTCGCCAATTATACGGCGACCTATGCCGGCCTGGCATCGGTGATGATCGTGCTGATCTTTCTTTATATGGTCGGCGTCATCTTCATTGTCGGCGCCGAGATCAATGCCGCCCTCCTGAAGTTCCGCGTGCGTGCGATCTTCAAGAACAATTTCCTGGGCAGAGGTCAGGCCAAGGCGTCAAAGCCCGACAAGGTGACGGATATCGGCCGGTGACAGGCCGCGGTCGCGAAGTTCGGAAAGCCCCGTGTCGCTTCGGCTCTTCGAAAGCTTGCGTCCGTCCTCATCGGTGATCAGGCGATGGTGATGGTAGACAGGCGCCGGCAGGCCGAGCAGCGTCTGCAGCAATCTATGCACCGAGGTTGAGTGAAAGAGATCGAGCCCACGGACCACATGGGTGATCCCCTGCAGCGCGTCATCGAGGACGACCGAGACATGGTAGCTCGACGGCGCATCCGACCGCGACAGGACAACGTCTCCCCACGCGCCTGGATTTGCGGCGATGGTGCCACGGTCGCCGTATCCTGTTTCCTCCCAGAAAAGAGCCTCGCCGGCAGCCTCCAAAGCCTTGCTCATGTCGAGCCGCCAGGCGTGTTTCACGCCTGATGCGAGAAGCTGCCGTCGGTCGAAATCGGCGCGTTGACGATCGTCGGGGGGATAGAGCGGCGAGCCGTCGGGGTCTCGCGGCCAGGGGGTGCCATTGGCTTCGGCGGCGGCAACGCGCGTCTTGATCTCTCCCCGCGTCATGAAGGCGGGATAGGCGAGGCCGAGGTCGACCAGCCGGTCAAGCGCCGACTGGTATTCGGCGAAATGCTCCGACTGCCGCCGCACGGGTCGTTCCCAGTCTATGGCGAGCCATTCGAGGTCGGCGTAAATGCCGGCCTCGAATTCGGGTGTGCAGCGCGTCAGGTCGATGTCTTCTATACGCAGCAGAAAGCGTGCGCCTGCGGACGCCGCCATGTCTCTGTTCAGAAAGGCAGAAAGTGCATGGCCAAGATGCAGCGGGCCATTGGGGCTTGGCGCAAAACGAAAGACAGGCTTTTGACGGGGAATCGCGGTCATGCTTTCTTCTGCCACGGATTCGATGGGATCGCGAGGAAGCGTGTTGATCATTCGCAGCGACGATGACGTGAGAGAAGGGCTGGAGAAGCTGCTTCACCTGGATCCGAGACTTGCTGCCATTGCGGCCGAGACTGGCCCGCTTCCTTTGCGGCTGCGCGAACCGGGATTCGAGGGGCTCGCGCACA
Organism: Rhizobium sp. 42MFCr.1; assembly: GCF_000377185.1. Taxonomy (NCBI): domain Bacteria; kingdom Pseudomonadati; phylum Pseudomonadota; class Alphaproteobacteria; order Hyphomicrobiales; family Rhizobiaceae; genus Rhizobium; species Rhizobium sp. 42MFCr.1. The sequence goes on from NZ_KB897833.1 coordinate 63,619, forward strand.
TTATTGTCTCGCAAATGGTGTCGAGAGCCAGCGCCGAAGCGATCTGGAAACGGATGCGGCCGAGCGAAGGCGTGCTGACGGCTGATAATTATGTGCTTCTCCATCCGGAGGCCTGGCGGGAGTTCGGTCTTTCGCGCGCCAAGGCCGAAACGCTGTCGCGCATTGCCGAGGCGGTTGCCTCGGGCCGTCTCGACCTTGCAGCGCTTTCTGCGCTGCCGCCCGACCAGGCGCTGGCCAAGCTTACGGCTCTCAAAGGCGTCGGTCCCTGGACCGCCGAGGTCTATCTGATGTTCTGCGGCGGCCATGCGGACGTTTTTCCGTCCGGCGACGTCGCCCTGCAGAACGCCGTGGCTGCGGCATTCGATCTCGGCGCTCGCCCAGCTGCTCGCGAGCTGGCGTTCATGGCGGGTGGATGGTCACCGTGGCGATCGATCGCGGCGAGGCTATTCTGGGCCTATTACGCCGTCAAGCTCGGTCGCGGTATGCTGCCGGTCGACTGAGTGACCGTGCAGTAAATACAAGGATTGATGCCTGAATTTATTAGACTTCACAATGCCGTCACAACCGGCCTAATATAAGAGGGCAGATGCCGAATCGATCAGGAGAGTCCCTTGACGATTGCAGTCTCCCCCCAGGCCCTGCCAGCGCTCGTCCTGAACGCTGACTACAGGCCCCTGAGTTATTACCCCTTGTCGCTTTGGTCCTGGCAGGACGCGATCAAGGCGGTATTTCTCGACCGTGTGAATATCATTGCAGAATATGAGCATTCGGTATCTTCGCCCAGTTTTTCGATGCGGCTTCCGAGCGTCGTCTGCCTCAAGACCTATGTCCAGCCTTCCCGCAACCCGGCCTTTACGCGCTTCAACGTGTTCCTGCGCGACAAGTTCGAATGCCAGTATTGCGGCGAGCACGATGACCTGACCTTCGACCACGTCATCCCGCGTGCCCATGGCGGCGAAACGACATGGCAAAATGTCGTTGCTGCCTGCTCCCCCTGCAATCTGAGAAAAGGCAGCAAGCTGCCGAAGCAGGCAGGCATGTTCCCGAATCAGAAGCCGTACCAGCCGACGGTGCAAGACCTGCACAATAACGGCAGGCTTTTCCCGCCGAACTACCTGCACGACAGCTGGCTCGACTACCTCTACTGGGATAGCGAACTGCAGCCCTGATCAGTCTCTACTCAGACAGGCTCAGGCCGTCTTACGGACGCCGACGAAGGCGAAAGCCGCCAGGACAAGGCTTGTGATCACGTTCCAGCCTGCGAAGGAGAGGCCGAGGACGCGCAACGCGGCGTCTGTGCAGGAGGGGCCCTTGATGCTGTTCAGCTCGCCCAGCAGGTCGCCGGCATTCTGCGTCATGCTGCCTGCCGTCGTGGAGCAGGTCGCCGGTCCTTCCCAGAACTGCCACTCGACACCGGAGTGATAAACGCCCATGCCGGCGCCGACAATCATAAGCATGCCGGCGGCAAGCAGGAATGCCCGGCCGATCCAGCTCGGAAGGCCGACTGCGGAGGCAACCGCGCCGAGGATCGCGACCGGAATGCCGTAATAGTAGGGCTGGCGCTGCAGCAGGCAGAGCGCGCAGGGGATGTAGCCGCCGATATATTGAAAACCAAGCGCAGTTCCGACGACGACCGCCATGCCTAGTGCGAGCACCAGCGAGTAGCCGACGACCGGGCGAGCAAGGGAAAACGAGGCAGGCATGAACGGACTCCGCGCGAATAGCTCAGTGGGCAAGTAGTTTATAGGCAATCCCGAGGGCGATGGCGACGGCGGCAACAATGCCTGTAACCTGTGCAAGGCGTTTCTCGATGAAGTGGCGGATCGGCTCGCCATAGCGGCGCAGCAGCCAGGCGAGGAAGAAGAAGCGGGCACCGCGTGCGATGATCGCGGAAATAACGAAGAAGCCGAGGTTCATGTGAATGACGCCGGCAAGGATCGTCACGACCTTGATCGGCGGCAGATGCGCCAGGCCGGAGGTGACGAGCAGCAACAGCAGGATTTCCCACTCATCGTGGATATAGAGCCTGAGCTGCTCGAAGGCGCCAAGCTTTCCGTAGAATTCCAGAACCGGGCGAGCGATCGCATCATAGGCATAGTAGCCGAGCGCCCAGCCGGCGATGCCGCCCAGGACGGATGCAACGGTTGCGACCAGCGCGTAGCGATAGGCGCGTTCCGGCTTTGCGAGCCCCATCGGCAGGTAGAGAACGTCGGCAGGAACCAGAAAGACAGAACTTTCGACGAAGGCTATAACGGCGAGCCAGACTTCGGCCGATTTCCGGCCCGCGAGTGACATGGTCCAGTCGTAGAGTCTGCGGAGCATTCCGATCCTTTCGCTTCGAGCGCATGAGCTTTATGGGGCGTCTGCGCCGCTGTAAATGCTTGCTGTGTCGTTCGTAGGGTGACGTGCCAAAAATCTTCGTGATCAAACGGCGGCGATGAGCTCAGGAGTCGACGCTGGAGGGCTGATCTGTCTTCTGCCGCATGACGTTCATTTCGGTTCGTTCGCGCGCCATTTCGCTGACGGCCTGACGCAGAACGGGATGCTTTGCCGTGAACATGTTGAAATCACGTCTTTCGAGCACAAAGAACTGGCAGAAATCCACGGCAACGACGTCCGCGGTGCGTCGTCCGCCGCTGAGCAGCGCCATCTCGCCGAAGAACGCGCCCGGCTCCAGCCGGATCGGCTCGCCCGGTAGCTGTACTTCCACTGCGCCCGATGACAGGAAATACATGCCATCGCCTCGGTCGCCCTTGCGCACCACGCGTTCGCCCGGCAAGGCCGATTTCGGCCGAAAGAGGAGCAGCAACTCCTCCTGCGAATCTTCATCGACCTTGGCAAACAGCGGGAAGGTTTCGATAAGTTCTTCCATCTCGAGCTGATGCTTGTGCTCGCGGGCCTCGTTGATCGCTCGGATTTTTTCAAGCTCGCGGCCGAGTGCCTCGTGCCGGCGGCGACCGAAGCGATTGCTGAGCACCGGCCATCTGGTGTGCACATGGGTATGCAGCGCTTCGGCACCCAAGCAGACGAGCGGATTGAGCGTGATCGAAATGATGGCGGATGCGAGGATGATGTCCTGCCCGTCACTTGGCAGCAGCCCGAGAGAAACGCCGAGGCTGGCGAGAATGAACGAGAATTCGCCGATCTGCGCCAGTCCGCCTGACACGGTCAGTGCCATGCCGATCGGATAGCGAAGCATGACGACGATGAGGAAGGAGACGATGGTCTTGCCGACGACAATCAGCGCCAGCGCGCTGATGACAGCCATCGGCTGCCGCACCAGGATCGACGGATCGAACAGCATGCCGACCGAGACGAAGAACAGCACCGAAAAGGCGTTCTGAAGCGGCAGCGAATCGGCTGCGGCCCGATGGCTGAGGTTGGACTCGCTCATCACCACGCCTGCGAAGAAGGCGCCGAGCGCAAACGAAACGCCGAAGACTTTCGCCGAGCCGAACGCGATGCCAAGCGCTATTGCGAGGACCGTCAGGGTGAAAAGTTCGCGCGAACCGGTTCTCGCCACGAGCGTCAGGAGCCAAGGGACGATCTTCGGCCCTAGAAAGATTGCCATGACCGCAAAGGCACCAACCTTCACCAGCGTCAGCGCTATCGTCAGCGGAAGCGGCAGCCCGGCGTTGTGTGCAAGGCCGCCCGCGGTCGCATGACCACCGAGCAATTCGGCGACGGCAGGCAGAAGCACCAGTGCCAGGACCGTGGCAAGGTCTTCGACGATCAGCCAGCCGACGGCGACGCGGCCGCTGGCGGAGTTGAGCAGGTTCCGCTCCTCCAGGGCTTTCAACAGCACAACCGTACTTGCTACTGACAGGCTGAGTCCAAGGACGATTCCCGCCCCAAGGTTCCAGCCCCACCAGCTGGCGAGCCCGATACCGAGCAGGGTAACGGCGACGATCCGCGCGATTGCGCCCGGCACGGCAATCCCGCGCACGGCAAGCAGGTCGGCGGTCGAAAAATGCAAGCCAACGCCGAACATCAACAGGATGACGCCCATCTCCGCCAACTGGCTGGCAAGCTCGGCATTAGCGACGAAGCCGGGCGTCAAAGGGCCCATCACGATGCCTGCAAACAAGTATCCGACAAGCGGCGGCAGACGCACTCGATCGGCGAGATAGCCGAGTATCGCCGCGCAGACGAAACTCACGGCAACTGTTGCAATAAGCGATACTTCCTGATGCACGCGTGCGCTTTCCCTCTTGGCGGGCGCAGTGTGGCCGAAACGCCGAAGAAATTAAACAGTTGATTTGCCGCGTCGGGCCAATTGCTGGGTAGAGCCCGATTGAGGCAGCAATGTTGCAAACGACGAGATGAGAAAGCGTTGCCCTGCGGCAACACCCAGCTTCTGAACGATGCTGGAGAACCCCTGAAATTGCAGGTGAAGCGCTATACTCTCCATTAGAGTAGTTGCATATCTTCGTCCTGAATACTCGTTTAGACCGAGCGCATACGGGGCAGAAGTTGACTGATACTGTTGATAGTTCATACCTTTCCACCCGGCGTGCCACGCGTCTAAGCACACTCCTGCCCGTGCTCCTGCTCGCCACATACTTTAGCGCCAGCTTCGTTCTTCGACTCTTGCGTGGCGGCGATCTGGCGTCCGACGAGGCAGAGCAGATCAGGCTCTCGCATGCCTTGCAACTGGGCTACGGCGACCAGCCGCCGCTCTACGACTGGCTATTCTACTATTTCGCCAAGATCTTCGGCGCCTCTGTCGACACGCTGGCTTTCGTAAAGAACGGGACGCTGCTGCTGAGTTGCATCTTTCTCTGTCTCGCGGCCCGCAAGGTGATGGGCAAGCGCGAAACTGCATGGATCGCCCCCATCGGCTTCCTGAGCCTGCCTGTGGTCTTTCTGCTCTCGCAGCGGGATCTAACTCACAGCGTCGGCGCCTTCGCTGTCGTCGCGTTCTTTCTCTACGTACTGGCATTGATGGCGGAACGACCGTCGACCGGCAATTATGCACTTCTCGGCGCAGCAGCCGGGTTGGGATTCCTTGCCAAGTACAACTTTGCGATCGTCCCGGTCGCGACGGTTGCAGCGCTCCTTCTCGAACCTGGCCTGCGGCGATTGGTCTTCAACTGGCGGCTGGCGGTGACCATCGCGGTTGGTCTCATCGTCGCGGCCCCGCATGTTTATTGGATCGTGACCCATCTGGATTTGGCGACCGGCGACACGCTGAAAAATTTGCGGGCAGCCGCTAGCGCCGGGATGCCCGAGCAAGTGGTTGCGGCCTGGGAGCTGTTGGGAGCGATCGTCAAATGTTCGGCGTTGACGCTCGCTATCCTCGCCATTGTCTATCGTGGCCATATCCGGACGATCCTTGGCACCAGCAGCGAATGGACGAGGGTCATCGGCCGGATGCTCGTCATCAGCATGTTTCTGGTCTACGTGATCATGCTCGCCGTCGATGCGACGATCATGCGTCCGAAGTGGATCTCGATCTTCTTCGTGGCGTTCCCGCTTTATCTGGCATTCAAGGTCGAGGCCTCAGGTGTCCAGGTCCCCGGCGCAATCGGGAAGCTTGTCGCGCTTGTGGGGGCGGTGATCTTTATCTCCCTGGGCGTCGTTTTCGTTGGGAGCTTCCACTAAAGCATGTCATGCGATGCCGCTCGTCTTGCCGAGACGCGGGCGGAGCGGATCGAGCGCTGATCTTGCGTGGCATCTGCCAGTGGCTGCCGCATGCCGGGGTGTGGCAAGTGCGCGAAATTATGACCCTTCGAAATTATCAGACATAGCAATAGCTTACGGGATCGTTATGTCCTTCTCCGCGATGTCTGTCGCGGGCCCGAATTCATCGGCTAAAGCGCGCCTCACAGCCCTTACATTGGACGAGAAGCTCCGGACCCTGGACGAGCACGTTTCGTACTAAGCCTTTCTGCCGACTTAGCGAGAAAAGGTGGAAGGCGTATTATCGATTGTCCAACGCTGTTCGTAGCAAGGAGCGTCAGGATGCCTTATTTCCAAGATCCGAATCTGCCACGCAATACCGCGCGCCGACGTTTTCTGGGAGTGGCGGCCGCTGCCGGCGCTCGCGTTGCAAGCGTGGCAGCCCTTGCAATGGCAGCGTCGTCTTTGCCGGTGAGAGCGGGCCCACGTAACGGGAACGGGAACTCGGGCGGAAATGGCAACTCCGGCGGAAATGGCAACTCTGGCGGAAATGGCAACTCTGGCGGCGGTGCGCAGTGCTTTCTGCGTGGGACGTCAATCCTTACGGATTGCGGCGAAAAGCGTGTCGAGGACCTGCAGACGGGGGATCGCGTTGTTCTTCTGGAAGGAGAAACCAGCCCAATCAAGTGGGTCGGTCGGCAGGTATTTACGAAGCGAGGCGCGTGCTGGCAGGAAGGCGTCGTACCGATTCGAGTGGCACGTGATGCACTGGGCGATGGCACGCCACATTCCGATCTCTACCTGTCACCCGGCCATGCTCTGTTCCTGAATGGCGTACTTATCCGAGTGAAGGATCTCGTAAACGGCACAACAATCGCGCCGATCGCACCGCGCGACGATTTGACGATTGAGTATTACGCCGTTCTGCTCGCGACACACCAAGTAATCCTTGCTGAAGGCGCTGCGGCAGAAACCTTCCACCCCTCGGACAGCAATCGCGATAATTTCGGAAATTTCGCGGAATACGAACGCCTGTATGCTGGTGAGCTACGCGAGCCGATGACATCCTATGCGACGGTTCTGGGCGAGGAAGGCGGCTGGCAACATCTGAAAGCCCTTCTTCTTCTCGGCGCCTCGCCTCTGGTGCCAATGCGTGATCCGTTCGAGGATGTCTGCGAGAAGATCAATGCGCAAGCCAAAGAGCTCTCGGCCTAGACAGGCTGATTTCGAGGTTTTGCGTGCTTGAGACAAAAACGCCAAAGAATAGGAAATTAAATCACTAGCGTTTTGTCGGGATGGTGCCCCATGCCGGGGTCGATACACCATGCTTCATACTGTATTTTCAATAGCTTAGAGCGCCGTCTGTGGTGAGTGCTGTAGCAGTTTGCTGTAGCATTTTCAACCTGCCTTGCGCGGCCTTGGGCGGGTCAAGCCGACCAGCTCACGACGATCAACAGGCTTGCGAATCGGAGTGCAGTATCGTGATCTTCACCCTTGAGAGTTGCGCAGCGGGAGCGAGACGTGGACGACTACAGTAGACTTGATGATGAGACGGTGTGCTTCGCCCTCATAGGTCGATTCATGTTTCACTGGTCGGTGCTTGAACATGCCGTAGATCAGGCGCTGGGCAACGCCCTGAACCTCGACTACATGCAGATGACCGTCTTGTCGGACCACATCAAGTTCATGGACAAGCTTAAGATACTGACCGGTGCGATAACGCTGGCGACGTTCGACGCTTCTCAAAGGAAAAGCTATCACTCCACTATCGACAGCCTCATGCCGCTGTACCGGGATAGGAACATAGTCGCTCATCACCAGTTCGGACCTCTTTCCGGCAAGCGTGGGGTAACCTTCTTCACAAAGCAGACCAAGAAGACCGTAACGCTGACTGAAGAGTTCTGGGCGGTGGAAGAGTGTGTCGCTCGTTTCGTGAAGCTGGGCGAGGCAGCGCACGCCATCCACGAACTCTCGAAGAGCTTGGAGACAGAGAAGCTAAATCTCAATCGCCTCTTCATGTTGAGTACGCCCTATGGCGCTAAGCGTGAACTTAATGAGGAAAGCGGTTCTTGGCTCAGCAAGCTTCGCGGTAGTGGCTTACTCGATCAAGACGATGGGCACCCCAACGACACTGAGGGCTGACGCGGGAGAAGGTCGTGCATGCCCTACGAGCGAGGGTGCCTGAGGCCGAAAACACATAATCAGGGCAGAAGAAACGAACGCCCAAGAATTAGGACACGACCTGACCCGAGACACCTTTAGCCAGTCGAGCCAGCGTAGACCGTGAGCAGCCTGTAGCAGCCACGATGGTGTTCCAGCTCAGGCCGCTCTCAAGCATCTTGACGATGCCTGCATTGCGCTCCTCGTCCTCAGGGCGACGAAAATCCATCATCGCCCCTCGGCAGGTACGCCCTCAATCATCTGCCCTGAGGATGCGGAAGACGCTCGACCGGCTGACCTCCAGTGCTGCGACGATCTGGTCGATGGTCTTACCTTCTGCCTTTAGCTGCCTCACCTCATCGGCCTTACGCTGGGCAGTGGGTGCCCGTCCCCTATACTTCCCGTCCTCCTTGGCTTTGGCGATGCCCTCACGCTGACGCTCAAGCATGATCTCACGTTCGAACTCAGCGATGGAGCCGAGCAGGTTCATCATGAGCTTTCCGGTAGGGGTCGAGGTGTCGATGCTAAGGTTAAGGATTTTTAGTGTTACGCCCTTGGCTTCAAATGCATCCTTGATCTTGACGAGGTCAGCCATCGAGCGGGCCAAGCGGTCGAGCTTGGTGACCACGAACACGTCACCCTCACGGGCATACTCCACAGCTCTCGTCAGCTCAGGCCGCTGCTTATCGACCGATGAAAGCTGTTCTTGGAACACCTTCTCACAGCCCGCAGTCTGCAAATCCCGTAGCTGGGCGGCAAGGCCGTAGGTCTGGTCGAGGGTCGAAGTACGGGCATAGCCTATGACGGTGGAAGGCATGGTAGCGTCGGTCCTTAGCTTCGTTGAAGTCTAAGACCTTGTGACACTGACGGTGCCAAAAGTCAATTACCATTTATATGACACGGTTGAGCGGACCGATCAGATAGATTCACATGAGCAGGGTCTATTGGCACTGCAAGGCATCCACACTCAAGCTGAGGGAGAGTGCCGCCCGCCCTGAAGGTCAGGGGATTTTTTCCAACCGCTCCTTCGCACGTAGGTAGGTGTCTTCTCCGAAGTGGGCCGTGCTTTGGAGTAGCGCGTCCGCCTCACGACCAAGCCCATCACGATCAGATTGGGCGGCTTCCTGAATACCGGCTTGGAAAAACAGAAACGCAAAGTCGAGGTCGTCGTACTTAAGTGCCGGGATAAAGCCGTTGCCGATGCCAAACTCGACGCATGCCAGGTATTCGTACTTTTGTGCCCTGAACGCGCTAAACGACTTCTTCATCTTGATCACAAGAAACGACATGTTCAGGTCGGGGACCACTAACAGCAGCATCCCTTTGGCCACCAGCTTCAGGTAACCGTCAGATGCCGCTCCAGACACTGGGTCGCCCACGTGCATCTGAACCCCGTCTTGCCTGCAACGGCCCACGAACTTCAAGCCCTCGTTGGTCTCGATGGGATCGAAGGGCACGCACGAGTAACGTCCCCAAAGCTCACTCAGCCTAAGCCCCTGCTGCATGCCATCTCACCCCCGTTAGCCCCACGGGCAATCCAGCATACATCAAGCGGGGTTGTAAACCCCTGTAGGTAGGTTGCATGACGGGGGCACCGGGGGAAGCTGGTGATTCCTATTATCTGATTGAGGTCTCGAAATTTTTCGTCGGATATTTCGACCTCCCTTCCGCTGACACTGCTGGATACAGCGACGGAGACTTCCCAAAAAGTGGGGGGGTATGTCAGCGGAAGGGGCAGGCAGGGGCCATCGTTTCAGATCGCCTCATACAGACTTCAGGAAATCGACCGTAGACGCGCGTTCGGCCTCAGGTACCACAAAGGTACCCTGAAAGCTCAAGCGCTCGTCCTTGGTCGGTACCGCATAAGAAAGAATGCAGGTCTGGCGTTAGACCGTGCTGTGTAGCTTCAGGACTTCAGCCACGAGCTGCTTATGAGCAGTCTCGGTCATCAATGCGACGGGGCCGATAAGCCCACCCTGGCTGTCTACCATCAATTCCCGGAACGGGATTTCGAACTGGCTCAGTACTGACCGGTAATCACCGTCGTCATCGACCCGAAGGTCGTAAAGGGAGCAGATATCCTTGGCGAGGTAATGCATTTCACCGTCCAGTTCAGCCATACGGAGGCTGAATGTCGGCTTGTCCTCGTCATGGGGGTCTATGGTCATAGTAGCAATGCGCGGATAGGTCATGGGTTCTCCTTACAGCGTGGGTGAAGCCACGGCTGCTATTGGGTGTGGTGATGGTGAGAGAAGTAGTCGCCAGCTTGACCCTGGCTGGGTAGAAGACCAAGGCTGAACGCCTCGCTCACAAGAAGCTTTTCGTCATCAGGCGAGCTGTTGGGGAGCTGGGATTACGGTCGATGTATCCTTTCGTCTCGTCCATCCCGGCAGCAGCGATCCTCAGACCAGCATCAAAGAAGCTCGGCTTGGCCGCACGCTGAACCGAGTTGATGCGGTCCTGAGCGTTCGTCTGGATGCTCTTCATTTCGGTGTTGAGCTGAGACATCGTCCAGTCGGTGTTCTCGTCGATGCGATCATTCGCCTTAGAGGCACGGCCATCATATTCAGCCAGGAGGGCATCAACGGAGAGACCGGTCACACCAGATTCACCGGCAGCTACTGCGGCTGTTGCCTTGGCAGCGCGGGCTTCTTGGATGTTGTCGTTCTTCTCCTCAGCGCCCTTCACTTGTTCCTGCATCATTCGCTGCTGGGTCTGGACGTACTGGTCGCGAGCGGCCTGTTGGGCGTTGAGGGCGTTCTGTTTGTAGAGCGCGTTCTGCTGATTTGCAGCAGCAACTTCGCCCTGATAGCCAGCGATGGCGGAGACCGAGCTGACCGCGAAGGACACGAGAGCTGCGGGGTTACACATCAGGCAGCCTCCTTCGAGCGTAATTTGAGCCGCTGGACATGGTCGTCCTCCATAGCTCGATACGGAACGATGCGAGGACCGTGAAGCTCACCCTCGGCTACCGTCAGAGCAGCAGCCCTGACGATGTCGCGGACGCGAAGACGGGGATAGGACCGCTCCTCATCCCAGACCTCAAGCGACCCGACATGGCCGAGGGAGACCAAGACGCGGCACGCATCGAGGGAGGGATTGCGGGTCTTCGCGATCAGGAGATGACCGTCATGCAAGACCTCGTAGTATTGACCCCGATGTCCCACCTTCGTGGGCCTGATGGTGATCTTGATCGGGGCGACAAGATCGGAGCTGCTCGCAGCGGGCGTGATCGAAGGCAAAGCTTCGCCACCCTCTGCACCGGCAGCGGCAGTTTCGTTGTGCATGAAATTCTCGTTAGGTTTGGTGATCGTGGTGAGTTCGGACCTCGTGGTCGGATGAAAGCAAAAAGCCCTCCTCATCCCAACGAGGGACCAGAAGGGCCTTGAGGTTCACCAAAACCACGAGAACGTTTGACCGGTCAGAGACTGACCCGTCGCCGCACTCTCAGCAGTCGAGCGTTCGTTCATGAACCGTGCGGGCTATGTTCAGGTGTAAGCGCGAATTTCAGTGCGCCTTTTGAGGCGCAGCGCTCTGAGGCATGAAGTGTCCACCAAAAAATAGGTGGACACCAAATCATGGATGAAGATGCTCCTAAACTGCAGGTGCGGCTTGTTGGTCGCGACGGCCGCCGTCGATATGACCCTGCCTCCCGAGATCAGCTTGTCGCAGCGTGTTTAGAGCCCGGCGTTTCGCTCTCGCGTCTAGCTCTGGAGCACGGCGTCAACGCCAATCTCGTTCGCAAGTGGGTGAGGAGAGCCAGAGAAGATCGTGCTTTGCCTGTGGTCTCGGCGTTCGTTCCGGTTCAGATAGCTGCGGATATGCACTCGTCTTCTGCCAGCGGTCCACTGACGAAGGCGGAGCCGGTCGGCAAACGATCTCATGCATCCAAGGTGAGCGCGGTGCTGCCGAACGGGGTCAGCCTGACGGTGGAGTGCAGCGATGTTGATGGACTGGCGGCGATCATAGGAGCGTTGAGTCATGTTCAGGCTGGGCGCTGACCTCAAGGTCTACCTGCATCGGGAACCGATCGACTTCCGCGCGGGCATCAACAGCCTTGCGGTTCTGGTGCAAGAGGTGATGGAGCTTGATCCCTTTGCTCCCGCGGTCTTTGCCTTTTGCAATCGCCGTCACGACCGGATGAAGCTTCTGTTTTTTGATCGGTCCGGTTTTGTGATGGTGCTGAAGAAATTGACGGAAGACAGGTTCCGTTGGCCCCGCCGGGAGGTGCCGGTCGTTGTGCTGACGACAGAACAGCTTCACTGGATTCTCGACGGCATCGATATCGATGCGATGATCCGCCATCCCGTGCGGCAGTATCAGATCGCCGGCTGAGGATGGCGAATTGCGATTGACGCGCAGGGACGGTTCAGATTCAAGAATCTGATGACTCGCACCGGCGAACCGAGCATTGCAGAACTGATGGCGCAATTGGCAGCCAATGCTGCCGAAATCGCTGCGCTCAAAGCCGAGAAGGAAGCGCTATCGCAGCGAGTCGTCAAGCTTGAGGAGGAGCTGGCGCTTGCAAAGCTGCATCGCTTTGCACCGCGCAGCGAAAAGCACATTGACCGTCTCTTCAACGAGGCCGAAGAGGCTGCGGTCGAGGATGACAGCGAGGAAGGCGATGCTGTCGAGCTTCCAGACACCGGCCTGCCACCGGTAGAAGGTCAAACGGGAAAGAAGCGTGGACGCAGACCTCTGCCGGAAGACCTGCCCCGCGAGCGTGTCGAGTATGACCTCCCCGACGATCAGAAGTCTTGTCCCTGCTGCCAGGGTCAGATGCATCGCATGGGCGAGGCTGTTACCGAGCAGCTCCATATCGAGGTCAAGGCAAAGGTCCTACAGAATGTGCGGTTCAAGTACGCTTGCCGCCATTGCGACCGCACCGGGATCAACACGCCCGTCGTGATCGCACCGATGCCGACGCAGCCCCTGCCGGGCAGCATCGCTACCGCCTCGACGTTAGCCTTCGCGCTCGTCCACAAATACGTCGACGGCACACCGCTTTACCGCGTGGCTCAGACATTCGAGCGGGCCGGTGTACCGATCAGCCGCGGCGCTCTCGCTCACTGGGTGATCGGCTCAAGCGAGAAGCATCTGCACCGCATCTATGATGCCCTGAAACTGCGGTTGCGATCGCAGCCTCTCATTCATGGCGATGAGACGACAGTTCAGGTGCTGAAGGAAAAGGACAAGGAAGCCACCAGCACGTCGTACATGTGGGCGTACCGCAGCGGCGAGGACAGTGACGAGCCGATCGTACTTCTCGACTACCAGCCCGGCCGCGGTCAGATCCACCCGCAGACCTTCCTCGGTGACTACCGTGGCATACTCGTCACTGATGGCTACACGGCCTGGCGCACATTGAATGGCGCCACCCATGTCGGATGCATGGCTCATTCCAGGCGCCGCTTCGTCGAGGCCCTCAAAACCAGGAAGAATGGAGGCGGCCCGCCGGAACAGGCACTCCGGTTCTTCGAGCAGCTCTACCGGATCGAAAAGCAGGCAAGAGACAAAACCCCAGACGCTGGGGAGACGAAGGTCGACTGCATTCGCCGCTTCCGCCAACAGCACAGCTTGCCTGTCCTGAACGCCCTAAAGACGTGGCTCGACAACATCGCGCCAAAGATCGTGCCGGATACCAAGCTCGGCGATGCCGTGTCCTACACCCTGAACCAATGGGATTACCTGACGCGTTACACCAACGACGGCAGGATGCCGATCGATAACAACATTCTGGAACGCGAGATCAGAGTTTTTGCCACCGGAAGAAAATCGTGGCTGTTCAGCGATACCGTCGACGGAGCCAAGGCCAGCGCCGTGATCTACAGTCTGATGCTGACTTGCCGTGCCTGTGGCGTCGACCCGCTCGCCTGGCTACGCCACGTGCTCACTGAGTTGCCGCAGCGGGGCGAAGCGGCCGACATCGGCGACCTGCTGCCATTCAACTTCTCCAAGACTACTGCGGCCGGGTAGAGCGGGATCACGCTACCCCGCGTGGGCGTTCATCAGTCCCGCAGACGTCAATGCGCATCGAAAATCGCGCTTACGTTCAGGTAAGCTTTAGGGAGACCTGAAGAGTAGGTTGAGGTTGTTGTTGATGATGTATTGAAGATATATCCACCATCATCTCATCCATAAAATTCCCATAGAGTAATCCTGATTTCATCAGTCATCTTCTATTCCATCTTTATTTTTTCATGTTGTCTCTCTTGCTTCTTGGTCTTCCCTTAAGTGAGGTGTAATCAGGGGTTGTTTGTTCTTGGTCTCCACACCAGCGAGGTCTTTACGCTCTCCTTAAGAGGGCGGTAATTGCAGTTCGGGTCTTTCTTATGTGGTACCGACCATAGACGAGCGTTCGTGTTTCTCTGGTGTCCGACATCATTCAAGACGACAAACGCGCTGTGGGGTCGACACCCGACAAGAAAGAATCGATGTCTTTCGACGTGGTGGGAATTGCATGCTGCCAGATCGCGGGCAGTTTGAGTTGAGCCTCCATCGCATTGAACTGCTCGATGTAGCGGAGTTTGAAGCTCAGCGCCTTCGCTCCGGTGAAGCGCAGGGCGAGGAGAGTGAAGCCATTATCAAGCGAAGTGAAGAATTGACCCCGCAGATCACTCCACGGGGCTGGAGGCTACCGCTTGCTCAGCGGCGGCTTACGATCACGTAGAAACGGCCCATCCAATACTCGGAGGTTCCAGCCTCGTGTCTTGTGCTGAACCAGCTATCTATCCGTCGATACCGCTCCAACTGAGCGTACACTTCGAATGACCTGAAGCTATGAAAGAAGCTCCATATGATAGCGTAGGGCTTGGCCGTCATGTTGTTGTCTTCGACTGCTGCGGAATGCACTGTGGTATCCCCTGAAGGTGAGTTGCTGAAGTGATGCGTTCCGGCCAGAACGCACCTCTTAGATTCCAGCGACGATTCCGTGTCAATGGGATAAAACATATATTTTTCAAATAATTAACTCACCAGTGACACGATCCAACTTCTGGATTCTTCATCAATGGTTTAGCTGAACTGACCGCCCTCTCGGGGCGCTGCTCGAACTGCTCAGCCCATGCACGAGCCGCGATGGCGGGGTTCGAGAAATCAGGTAGTGAGATGGCTGTGCCCTGTGCCTGCTGCTCCAATTCCATCCAGCGGTCGATGATGCGGGCACGAAGCTCGACGTTGTAGCCAGAGACGAGGATGAGGGTCTCACGCTTGGGGAGAGAGTATTGGGCGCGAAGCTTGTCTTGGGCATCACGGTAGGTCGATCCAAATTTGGATTGGCCTCCGATCTCTTCGAGCATGATGCGGATATCTCGCATGACATGAGCATGTTGCTTGCCAGTCAGCTCAGCGATCTCGCGGCTGGACATGGTGGGGATGGAAGACTGGTTGATGGTGATGATCTGGTTCATTTTAAGAGCTAAGCGCCCGCTCGGGGCTGCGATTTGGAGCAGCACGATCAATCGAACTGAATCGACAGCTTCAGCGCGTGGTGAGACAATCCGTACTCTCGGAAGAGGAGGACATCGCTATGCCGGGAACTGACGACCACGATCAGCGCAAAGCTCAAGACCAAGAGGCAGAGCGTAAGCGTCACGCTGAAGAAAACTCAGCGGAAGACAAGGCTATTAAGGAGCCTGAGAGCGGTTCCTCAAAGGTCGAGGCTGGTAAGATCATCGGTAACGGGTAGCCGCTAAGAAGGCGCACGCCCAGCTCACCATCGATTGATGTCTCGTTCTCTGTCTTCGACAGCGTAGTGCATTGCCTGCTCTCTGCTGCACCCCAGCCTTTGCATGTGATAGTCAATGAGCGACTGCCGCTGCGGCTCTGCCATGATCGCAAAGACCGCTCTGAAGCGCCTCTCGCTCTCTGATAGACTGTCAAGTCGTATTGCAGGAACGCGCAGCCTCTGGAGCAGCGGCGCGAGTAAACAGAAAGCGAAGAACCCAATACCCGCGCCGACCACAGCAGCCATTATGTATTGCATTGCGAACCTCCAGCAATCAAGAGGAGTATCGGCAAATGCTAAATCTGCGACAAGCCGCAACGTTGAAGAGGCTTACCGCAGCCTTAATGCCACGATCTCATGCGTCTGTGATTTCACCGGCAAGAGCTTCCCCTGGCATCTCGCTAATCCCGAATGCCTTCTCCATAGCTCGCTTCAGCCTCACCCTCTTCACCGCGTCTGAGCCGTAGTGCTTCTCGCTCGCACCCACTTTGAGGTGCCCAAGTATCGCTTCCTTATCCGTGGGATGTACCCCGGCAAGGTCGCATCTATCGGCCATGTTGTGGCGTAGAGAGTGAACGACATGTAGTGGATCAGTGCTGATCTTGCGCAGCCACTTCATTAGGGACTGAGAGGCCGTGTTTGGCCCTGTAGGTCCAGAGTAGCGTGGAAACGCGAACAGGTTTGTATCTGCGCCCGTGACTACTTCCCGCGCCGCTGCAAGGGCATCACCGACCAACGGAACATCGCGCTTCGATGAGGCGTTCTTGAGCCGCCGTCCCTTATGCGCGACGATCTTGAGATGTGGCGTGTCTCCATCTACCACAATGTCGGAAACTCTTAGACCGGTGATTTCAGCCATTCGGCACCCTGTGCCCTCAAGTAATCGCCATATGGTCTTGAGGTCGGGATTGGCCCTGTCGAGGATGAGCTTGCGCGTCCCCGTGACAACCTCGTCAGGTAGAGGGACACGGACCTCCTTGTCCGGCACAAGGCTGTTGGGCAGCTCAAGACGAGCGAACGGGTTGTCCATGCTCCTGAGCTTCTTGTCCTTGTAGAGCGAGAAGACGCCCTTCAGGTCGTTCAGATCACGTTGCACCGTGGACGGTTTAATTCCTTCCTTCGACAGCAGGTAATCACGGACCTTGTAGGCGTGGTCGATGGTCCAATCTGGAAGGGCAGGTATCTCGCCACCCAAAGCTTCCTTCACCTGCCGCATCATGGCCTCCAGGCGGGTCTTACGCTTCTTCTGCGCGAACTCGCTGCCTGAAACCCTCTCTGTGATGTAGAAGCCCTTGGCATCCTCCAGCGTGGGCTTTTCCTTCTCAGCAGGTTTTGGGGCTGCTGGAGGGGCCTTGGGGGTCTCCACCACAGCACCGGTATTGCGCTGGCGGCGAACCTCATCCGCTTTGATACGAGCCTTGTAGATTTCCCTGACCACCTTCACCCAGCTCGCGGAGGTTTCGCTGAGGCGAAGATCAACGTTGCTCCATGTCAAAACCTCTGCGGCCTCGTCCAGCATGAAATGCGAAATTCCTCCACGGGCAAAGTCATGCCGATTGTCCGCGTCTAAGGCTTCCAACCACTCAGCATCCTCATCGAAGTCCCGACCCTCAAAGCCGCCCTCACGGGTTTCGTCATCCTCCTCCAACAGGTGGACGAAGTAGGCATCGTGGATGGACTTGAGCTGTCCTTCGTTAAAATCTTCAAGGGCTGGTTCCAGCTGCTTCGCCTGCCGTCTCCTTGCCACTTCGAATAGATCGGTGATCTCCGCGCTCTCCTGACGCAGCCGATCAATGGCTGTGCGTCGGTCCTGAGTGTGGAGAGACTTCCAGATTTCCGCCTTGCCGAACGACCCACGAATGTCGGCCGGTACCGGAGCGCGGAGGTAATAAGTCCTGCCCCTGAGGGTCAGCCAAGGATAAATAGCCACGTCTTCCATGCCTCGCTGTAGCAGTTTGCTGTAGCAGATGGAAGCTTAAGCCGTTGAAATTACAGTATGCAATTGACTTTTTTGAAGATTTTTGGTGCCCCATGCCGGGGTCGAACCAGCACTTCTTTCGAAACTCGATTTTGAGTCGAGCGCGTCTACCAATTCCGCCAATGGGGCAACGGATACCGACGAGGCGGCTGTCTAGCATGCGTTCGCCCGCGCGCGCAAGACGGCGGGCGAAGTTCTCGGGTTGATTTGTTGGAGTTTCCGGCTCGCGACGTGCGGCCGGAAACGGTATCAATGCGCGACCGCGGCGGCGGGTTGATGGACGGCCGACTTCTTCAGCGTGATCGCGAGGACGGAGGCGAGCAGGCAGAAGGCGCCGGCAATGAAGAAGGCGGGCAGATAGCTCTGCAGTTCGGTGCGCGACCAGCCGGCGCCGTAGGCGGCGGTCGCCGCTCCCAACTGATGGCCTGTGAAAACCCAGCCGAAGACGAGGCCCGCCTTTTCGCGACCGAAACGGTCGGCGGCGAGCTTGACGGTCGGCGGCACGGTGGCGATCCAGTCGAGGCCATAGAAGATCGCGAAGATCGACAGTCCGTAGAAGCTGAAATTGCTGAAGGGCAGGAACAGCAGCGACAGGCCACGCAGACCGTAATACCAGAAGAGCAGCCAGCGATTGTCGAAGCGGTCCGACAGCCAGCCGGAGCCGATCGTGCCGAAGAAATCGAAAATGCCCATCACGGCAAGAACGCTGGCGGCAGCCACCGGCATGATACCGAAGTCACCGCAGAGCGTGACGAAATGCGTCTGGATCAGGCCGTTGGTGCTGAGACCGCAGATGAAGAAGGTGGCGAACAGGATCCAGAAGGTCGAGGTACCGGAGATTTCCTTGAGAACCGTGACCGGCGTTGCCAGCATCGCCAGCAGCCCGGATTCGGTTGGCGGCGGTGGCGTGATATGTGCCTCGCCGAAGGCGGGCAGGTTGAGGTCGGAAGGGCGGTCGCGCATGAAGGCCAGTACGATGAGTGCGGCGAACATGATCATGCCGCAGACCAGAAAGACTGTTGCGCGCCAACCGTACCGTTCCGTCAACTCCGCCATCAGTGGCAGGAAGACCAGCTGTCCCGTCGCAGAACTCGCCGACAGCATGCCTACCACGAGGCCGCGATGCTTGGTGAACCAGCGGGCGGATACGGTTGCGGCGAGCACCATTGCGGTCAGCCCGGTGCCGAAGCCGACGACGATTCCCCAGAGCAGGAGCAACTGCCAGAGTTCGCTCATGAAGAGCGAGCCGACGAAGCCGCCGCCGATCAGGACCATGGCGAAGACGATAACCTTGCGGATGCCGAAATAGTTCATGAAAGCGGCCGAGAACGGTCCCATAAGCCCGAACAGAATCAGCCGGACGGCGAGCGCGGAAGATATCTGCGAAGTTTCCCAACCGAACTCGTCCTGGAGCGGCTTGATGAGGACGCCGGGGGCGCCCATCGCGCCAGCGGTCACCAGCATGGTCAGGAAGGTTGCTGCAACGACCACCCATCCATAGTGGATGTTGCGTCGCGCCAGAGATGAAGCAAGTGCAGTCGATACCATGTGGCCGTTCCGTTTTGAGGTTGCCGGAGACTATCGGAAGCTTTTAGATGATGGTCATCATAATTGTTGCGTATTGATGATTGACGTCATATAAATTGTCAAGCTGCCAATTGCGGAGAACCGAATGCGGGTCAGCCGAGAGAAATTTGCCGAGAATCGCGAGAAGATCCTGACGGTTGCCGGGGTGCTGTTTCGCGAAAAGGGTTTCGACGGCATAGGCGTCGCCGAGATCATGAAGGCTGCCGGGATGACGCATGGCGGGTTCTACGGCCATTTCGAATCCAAGGAAGAGCTGGCGCTGGAAGTGAGCCGCGCATTGATCGAGAAGGTGAAGATTCGCTGGAACGAGATCATCGCGTCGGCGCCGGAGCGGCCGTTCGATGCGCTGCTCAATCACTATCTGTCGCGCTGCAGCGTCGACGACCCAGGCGGCAGCTGCGTTTTCGCCTCGCTTGCCCAGGAAGTCAGTCGCAGTCACGGAGCGATGCGCGAGACATTCAACGATGGGCTTTCGATGCTCGTTGATATTCTGTCCAAGATTGTGTCCGGCAAGACGCCAGAGGAACGGCGCGAGAAGGGCTTTACGACGCTTTCAGCGATGATGGGTGCGGTGATCCTGGCGCGAGCCGTCGAGAGCCGTGAACTCTCCGACAGCTTTCTCTATGCGACTCGCGATGCACTCTCCCTTGAGAACAGGACCGAAGGCTAGCCGCGGCGTGCAATCAGGCCGCCGATCTCCACCACCTCCAGGAAGCTGCCCTCGGGCGAAAGCTTGAGGAGGGTGGCGCGAAGCTCGGCCTCGAAGGCTGCCGTCCTTTCGCCAAGCGCCTGTGGCGATGTCACCGAGGTCGAGAAGGCGCGGCCGACGATATCGTCGAGGCCGAGCTTGCGCTCCCTCACAACGGAGATCCGCTCCAGATCACCGAAGGGCGAGCGAAGGAGGATGCTTTCATGCTCAATCCAATCCGGGCTTTTCCGCCGTTCGCGATTGGCATTGCGCTCCGGTGCGAAGCTCTCGGCGATCTCGTTGACGGCCTGCCGCCAGTCGGGCGTCGAGGAGATGTGGCGATCGCCGAACAGCACCACGCAACCGTCAGTCACGGTGATTTCATCGAGAGCCTTCAGCGTCTCCAGGCGGTCCATCCAGTGAAACGAACGCCCCATGACCGTCATCTTGAGCGGCGCAAAGCGCGGGCCGAGATCGTATGAAGAGCCCTTGATGAAGGTGACGTTGACACCGACGGCGGCTGCATCCGTCCGCGCCGCCTCCAGCATTTCCGGTTCCGGATCGAGGCCAGTGACCGTTGCTCCGGCCAGCCGCACGAAAGCAATGCCGAGCTGACCGGGGCCGCAACCAAGGTCAAGCACACGCTCGCCGGCCACGAGGCCGGCGCGCTTGGCAACCTGCCCGATGAGTTGATCGGGATAGGGAACGCGATAGCGCGTGTAGTAGGCGGCCGTGGATTGAAAGCGGCGCGCTTCGAAGGGGATCGTCGTCATGGCAATATCCTTGAACGGAAGTGGCCGCGGTCGCCGGCTCAACGCCCGCGACCGGCAACTCTCCAAACTGTCGCGTTATTTGAAACCTTCGACCCTGTGGGGAACATAGGGTTCCTCGAGCGCGGCGACGTCTTCTGGGGCCAGCTTTACGGACAGTGCGGCGACGGCGTCGGCCAAGTGCTTGGCTTTCGACGCGCCGATGATCGGCGCCGTGACGGCGCCCTTCTGCAGGATCCAGGCGGTCGCAATCTGGGCACGGGAGACACCATGTTTTTCGGCCAGCTTTCCGACAACGCCGATGATGGTACGATCGGCGTCTTCCGCCTGCTTGTAGAGCGTCTTGCCGAATTCGTCCGTCTCGCTGCGGGTTGTCTTCTCATCCCAGTCGCGCGTCAGCCGACCGCGGGCGAGCGGGCTCCAGGGAATGACGGCGATCTTCTGATCCTGGCAGAAGGGCAGCATTTCGCGCTCTTCCTCCCGGTAGAGCAGGTTCAGATGATCTTGCATGCTGACGAATGGCGTCCAGCCATTGGCGCGCGAGGTATAGAGCATCTTGGCGAATTGCCAGGCATACATGGAGGAGGCGCCGATATAGCGCGCCTTGCCTGCCTTCACGACATCATGCAGGGCTTCCAGCGTTTCTTCGATCGGCGTCGTATAATCGAACCGGTGGATCTGATAGAGGTCGACATAGTCGGTGCCAAGGCGACGCAGGCTGTTGTCGATCTCGTCGAAGATCGCCTTGCGCGACAGGCCGGCGCCGTTCGGCCCCGGACGCATGCGGTTAAAGACCTTGGTCGCGAGCACGATCTCGTCCCGCTTTGAAAAGTCCTGGATCGCGCGCCCGACGATCTCCTCCGAGGAGCCGTCCGAATAGGTGTTGGCGGTGTCGAGGAAGTTGATGCCGAGATCGAGCGCCTGTCTGATCAATGCCCGGCTGTCTTCTTCGCCGAGTGTCCAACTGTGGTTGCCACGGCCAGGTTCGCCGAAGGTCATGCAACCCAGGCAGATCTTCGACACTTCCAAGCCAGTGCCGCCAAATTTGACGTAATCCATGAAATTGCTCCAAACGAGTCGCTACCCAGCGCCCTTTGATCTAGCGCGGCAAGCTTGAAAGTGTCTGCTCCTCACACAAAAGTTTTGTGACCATCGAGAAGCCATCGCAAGGTCTCGCGCTTGCGTGTGCCGGGCTCTCGGTGTTAGCTGCTGCAGCATTTGACTGGATTTTCGCCGATGAGACTACCGCAGCGCGATCGCTACGAAGACCTTTACCGTGATTTCGCCTGGGAAATACCGGAGGATTTCAATATCGGCCGCGCGGTGAGCGACGAATGGGCGGCGCGGACGCCTGATCGCGTTTGCCTTGAGCACTTCAGCCCTGACGGCAATCATCTCTCCATGACCTACCGCGAGCTGGCCGACCGGTCGGCGTCGCTCGCCAATGCGCTGGTGTCTTTGGGGGTAACGAAAGGTGATCGGGTCGCCCTGCTCCTGCCGCAGTCGTTCGAGACCGTTATCGCCCATGTTGCGATCTACAAGATCGGCGCGATCGCACTGCCGTTGGCCTTGCTCTTCGGCGTCGAGGCGCTGGAATACCGGCTGCGGACCGCGGGCGCTTCCGTCGTCATCACCAACACATTCGGGCTCGACCGCATCAGTCATATCCGCGAGCGACTACCTGACCTTTCCGAAGTGATCTGCGTCGACGGCGATCGACAGGGCGTGCGATACTTTTCAGGGCTGCTCCAAAGCCATCCCCCGGTGTTCGAGGTCGCGAAAACCGCGCCCCACGATCCGGCGCTGATGATCTTCACGTCGGGAACGACCGGTCCGCCGAAGGGCGCGCTTCACGGTCATCAGGTGCTGGCGGGGCACATACCGGGCATGCAGTTTGCCCATGAGGGATTTCCGCAGGCCGGAGACAAGGTCTGGACACCTTCGGACTGGGCCTGGGCTGGCGGTTTGCTGAATGCGCTGCTGCCCAGCCTGTTGCTCGGTGTTCCCGTCGTCTCCTCGCCGGCGCAGAAATTCGATGCCGACATGGCTTATCGCATCATGGCCGAAATGAAGGTGCGCAACGGTTTCATTCCGCCGACGGCCTTGCGGCTACTGAAATCGGTGCCAGATCCACGTGCCAAATATGATCTCGTCTTGCGCACCATCGGCGCAGCGGGCGAGTCGCTCGGTGCCGAAACGCTGGAATGGGTCAAGCGGACGCTCGGGATTACGGTCAACGAGTTCTACGGCCAGACGGAGTGCAATTTCGTGCTTTCGTCGAGCGCCGCGATCGGAATCAGTCGTCCCGGCGCAATCGGACGCCCGGTGCCCGGGCATCGTGTGGCCATCGTCAGCGAAGCCGGCAAGGAGCTTCCTGTTGGCGAAGCTGGGCAGATTGCCATCCGCCGCCCGGATCCCGTGATGTTTCTCGGCTATTGGGACGACGTCGGGGCGACCGAGCGGAAGTTTGTCGGCGATTGGCTTCTGACAGGCGATATCGGGCGCCAGGATGCGGACGGCTACGTCACCTTCTTCGGGCGGGATGACGATGTCATCACCTCCTCAGGCTATCGGATCGGGCCAGCCGAAATCGAGGACTGCCTCATCGGCCATCCCGCCGTGCAGCTGGCCGCAGCCATCGGCAAGCCCGATCCCGTTCGCACCGAGATCGTCAAGGCCTATGTCGTGCTGGCGCCAGGATTCGAGCCAAGCCAACAGCTGGCGTCCGAGATCAGCGAATGGGTGAAGTTGCGGCTTTCGATGCACGAGTATCCGCGCGAAGTGGAATTTGTCCCGGAACTGCCGCTGACCACGACAGGCAAGGTCATCCGGCGCCTGCTCAGGGAGCGGGCCGCTGCCGGCTGACGGCTTTGGCGTGACCTGACGTCACTGGGGAGACTTTCCACGCCGGGCGAGTGACATGATCTTCTGTCGCAGCATCTTCGCGACGTTGCGGGTGCTGCTGTACATATGGAGCTGGGCGGCCACCTGGCGCACGTCCCGGTCGCCGTTCTGGTTCAGCCCGATTACCATCGTGCCCATCTCCTCCCGCTCCTTCCAGAAGCGATTGATCATCGGGTGATCGGGGATGGCGCAGGAGTCGGAACGAACGATGTTGGCGTCGTCAAGGTGCCATTCGGTCACCTCGCCCATCAGCAACTTGCCTGGCGAATAGCGCGCATAGGCTTCGTCGTAGGCCGTCTTCCAGGTGTAGGCCTCGCCGCCCATCATCAAGACCACCATCGAGGCGATTGCCTTGCCGTTGAGGTCGATCGTGTGGACACGAACGGCATCGACGGCGGCGAGGTTGGAAACCGCCTCTCGGGCAAAGGCGGTGTGGTAGCGATCGGTCACCAGCGCACTGCGCTTCTTGCCCTTCCAGCCGCCGGCCTCGAGCGCAAGGAACTCTTCGAAACGCGCGTGGACTTCACGCGCCTGGCGGGCGACGTTATAAACCACCGTGCCCAAGTCCTCGAGCAGACGCCATTGCCGCCGCATCTCCTTCAGATGCGACGAAGAAATCGCGTCGCGCAGATAGACGGTTGCTTCCTCGTCGCTCTGCAGCATGGCGCGCTGATAGGGATTGGCGATGGTGATCGGCAGGTTGCGGCCGATGGCGACCGCCCTTGCCATGCGGGCAAAGAGCCCGTTCAGCCTGACATCCGGCAACACGAGAATTGGGGGCAGGCGCAGGTCCCGATGGGTCAGGCCGTCATAGAGATTGTCCAGCGTTTCGCCTGCATCCTCGGTATCGACCAGCGGCGTGCCGAGCGGTGCAAAGCCGTTCGACCAGACCCGTACGATCGAGGGGCCGACGGCGAAGCCGGGTTTTTCGATGGAGAACGGCATCAGGAAGCGCATCCGGCTTCGCGTGTCGCTCAGATCCCGCAACAGGGCGAAGTTCACCTCTCTATCATCCAGCCGCGGCATGGCCGGGGCGAGGAAGCGACCGGTGAAGAAGACATTCGGCTCCATCGCTCGGTTGGAGAGGAAATCGAGCTCTTCCTGCAGTTCGTAGCCGAGCTTGCCGGAATAGAGGCAGAGTTCACGGCCCGGACGGCCGACTTCAACGCGCGCATCCGGCCGTGGCATGTCGAAATCGAGAGCCGCTAGCTCGTGAACCATGCGGTTCGTCGTGACATCGGTCGTTTCGGTAGCTGGAGGAATGCGCACCATTATATCAGGCTTCCATGTCTGTTTTGGCCGGAGGCGTGGCAAATGCGAAAAGCATAATTCCAAGCGCGCGCCGGACGGCAAAATGCAGGAGGATGGCTTCGACGCCCATGGCCGAGGCCGTGGCGATCGCCGCACCCTCGATACCCAGTCTTGGGATGAGGAGCAGGTTGAGGCTGATGTTCGCTGCCAGCGCTCCGGCATAGAGCAGAACGCAGACGTTCTGCTTGCCAGCCATCATCAGCAGCGTCTCCGCCGGTCCGACCAGGGCTTTGGCGAGGATGCCCGCCAGCAGGATTGCCATCACGATATAGCCAGCGGTGAAAGCGCCACCAAAGAGCGAGAGCAGAAAATGGCCGGCGGCGACAACGGCCAGGCCGATGGCGAGCGCGGGCCAGAAGGTCCATCGCGCGGCGTCGATCGCAGCAGCCGCGAGCTGCTCGCGTGTCCCCTCGGCGATGAGGCTTGAAAAGCGCGGACCGGATGCCGCCTTCACGGAGAAATTGATGAAGTGGACCAGCGCCATCGTCTTGGCAGCGGCGAAATAGATCGCGACGTCGTGCGGTTCGAGGAAGATGCCGACCACGACCACATCAGAATTGGTCAACAGGAAGCTGACCCCCTCGATAAGGAAGATTGGGAAGGCGACACCAAGCCAACCGAGAAAGTCGACCTCGCGCGGACCCTCTTGGTAATGGCGGCGCAGTCGCAAGAGCGTTGCGACGTATTGGCCGACGGTGGTGACATAGGTCGCGATGAGTGCGGCCTGCATCGCCGTCATCGCGGTGCGCGGCGCGCCAAGCCCGATCGCAGTCAGCATGAAAAGAATGATGAGGACCGGCCGTACGATGTAGGCAGGACTCAACGCCATGACAGGCCAGTGATTGGCCCGCGACGTGCCTTCGAGAATATCACCGAGGGCGATCATCGGCATGGCGACCAGTCCGAGGAAGATCGGGATGACATAATAACCCTCGATCCTGTCGCGGAAGAGATGCAGGGCGATCATGCCGATGACAAGAGCGGCCGTGCCGGAGAGCAATCCGAAGATGCGGGCGGTGCCGGTCAGTCCGCGGATCTTCTCAAAAGAGCCGGCCGCCTTGTATTGCGGCAGGAACCGCACGACGGCGGTGTGGAAGCCCAGGCAGGAAAGATCGCCGAAGAGGACGATCAGCACCCAGACGAATACAAAAATTCCGTACTCATATTCGCCCATGAGGCGGGCCAATACGATTTGCGACAGAAAGGCGAGGGCGGCGCTGACGATGCGGATGGAAAAGGCGGTCAGCGCCATGCGCTGAGCTGTAGCCTTATCGCCGCGCGCAGTCAGAGCGGTCACAAACGAGCGCAGCAGGCGACTTCCCGCCGGGCGCAGACCCGCAGGCAGCATCTTTTCCGCCGTCTCAATGACCGCCATCACAAACACGCAAAACTCTTCAGGCAAATCGTCGTCGAAGTCTTGGCAGAACGGCGTTAAGAAACGGTTGTGACACCGTCATTCGTGCCAACGGCTGGAACGCCAGAAATCAGCGGCCTGCATGGGAAAGCGCACGTTCGATCAGTCGGTCGAGAACCTCGGCATAGCTGACGCCACTGGCGGCCATGGCCTTGGCATACATGCTAATATTGGTGAAGCCGGGTATGGTGTTGAGTTCGTTGACGACGAAGGACATGTCGGGCGTGAGAAAGAAATCGACCCTCGCCATTCCATCGCAGCCGAGCGCTTTGAAGGCATTGGTCGCTGTGCGGCGCAGTTCTTCCCCGATCTCCTTCGGCAGTTGCGCGGGAACTCTGAGCGCTGCGCCATTCTCGTCGATATACTTGGCCTCGTAGCTATAAAAGCCGTGGGTTTCGGCGGGCACTATCTCGCCGGGCAGTGATACGAAGAGCGAACCATCGGCGTGTTCGAGCACGCTGAATTCAATCTCGCGGCCGGTGATGAATTCCTCTGCCAGCAGCTTGCGGTCGTGCCTGAAGCCTTCGGCGAGGGCGGCGGCGTAGTTGTCGGCGTCGGCTACCTTACTGACGCCGACGGAAGAGCCCTGGCGCGCGGGCTTGATGAAAAGCGGAAGGCCGAGTTTTTTTACAACATCAGCGAAGGGCGGCTCCGCGCCTTCTTCGATGCAGACGGCCTTCGCGACCGGTAGACCAGCCTCCTTCAACAGGCGCTTGGCGATATCCTTGTCGATGGCCGTTGCCGAGCCGAGGATGCCACAGCCTGCGAGCGGCACGCGGGCGACGGCGGCCAGTCCCTGTACCGATCCGTCCTCGCCGTGCATGCCATGCAGGACGGGAAACAGGATGTTGATCGGCGGAACTTCGTATGGAGCTGCATTCGCGGGAATGGCTAGCAGGCGGCCCCGACCGCCGGGCAGCAGCGTCAATTCCGGAGCGTCGCCGACGGTTGCTGCGGTCGACAGTTCCGTCTGCCGTGCCATCAGCAACCACCGCCCTTCCTTCGTCACGTAGATGGGAAGAACGTCGTAGCGGTCACGATCGAGCGCATTGACGACATTGGTTGCCGACAGGATTGAGACATCGTGCTCGGGCGAACGCCCGCCGAAGAGGACAGCGACCCGCAGGCGCGAGGCTGTGGGCCGGTCAGTTTCCGTAGAACGCGTGTTCGGCATGATGATTTTCTGCTCGGATGGGTCTGTTGAGGTTGTCAGAGAATGATGGCCACGCCGCGATTGGCGAAGAAGCGGTCGAAGGTTGGGAGCGGCAGTACGACGTCTGCCTGGCTTTGAGCGTCATGGCCGAATGGATTGTGGAAACGGATCGTTCCGGGCGATGCCGCCGTTACCAGTACGAGATGGCCGCCGCGCGACGGCGGCTCGCGATCCGGCCACCGGATCTGGCTGTTGACCGAGGCGATGAAGAATGTGTTCCTGCGAAGCAATTCGGGAATATCAGTGGTCGGCAGATTGGTGATCGTTTCGGCCTTGAGGCCGAAGGCCCGCCCGACGAAGGTGACGAACGGCGCATAGATCAATCCCTTGATCGATTGATCCGCCTCGTTGACGACGTACCCGCCAAAAGCAGTGCAGGCCCGTGCCAGGTCGATGGTCCGGTGCATCTCGCCGCGTGCGGCAAGTGCCATCTTCAGGCATGCCATGCCGCAGATATTGACCGCCCAGCGGGCATATTCTTCGACCGTCTCGGCGCCAGACTGGTGCCAGAGCGGATCGCTCAATAATACAGACGAGCCGCTTTCAAGCACAGGCAGCGTCATCGACGCCGTTTCCCACTGGCTGAAATAGGGAACCGCTCGGGCGCAAGCGTTCATCTCTTCCTCGGCAATCAAAACGAATATGGTCGCAAACTCGGCGAACAAAGCGACAGTTCTGTGGCTGAAGTGTGCGCTGATTATTAAATCAGGAGTTGTGAAGGGGCTGGGCGCGAGCGACAACTGGGCGGACAAAAAAACCCTCGCGACGTTTCCGTCGCGAGGGCCTTGTTTCTAGCTTACCGGCCGGCTCAAGCCTGTGCGAAGGCGCCGTGGCAATGCTTGAACTTCTTGCCGGAGCCACAGGGGCAAGGCTCGTTGCGGCCGACATGACCCCAGGTCGACGGGTCGGTCGGATTGCGGTTTTCCGGGGCGACAACCACTTCCGAGGCCAGGAACGCGGGCGCGAAATCGTCTTCGCCCGTATTCGGATCGAGGTGGTGCGCCTGCATGAACGGAGGTTCCGGCTCCGCAGGTGCCTGCTGCACGAGTTCGACGCGCATCAGCTGTGCGGTGACGGCTTCACGCAGGTTGTTCAGGAGCGAGGTGAAGAGCTCGAACGCTTCCGACTTGTATTCCTGCAGCGGATCGCGCTGTGCGTAGCCACGGAAGCCGATGACGGAGCGCAGGTGGTCGAGGTTGACGATATGCTCGCGCCACAGGTGGTCGAGCGTCTGCATGACGATCGAGCGCTCGACATAGTGCATGATGTCGTCGCCAAAGCGTTCGGCCTTCTCCGTGAAAGCCGCATTGGATGCTTCCGTCAGGCGCTCGCGAATGCTGTCCTCGCCGATACCTTCCTCCTTAACCCAGTCCTCAACCGGCAGATCGAGGTTGAGCAAGGCTGCTGTCCGCTCCTTCAGGCCAACGGCATCCCACTTCTCGGCATAGGCGCGCTCGGGGATGTGCTTCTCGACGAGATCGTCGATGACCTCGCGGCGCATGTCGGAGACGGTCTCGGAAATATTGGCCGCTTCCATCAACTCGAGGCGCTGTTCGAAGATCACCTTGCGCTGATCGTTCAGAACGTCGTCGTATTTCAGGAGGTTTTTGCGGATGTCGAAGTTGCGGGCTTCGACCTTCTTCTGCGCGCGCTCCAGAGCCTTGTTGATCCAGGGATGAACGATGGCTTCGCCCTCCTTGAGACCGAGCTTCTGCAGCATGCTATCCATGCGGTCGGAACCGAAGATGCGCATCAGGTCGTCCTGAAGCGACAGGTAGAACTTGGAACGGCCAGGGTCGCCCTGACGGCCGGAACGGCCGCGCAGCTGGTTGTCGATGCGGCGGCTCTCGTGGCGCTCGGTCGCGATGACATAAAGGCCACCGGCGGCAAGTGCCTGCTCCTTGAGCTGCTTGATCTCCTCGCGGATCCCTTCGATCTTTGCGTCGCGCTCGGGGCCGGGCTCGATCTCGCCAAGATCGCGTTCGACACGCATTTCAAGGTTGCCGCCGAGCTGAATGTCCGTACCGCGGCCCGCCATGTTGGTGGCGATCGTTACCGCACCTGGCACGCCGGCCTGCGCGACAATATACGCTTCCTGCTCGTGGTAGCGGGCGTTCAGGACCTGGAAGTCCTTGAAGCCCTGCTTGCGCATCATCTCGGCGAGCAGTTCCGACTTTTCGATCGAGGTCGTGCCGACGAGAACCGGCTGGCCGCGCTTCTGAGCGTCCGCGATCTCGGCAATGATAGCCTTGTATTTCTCTTCAAAGGTCCGATAGACCTCGTCGTCTTCGTCGGTACGCTTGATCGGCAGGTTGGTCGGCACTTCGACAACCTCGAGGCCGTAGATGTTGCCGAATTCTTCCGCTTCCGTCTGCGCCGTACCGGTCATGCCGGCGAGTTTGCCGTACATACGGAAGTAATTCTGGAAAGTGATCTGCGCCAGCGTCTGGTTTTCCGGCTGGATGGTCACCCTTTCCTTGGCTTCCAGAGCCTGGTGCTGGCCTTCCGAGTAGCGGCGGCCCGGCATCATGCGGCCGGTGAACTCGTCGATGATGACGATCTCGTCGTTGCGGACAATGTAGTCCTTGTCGCGCTGGAACAGCTTGTGGGCCTTGAGCGCGTTGTTGACGTGGTGGACGATCGCCACATTCTCGATGTCGTAGAGCGACTGGCCCTTCAGCAGGCCAGCCTGGCGCAACAGGTTTTCCAGCTTCTCGGTGCCTTCTTCGGAGAAGTTGGCTGAGCGCTGCTTTTCGTCGATCTCGTAGTCGCCTTCGCTCAGTTGCGGAATGAAGGCGTCGATGGTGTTGTAGAGGTCGGAGCGGTCGTCCAGCGGACCGGAAATGATCAGCGGCGTGCGCGCTTCGTCGACGAGGATCGAGTCCACTTCGTCGACGATCGCGAAGTTGTGGCCGCGCTGGACCATCTGGTTCTTCTCGTACTTCATGTTATCGCGCAGATAGTCGAAGCCGAGTTCGTTGTTGGTCGCGTAAGTGATGTCGCAGTTATAGGCGGCAGCGCGCTCCTCGTCCGACAGGCCGTGGACGATGACGCCCGTGGTCAGGCCGAGGAAGCCATAGATCTTGCCCATGGTCGCGGCGTCGCGGCGGGCGAGGTAGTCGTTCACGGTGACAACGTGGACGCCCTTGCCGGCGAGTGCGTTCAAGTAGACCGGCAACGTGGCAACAAGCGTCTTGCCCTCACCGGTCTTCATTTCCGCGATGTCGCCGTCATGAAGGATCATGCCGCCGATCAGCTGTACGTCAAAAGGTCGCAGGCCGAGAACGCGGCGCGAAGCCTCGCGCACAACGGCGAACGCAGGCACAAGGATGTCGTCGAGCGTCTTGCCGTCTGCCAGCATCTTGCGGAATTCGACGGTCTGGGCAGCCAGCTGCTCGTCGCTCAAAGCCTTCGTCTTTTCTTCGATGGCGTTGATGGCTGCGACTTTCGGCTGGAAGGACCGCACGCGGCGATCATTGGCAGAGCCAAATATTTTGCGGGCTATACCGCCAAAGCTGACCATATGACTGGTCCTTTCTCAATAATATTCCCCGGCTTTTCTTATCCGCTGCCCGGCCGAATTTCAGGCACACGTCTCGAAACGCCAGGAAACTGTTCTGGACGCGAGGTTGCGTGACAGATAAGAGGGGGGTCGAATGATGTCAACGGATTTGGCTGATATACAAAGGCCACATTCCAGTGTTGATGGCTGTTTCAGGCTGAATTCACGAAGCTGAAGCCGGTGGGTGTAACTGTGAAGGGTTATTTGATGTTGAACTACAACAAAATCGCTGTGATGGCGTTCGCAACCTTCGTTGCGTTCCAGGCGCCGGTCCGTGCGGAAGACAAGCCGGATGCCGTCGTCGCCAAGGTCGGCGATGTCGAAATTCATCAGTCCGATCTCGATCTGGCCGTTGCCAATCTCGACCCGCAGCTCGCCCAGCTGCCGGACGACCAGAAGAAGATCGCCGCCCTGTCCGCCGCCATCGACGTCAAGCTGCTGGCACTGGACGCAACGGCCGAAAAGCTCGACCAGAACGCCGAATTCAAGAAGCGCATGCAGTATCTCGCTGATCGCGAACTGCACAACGCCTACTTCAAGAAGCACGTCGTCGACACGGTGACCGACGCGGACGTCAAGGCGCGCTACGACAAGGAAGTCGCAGCACTTCCGAAGCAGGAAGAAGTTCACGCCCGCCACATTCTCGTGAAGACCGAGGACGAGGCCAAGGACGTCATCAAGCAGCTGGACGCCGGCAAGAGCTTCGCGGATCTGGCGAAGGAAAAGTCCACCGATCCGAACAAGGCTGACGGTGGCGATCTCGGCTATTTCACCAAGGGCCGCATGGTCAAGGAATTCGAAGAGGCCGCCTTCGCCCTTGACAAGGGCACCTACACCAAGACCCCCGTGAAGACCGATTTCGGCTATCACGTTATCCTGGTCGAAGATAAGCGCGACGCCGCTCCACCAGCCTTCGATCAGGTCAAGGACCAGGTTCGCCAGCTCGTCATGCGCGACAAGTACCTTGCGCTTCTCGCCTCTGCCAAGGAAAAGTCCAAGGTCGAGATCACCGACGAAGCGCTGCGCAAGGGCTATGACGACGCCAACAAGCAGCCGCAGCCGGGTGATGAACCCGCCGCGCAGCCGCAGCAGTAAAATCCAAAGTTTAGGGCCCGGTTCTTCCGGGCCCTTCACTATAGCAGTTGTCGTATTTCCGCAGGGCGAGCCGGCTTATACTTCGCCCTGAAAATCCTTCCAGCCACCAGGTCGATTGCCATGTCCGGTTCCGTTTCTCCGCTCGCTCCGAAATCCTATGCCAATGTGCCCGCCCTGCGCGGCGTGCGCATGGCCACTGCCTCAGCCGGCATCAAGTACAAGAACCGCACCGACGTACTGATGATGGTGTTCGACAAGCCGGCCGCAGTCGCGGGCGTTTTTACGCGCTCGAAGTGCCCTTCGGCGCCGGTCGATTTCTGCCGCGCAAACCTGCCGCATGGCACAGCACGCGCTGTCGTCGTCAATTCCGGCAATGCGAATGCTTTCACTGGTTTGAAGGGGCGCGACGCGACTGCCCTGACGGCAAAGTCGGCAGCGGCTGCCGTCGGTTGCGGCGAGAACGAGGTCTACCTCGCGTCGACCGGTGTCATCGGGGAACCGCTGGACGCGACGAAGTTCTCTGGCGTTCTCGACCAGATGCACAAGGATGCGACCGGTGACTTCTGGTTCGAGGCCGCCAAGGCGATCATGACCACAGACACCTATCCGAAGGTCGCCACCCGCAGTGCCGAGATCGGCGGCGTGAAGGTGACGATCAATGGCATTGCCAAGGGCGCCGGCATGATTGCGCCTGATATGGCGACCATGCTTTCCTTCGTGGTCACCGATGCCGATATTGCTCCCGCCGCCCTGCAGTCGCTCCTATCCGCGGGCGTTGATCCGACGTTCAATTCGATGACGGTCGACAGCGATACCTCGACCTCTGATACGTTGATGCTGTTTGCCACCGGCGCGGCTGCCGAGGACGGTCAGGCTCGGGTCGAGAGCGCCGATGACGCCCGCCTTGCCTCGTTCCGCGCTGCGCTCAATGATCTTCTGAAGGATCTTGCCCTGCAGGTCGTGCGCGACGGCGAAGGTGCGACGAAGATGCTGGAGATCACGGTGACTGGGGCCGAAAGCGATGCCGCGGCCAAGAAGATCGCGCTGTCGATCGCCAATTCGCCGCTGGTCAAGACCGCGGCCGCCGGCGAGGACGCCAACTGGGGCCGTATTGTCATGGCCGTCGGCAAGTCCGGTGAAATGGCCGACCGCGATCGGCTGGCTATCTGGTTCGGCGATGTGCGTGTTGCCGTCAACGGCGAGCGCGACGCCGTCTATTCCGAGCAAGCTGCAACCAACGTCATGAAAAAGCAGGATATTCCTGTGAAGGTCGACATCGGTCTTGGAAACGGCACCGCCACGGTCTGGACGTGCGACCTTACAAAGGAGTATGTCGCCATCAACGGTGACTACCGGAGCTGATTTTTCATTGACTGAAGCATTATCCAAGAAGGCAAATCTGCCACTCGTGCGCAGGCTGGAGGCTGTCGGCTTCCGGGCTTGGCCAGCCTCATCCGTGCAGTACGACGGCAGTTGGCAGATACGGCTGACGGCGGGGCATCCGTCCAATCGGCTGAATTCGATCGTGCCGCTCGATCCTTCGGATCACCGCGATGTCGAAATCCGTCTTGCGAAGGCAGGCCGCAAGTTCGAAGCCTATGGCCGCCCGGCAGTTCTGCGTCAGACGCCGCTCGCCTCGCCGGTATTGATCGACCTCGTGCGGGAACAGCAGTGGTCATCCTTCGACGAGACGATCGTCATGACCTGCGATCTTGCGCATGCGGAACTGCCGGATACGCTCGATCATCTGCCGACTCACGATATTGGCCGCTTCGTGGATGCCAATCTGGCAACCGACGGCGTCTCGTCCAAGCTCAAGCCGGCGCTCGCCGAAATCATCAATGCGATCAAGCCGCCGTCGGGCCTGTTCATGATCGAAGATGCGGAAACGGGGCCGCTTGCGACCGTTCTCTGTGTTCAGGACAACGACCTCGCCGGCATCATGTCGCTCTCCGTCGCCAAAGAGCGCCGCCGCGAGGGCCTTGGCATGGAAATCCTGACATCGGCCCTGCGCTGGGCCAGGATGCGCACCGCCCGTTCCGCCTGGTTGCAGGTGAA
Organism: Rhizobium sp. 42MFCr.1; assembly: GCF_000377185.1. Taxonomy (NCBI): domain Bacteria; kingdom Pseudomonadati; phylum Pseudomonadota; class Alphaproteobacteria; order Hyphomicrobiales; family Rhizobiaceae; genus Rhizobium; species Rhizobium sp. 42MFCr.1. Next base: position 97,707 of record NZ_KB897833.1, read on the forward strand.
GGCGACGAACGCTCCGGCCCTGGCACTCTACGAACGGCTCGGCTTCCGTGAAGCCTACCGCTATTCCTACTGGCGGCAGGAGCCGTCACGATGAGCGAGGCAGCCCGAAACATCCTTCTCGTTGCCGCTTGTGCCCTGATCGATGCCGACGGGCGAATTCTGTTGGCGCAACGCCCCGAGGGAAAATCGCTTGCGGGGCTTTGGGAGTTTCCCGGTGGCAAAGTGGAGCCGGGCGAGACGCCGGAGGAATCATTGGTGCGCGAGCTTCACGAGGAGCTCGGGATCACGACCAAGGTCGCCTGCCTGGCGCCCCTGACTTTCGCGAGCCATACCTATGAGAAATTCCATCTGCTGATGCCGCTCTATGTCTGCCGGCGCTATGAAGGAATTCCGCACGGGAAAGAGGGGCAGGCGTTGAAATGGGTGAAGCCGCAAGCTCTGCGCGACTACCCGATGCCGCCCGCTGACGAGCCCCTGATCCCGATGTTGCAGGATTTACTTTAGGAACTTCTGATTATTATCCAGTAAGCGTCGAATTTGGGTGTGGATATTAATCGATCGTTTAACACCTTCTGCCAAATATCGGCCTCAATCAAGCAACTGGCGTGTGTGTAGAAGGCTTGACGCATGGACGACGATTTCTGGAAAGCTGTTAGAGAGAAAGAACAGGCCTCGACTGGCTCGAGCAGAACAGGAGTGCTGAATATTGCGCTGCTGTTTGGCACGGCCGTTGTTGCCCTCACTTTGATCTTGACGCCGATGCTTGCTGACAAGTCCAGGTCGAGCGTCTTTGCCAGCGCGCCGTCGGAATTCGATACGATGACAACGGGCTCGATACCGAAGACCGAGAACGGCAAACGCTACACGATCCGCCGCAGCGTGCTTCAGGAAACGCCGGGTTCTGTTTGCGTGGTTCAGGGTTACGGAAGCGGAGCTGGTTGCTGATACTGGCGTTGCTGCCGCGGCAGACGCAACGTGATGAAGGACTGCCGCTTTAGCGCCGAGGTTGGCATGCGACTAATAAGGGCATTTCTGGCAGACGTCCGTGGCGCGGCCGCGTTCGAATACGGCCTGATTGCGGCCCTCATATCCGTGGCTCTCATCGGTGGAGCGCGGGCGCTTGGTGGCGATATCAACGGCCTTTTGAGCAATATCGCCAACCAGTTCCCGAACTGAGCCGATTTCTACTGCTTCAGCTTATGCTCCTCGACCTTCAACGCATCGGCGAGCCTCACCTTCGCCGATCCTGGGCGAAGCGGCTTCTGCTGGCTTTCGTGCGGTGCCCATCCCGAGACATAGATGATCGAGAAGGTTGCCCTGATCCGGCCGTCCGGATCGGCGTATCGCTCGGCATAGATTTCAGCCGCCCGTAGGAAGAAGGCGCGCGTCAGAGGTTTGCGGCTGCGCGCAAGAAGCGGATTGGTCATTCCCATCGCCCGCAGGTCTTTCATCAGCGGAAAGATCGAGTCGTAGCGGACCGTATAGGTCTCTGCATCGATCACGGGCAGGGCGAAACCGGCGCGCTGCATGAGACCGCCGACGTCGCGCACGTCGGCGAAAGGGATGACCCGTGGGCTCGCACCTCCGGTCATTTCGATTTCTGTCGCCAGCAGGATCTCGCGCAGCTCCTGCAATGTGCCCGATCCAGGGATCGCGGCAAGAAAGAGCCCATCGGGTTTCAAGGCGCGACGGATCTGGATGAAGACGCCCGGCGTGTCGTTGGTCAAGTGAAGGCTGAGCGGGGCCAGCACGAGGTTTGCCGACTGTGGCTCCAGGGGAACCTCTTCCAGAGCAGCCTCGATGATAGCCTCGCCCGCTTCCGCATAGGCGTGCTCGCTTTCGACCCGTGTCAGTTGCCTGACCTTGCCGGTTGCGATCGCAGCGCGGGCCGCAGCCCCGGTGGCGCCATGCAGCTCGACCGCATGTTCGAAGGTCCGTTCGACCACGGCAAGACGCTCGCCGAGTTCTTCCGCGGCGATATCGAGAAGGAAGGTCGCCTTAGGGTCATGGTGGAGACGGGCGCGATGCCGGTTTACTGCGATCCGGGCCTGGTCGAAGATCATATCCATGGCGCAGTGCATAGTCCCGCAGAACCGGTGCTGCAAGGCGATTTTCCTCGAAGGCGAAACGCGCTAAGCTTTCGCGAGAGGGTTGGGGCAGTGGGGCTTGGGAGACGACGATCGCCTATGAAGTTGGATGGGACGCTTCTAATGCGTCCCTTCGGGCGCTTGGTCGACTTTGTCTATCCGCCGGGATGCGTGGTTTGCGGCATCGCCACCGGTCGCCACAACGGCCTTTGTCCGACGTGCTGGTCCGGACTGCGCTTTATCGAACGGCCGTATTGCGAAATCCTCGGGATACCGTTCTCGCATGATCTCGGTTCCGGCATTCTCAGCGCCGAGGCGATTGCCAATCCGCCGCCGTTCGACCGGCTGCGGTCAGCCGCCTTTCATGACGAGCCGGTGCGCCAGTTGGTGCATGGCCGGAAATACCGCGACAGAACGGATCTCGCGCCAATGATGGCCGAATGGATGCTACGCGCGAGTGACGGGATGGTGGAGCGGTGTGACGCCATCCTGCCGGTACCGCTGCATCGAAGCCGCATGTTCTCGCGCAAATTCAACCAGGCTGCAGAGCTGGCGCGTCATCTGGCGCAGCGATCCGGAAGGGCGCTTCTGCCGGCAACGCTGATGCGCGTCAAGCGCACCCGCCCTCAGGTGGGTCTCGGCGCAGATGCGCGCGAGGAAAATGTTCGCGGTGTCTTTGCCATTGCCAAGGCGCGGGACAACGACGTCTTCGGCAAGCGGCTTGTCTTTGTCGATGATGTCTACACGACCGGTGCCACGGTTGCCGCGGCGGCAAAAGTACTGCGCAAGGCCGGAGCGGCGGACATCACGGTTTTGACCTTTGCAAGGGCTCTTTCAGAAACTATATGACGAAAAGATAACCGTATTGTCTGGAGACCCCATGGCACCCGTGACCATTTATACGCGCCAAGCCTGCGGCTACTGCGCGCGTGCCAAATCGCTGCTGTCCGAAAAGGGCGTGGATTTCGTCGAGCACGATGCGACCTTTGCGCCGGAACTTCGCCAGGAAATGATCGGCAAGGCCAACGGCCGCACGACGTTCCCGCAGATTTTCATTGGCGAGCAGCACGTCGGCGGATGCGATGATCTCTATGCGCTGGATCGGGCCGGCGGGCTTGATCCTCTGCTTGCCGCGTAAGGAAGTGCGATGACGTTTACGGCTGCCGCCATCCAGATGTGCTCCGGCGTCGATCCCGAGAGGAACGCTGCCGCGATGGCGCGCCTCGTCCGCGACGCTGCGGGCCAGGGCGCGATCTATGTGCAGACACCTGAGATGACAGGCATGCTGCAGCGCGATCGTGCCGCTGCCAAGGCACTGCTTCGCGACGAAACCAATGACGTCATCGTGCGGACAGGTTCGGAATTGGCCCGGGAGCTCGGCATCTTCATGCATGTGGGCTCGACCGCTATTGCGCTCGATGACGGCAAGCTTGCCAACCGCGGCTACCTCTTCGGGCCTGATGGCAAGATCCTTAATCGTTACGACAAGATCCATATGTTCGATGTCGATCTCGACAACGGCGAAAGCTGGCGCGAGAGCGCTGCCTACCGGCCGGGGTCCGAGGCGCGCGTGTTGTCGCTTCCCTTTGCTGAAATGGGCTTTGCGATCTGTTATGACGTTCGCTTCCCCACCCTTTTCCGCGCCCAGGCTGTTGCCGGCGCCGAAGTGATGACGGTGCCTGCTGCCTTCACGAAGCAGACCGGCGAAGCACATTGGGAAATCCTGCTTCGGGCACGCGCGATCGAGAATGGCGTTTTTGTGATTGCCGCTGCTCAGGCCGGGCACCACGAGGACGGGCGTGAGACCTTTGGTCATTCGATGATCGTCGATCCCTGGGGCCGCGTTCTGGCTTCGGCCGGGCCGGAGGGCGAAGCCGTCATCCTTGCCGACATTGATACGGCGGCCGTCAAGTCAGCTCATGACAAGATTCCCAATCTGAAAAACGGCCGTGATTTCTCAATCGAGAGGGTTCCAGGGGCAGTCGCAGGAGGCGTGGCCGCTTGATCCGTTATTCGCTGCGTTGTGAAAATGCCCACGAATTCGAAGGCTGGTTTTCCGAAAGTGCCGATTTCGATCGCCAGATCGCATCAGGATTCCTGACCTGTCCCGCCTGCAACTCCGCATCCATCTCCAAGCTCCTGATGGCGCCTTCGGTTTCGACGGCGCGCAAGAAGGATGAAATGCAGACGCTGGCGATGGATACGATGCGGCGCGACGCGTTCCAGAAGCTGAAAGAGGCTGTTGCGACGATCAGGGCCAATTCCGAGGATGTCGGAACGCGGTTTCCCGAGGAGGCCCGCAAGATCCATTACGGGGAAAGCGACGCCCGCGGCATCATCGGGCAGACCACGATGGATGAGGCCCAAGCGCTTTTGGACGAAGGCATCGAAATCGCGGCCCTGCCTGTTTTGCCCGACGATGTGAATTGAGCTAGTGCGCGCTGTAGGCGCCATCCACGAGATGGTAGCTGCCGGTGATGAAGCTTGCCTGCTCCGACAATAAGAAACAGACGAGAGCTGCCACTTCTTCGGGCGTGCCGCGCCGGCCCATCGGCTGCAGTGCTTCCATGCGACGGCTGCTCGCAATATCACGATGTTCCGATGAGAGTGGTGTCTCAATCCAGCCGGGACCGACCGCATTGATGCGGATTCCCAGGCGGGCATATTCTATCGCCGCCGCCTTTGTCAGTCCAACGACGCCGTGTTTAGCCGCCGTATAGGCGCATGCGATCGGCAGTGCGACGGCACCGAGCACGGAGGATACATTGACGATCGCACCGCCGCCGCGGGCCAGCATCGCTCCGATCTCGTATTTCATGCAGTAGAAAACGCTGTTGAGGTTGACGTCCATCAGCTTGTGCCAGTTGTCGAGCGGATAATCTCCCGTCGCCCTGCGCACGCCGTCGACGCCGGCATTGTTGACCGCCAGATGGAGGCCGCCGCAGGTTTCGGCGACCGTTTTGACCAGCTTTTCAACAGCTGCAGCATCGGTCACGTCGACCGCAAAATGGCGAGATTTGCCTCCTTTTTCGCGAATCTCCGTTGCAACCCGCTCCGCTGCTTCGACATTGATATCGGCGACGACAACTTCCGCGCCCTCCTCGGCCAACTGACGGGAGATGGCCGCGCCAATGCCTGAGCCGGCGCCGGTGACGATCGCTACTTTTCCTTCGAAACCAAGATTCATCGTTATTTGCTATCGCTCCCCTGCGACAAGGTCAATTCAAACGCGAACAGCTGCCAACCTCCCGGAAGCCCCGCGATACGCGCCGGCGCCGCGGCGCGAAGCGTCTCAACCTAGCTTCGCGGCGCCCATTGCCGCAAGAGGCGCCCTCCGACACGGCGACATTATGAAGAACTTATACAACGATAGGGAGGTTTCTGCACAGAAGAGCGCTTGAGCGGTCCACCGATGACTTGGCCTGAATACAACAGGATGCTAAAGGAAAGCGATAGGGCTCACCATAATCAGCAGGTAACGATGGATAACGACCATATTACGCGCCGTGGCCTAGTCTTGGGCTGTGTGGCATTGATGACCTCTGGATGCACCACGGCGAGTTGGCCGATAGGGTCTCCCTTTTCTTCGAATGGCGTCAGCTACCGCAACCGGCGGCGTGAGGTTGCATATTCGGGCGGCGAGGCGCCGGGCAGTATCGTCGTCAACACCTACGAACGTTACCTCTACTACGTTGAGGACGAAGGCCGCGCGACACGCTATGGCGTGGCAGTCGGCGAGGAAGGTCTTACTCTGAAGGGCAATGCCGTTGTCGGGCGGAAGGCCGAGTGGCCATCGTGGACGCCGACCGCGAGCATGATCGAACGCAAGCCGCGTTTGGCGCAGTATGCTGGGGGCGTTCCCGGAGGGGAAAACAACCCTCTGGGCGCCGCGGCGCTTTATCTTTACCAAGGCGGGCGGGATACCTATTTCCGGATCCACGGAACGAACGAGCCCTGGCTGATCGGACAGGCCGTGTCGAATGGTTGCATCCGCATGACCAATGAAGACATCGTTCACCTCTACAGCCGGGCGCCCATTGGGACCGGCGTTTTGGTCGTATGATACTTACATTTTGTATCGATATTGCCACCCTCTGTTAGCTTTGCGCGTCGCCTGTGCGACGCGACGGCTAGGTGTGCCCTTTCTGCACTTGGCTTGTCGCTAATTTACCGCTATTAGTAGAATCGTTGCCTTCGATAACCTATTCCATGCTAACGGAGAGGAACTACTTGATGAGCAGAATCCTAATCATGTGCCTTGTTGCTTTGTTTTCCGTTTCGAGCCTGACGGCTTGCGGAGCAGTTGGTAAGGGCAAGGGCAAAGCCCCGCCACCGGTGGCAGAAGCCCCGATCACCAAGTAACATCTGACTTTTGAGTAAGGGGGAGGGACTTTGTGGCCCCTCCCCCAAATCGTTGTCGGAGCCAGGCTGCCTAATGCGCAAATGCGCAACCCTAGGCTGGCATTTCTGTTTGGGTGTCTGTGCTCTTCGATCTCGGAGATGAAGCGTAGCATGACGCTTGCTAAAGGCCACCTATCCCTCCTGATTCTCACCGCGCTCGCGCTCACATCCTGCCAATCTGACGACAAGCCACCGCAACCGAGGTACACCTCGAACGCCAGCGGTGCACAAGTCGCTAAAGCCTCCCAGCGCGAGGGGCAGTATTTCATCGAATTCCGTTCACGCTATGCGCTGACCTATGGCCATACCTATGCGGTGTTCGGACGCCTGAACAAGGCTGGCGGAATGATCAATCCGCAGGTCGCCGGGCTTGCGCCGGCTTCTCCCGACGCCGCGCCTTACGTACTCGGGCATTTCATCCCCGTTCCGGCGTCGACCGGGGCCACGGATGGCGATCTTGAAGAAGCCTATCGTTCGGCAAGCTGGCGCATCCTGCTCACCGAAGCGGAGTACAACAAGACCGTCGCTTACATTCGTGACCTGCAGGCCAAATCGAAGATGTGGCAGGCCACCGTCGACAATTGCAACAATTTCGTCGGCGAGATCGCAAGTTCCATGGGATACAAGACGCCTAGCATCTGGCTTCGTCCGCAAGAGTTCATTACAAAGCTCCGAGAGATGAATACGTGATGCGGAGCGAGCCGTCGGGTCGTTCGGCACCATAGATGGCAGGCGTAGAAGGGCTCCGGTGATCTGAATTGAGCGTCACTCTCATTGGCAAAATCGTGTGGGTGCTTGGCATCATCGCCTGGTATGCCATTCGCTATCCTTCGGAACGCCGCGCGAGGCGCACGAGGGTCGTCAGCGACCGGCGCTCCGGTGTGGAGGCGGCGGGTCTTACGGCTGCGTTGATAGGGCTTGCCTTTATTCCAGGCTTCTACGTCGCAACCGGAAAGCCAGCAGCCGCCGACTACCCTGCTCATCTGTGGGCAGTGATTCTCGGTGCTCTATTGTTTTTCACGGCCATGTGGGTCTTCCGCAGGACGCACAAGGCGCTTGGCCGCAACTGGTCGATCACGCTGCAGATCCGCGAGAAACACGAGCTGATTTCCCACGGCCCCTACGCGCTCGTCCGCCATCCGATGTACACCTCCTTTCTGCTGATGGCGCTTGGCCAGGCCTTTCTGCTCGCGAATTGGGTCGTTGGGCTGGCGGGCCTGATCGGCTTCGCAGTCCTGTTCTTTTTGCGGGTAGACAAGGAGGAGCGGATGATGCTGGAGATTTTCGGTCCCGAGTACCGCGCCTACATGGACCGGACGAAGCGAATTATCCCCTACATCTACTAGAGGACGCAGGATGCGGGGACGCGCCGTCAAGCTTTCGCCATCACGACGTCTGGTCGGAGACCTGATGCGGTTCTCGATCGGCGTGCCGCGCGTCACGGTGCAGCGGCAGATGAATCTCGCGCCGCTACAGCAAGCGAGGATGGCGCAGCAGAGCAAGACGTCCTGGACGGTGTTGTTCCTGAAGGGCTATGCCCTTCTCAGCCAGGACGTGGCGGAGTTGCGGCGTGCCTATGTCAAGCTGCCCCGGCCGCAACTCTACGAATATCCGGTCAGTGTCGCCTCCGTTGCGCATGAGCGCGAGCATGAGGGCGAGCGAATCGTTCTGCTGAGCACGATCAAGGATCCGGAGCATCGGTCCATTGCCGAGATCGAGGGACATTTTCTTGCAGCCAGATCAAAGCCGATCCATGAGATCAAGGAATTCCGCAGGGCGCTGAAATTTGCGCGCGCACCCGGCCCGATCCGATGGCTCCTGATGTGGCTTGGGCTGAACCTTGGCCGTCAACGCGGACGGCGCTTCGGCACATTCCAGCTGTCGGTCTATTCGGGCCTGGGGGCGGAGTCGTTGAACCCTCTAACGCCGCTGACCACCATTTTCAATTATGGCCCGATCTCCGAAGACGGAACGGTCACCGTGCGCATCCACTATGATCACCGGGTCATGGATGGCGCGAACGTTGCCCGTGCGCTCGTTCGCTTCGAAAGTATCCTGAATGGGGCGATTGCCGACGAAGTCCGCGGGATGGCTTCAGGCGAAGCGATCCCCGATGGGGCGGTGTCGGGGATGGCACCATGACAGACGAACAGCGTGAAGCATTGCGCCCCGCCGTCGTCGTGGTCGGTGGGTCCCGTGGCATCGGCCGGGCGATTGCCAAGGTGGCGGCCCGAGAAGGTGCGACGGTCGTCCTCGTTGCGCGGTCGCTGGATGGACTGGAGGCGGCTGCGGATGATGTGAAAACGGCAGGCGGCCCAGCATTCACCCTCTCGCTCGACCTGCTTGCGGCCGACGCATCGGCGCGGCTGAAGGACTTCCTTACGGCCAACGGCCTTGTTTGCGAGGTGCTGGTCAACAGCGCCGGCTATGGTTTGCGCGGTGCGGCAACGACACTGCCGATTGCCGACCAGCTTGGCATGGTCGACCTTAACATCCGGGCACTCACTGACCTGACCCTGCACTTCCTGCCGGGTATGGTGGCGCGTGGCCGCGGCGGCGTGCTCAATCTCGGCTCCATTGCGGGTTTCACCCCGGGTCCGAACATGGCGCTGTACTACGCCAGCAAGGCCTTCGTCCGCTCCTTCTCCGAGGCGCTGCATCAAGAGGTCAGATCAACCGGCGTGACGGTTACCTGCGCTGCGCCTGGGCCCGTTGCGACGGAGTTTCTGGAGCGGTCTGGTGCTGGTCGGGCGGCTCTGTTCAAGATCCTGCCCAAGCTCAGCTCGGACTATGTGGCCGAGCGCGCCTGGCGCGGGTTCAAAGCCGGACGCCGTCTGGTGATTCCAAGCCTTTCGGCGAAGCTGGTCGCCTTCGTGGCATCGTCGCTGCCATCGGCCGTGAAGGTGCCCTTGATCGGTCGCCTGCAACGGCGCAGTCGCGACCTGTGTCCATGCGGCTCGGGCAAGCCTTTCAAGGAGTGCTGTGGCTCGAGACAGGCGCGTCGAGGGGTCTGACCCTCGCGACCTCTATTAGCCAGGGCGTTTCGCCAGCATCATGTAGTTCACATCCATGTCCTTCGACAGATTCCACTGGTTTGACAGCGGATTGAAGAAGACGCCCGTGCGATCGATGATCGAAAGGCCATTGTCCGCAACCGGCTTTTCGATCTCTTCGGGACGGACCAGCTTCTCATATTGATGAGTGCCGCGCGGCAGCCACCGCAGGATATTTTCTGCCGCAAAGATGGCGAGCGCGGCGGCCTTCATCGTCCGGTTGATCGTTGCGACGAACATCAAGCCACCCGGGCGAACCATCTTTGCGCAGGTGCCCAGGAAGAAATCGACGTCGGCGACGTGTTCCACGACCTCCATGTTGAGAACGATGTCGAAGGTTTCGCCGGCCTCTGCAAGCTGTTCGGCCGTGACGGCACGGTAATCGACGGATACGCCTGAGGCTTTCGCATGGGTCGAAGCGATGCCGATGTTCTTTTCCGATGGATCTGCACCGACGACGCTGGCACCCATGCGGGCCACCGGCTCCGAGAGCAAACCGCCACCGCAGCCAATGTCGAGGACGCGAAGACCCTCTAGCGGCCTTGGGGAACGAACGTCGCGGCCGAAGTTTTCCGCTGCCTTATCGCGAATATAGGCGAGCCGCACGGGGTTGAACTTGTGCAGTGGCTTGAATTTACCGGTGGGGCTCCACCATTCGGCCGCCATCGCCGAAAAGCGGTCCACCTCTTCCTGGTCGATCGTGCTTTTTGCCGCTTCGCTCATGCTTTTGTCCTCGCATTCGTTCTGAGTGAAGTCGGACGAAGCTGTGAGGAAGTCAAGAGCTGACCGCGGGCGTGGTGCGCAAGCAACTCCCGGTGAAGGCGAAAGCCGTACTCCCTACACCAAGAAGATGAGAAGACGTTAAAGTTAACAATATGCTAATATACTGACAGTTTATCGGGGGTCGACCATGTCTCGCTTCTGTGGTGCTGTCGCTGCAGGTGTCTTCTTTGCTTTATTCGGTCCGCTGCAGGCTTTCTCCGCCGAGCCGGTTGGGCAGGCAACACTGATTCGAACCGAGGTTTCAGGCGAGACCGGCCCGATGGTTGTGCGATCCCCCGTCCATAAGGACGAGCGCATCCGCACATCGCAGTCCGGCCTTGGACAATTCATCTTCAAGGATGGCACCAAACTGGCTGTCGGTGCGGGGTCGACGGTCGTGATCGACAAGTTCGTTTATGACGATTCGGCCTCCGTGAAGAGGCTTTCGATCAAGGCGGCGAAAGGCACGTTCCGCTGGATCAGCGGCAATTCAGCCTCGTCGGCCTACTCGATTGTAACTCCGGCCGGCACGATCGGGGTGCGCGGAACGGCGTTCGATTTCTACGTCGGCCCGAACGGTACGACGGCGATCGTGTTGTTGAACGGTGCCGCAAGTTTCTGCGGCCCAGGGGGCTGCAAGCAGTTGCGTCAGCAATGCGACTGCGTGGTCGCAACCCGCGGCGGCCGAATGACGGATCCGAGCAAGGTCGATCGCAGCACGCTGCAGACACTGAGTAATCCGCGAGCGTTGCCCTTCCTGTCCGGCGATCAGCAGCTTTCGGGCGCGCTCGGCGGCATTCGCACCAGTTGCGGGCTGGCGTCCCTGCGCCAGGACCGTCAGGACCGGCCCCGGCCGCAGCGGCAGGAGCGGCCGGCGCCGCAGGCACCCCAGGCGCCGCAGCAGGCGCCACAGGCACCTCAACCGTCCCAATTGCCGCAGACACCGCAACAGCCCCCGGACACGCCGGATCCACCCGACAAGCCGGACAAGCCTGATCACCATCACCACCACGACCGTGACCACCATCACGACTGGGATCACCATCGCGGTTGGGATCACTTCGGTCGAGGCCCTTTTGACCGCGACCGTGGGCGCAATTGGCGATGATGAGACCACGATCGCGATGGGTCGTGGTCGTAAGAGCCGCAATCAGGGTTCGAGGTGAAGCTTGGTTTCATGCGGCAGAGCCGCGCCAATACCGTCATCGTCATTGCCGGGACTGTCGCGGAAGTGGTCCGCCCGGCGCCCGAGGCGGCTATAGAATTGGGGCAGGGTCGCGGTTAGCTCGGCTGACTTGAGCTTGGCGATATTGAGCAGCTTGCGTGTCTCCGCCGAATGGGCGCGGAGCGCGGCGACAAGCTCCGTATGAATGCGATGCATCTCGGCAAATGCACTTGAACCGCGAACGTGCTCGCCACCGACAACGGCATAGAGGCGCGCCCGGCTGCTCTTGCCTTTCAGTCCGAGCAGGCCGGCGTCGAGGAGTGCGAAATGCGCCAGTTCGCCAGCCGTGGTTTCCGAGACGAGAATGTCGAAGCCAACTTCCTTGCAGGCGGATTCGATGCGCGCCGCGACGTTGACGGCGTCGCCGACGGCGGAATAGTTGAAGCGTGTTTCGGCCCCCATGTTGCCGACGCAGGCAAGGCCGGTGTGAATGCCGACGCCGATACCGACCTGATACTCCGGGCCGAAGCCGAAAGCATCGGATGCGTTGAGCGAAGCGAGCGTCTCACGCATGGCAAGGGCGGCGCGGACTGCCTTGGCAGGATGATTTTTGACATCCACCGGGGCGTTCCAGAAGGCCATGATCGAGTCGCCGATGAATTTGTCGAGCGTCCCTTCATTGGCCGTCACGTGGCGGCTCAACGCATCGAGCAGCGTATTCAGGAAGCGGACGACTTCGGCTGGCTGCAGTCGTTCGCTGAGTTCGGTGAAGCCGCGCACGTCGACGAACATCACCGTCAGTTCGCGGTCGTCGCCGCCGAGCCGCATCGCATCGCGGCTGTGCTCGATCCGAAAGAGCAGCGAGGGTGAGAGATACTGCCCGAAGGCACGGCGGACTGCGCGCCGCTCGCGGTCGATAACGAGGATGCGGAATGAGGTAGCGGCGAAATGGGTGATTGAGCCGGCAATGATCGGCGCGAGCGGATCGAGCAACAGGCCCCAGGCGGAAAAGGCAAACCAGGAGGCCGCAAGCGCCAATGCCGTCAGGCATAGGCCGCAGGCAAGCGCCACAGCCGGGCTGACGAAGGTCGTCAGCACCACCAGGAGCGTACCCAGGATGGCAATCGCAAGAATTTCCAGTCCATCCGCCCAATCGGGCCGGGAGAGAAAGTGGCCCGTCAGGATCTGTTCGACGGTTTGGGCATGCATGGAAACACCAGGGACGTTCTGGCCGAGCGCCGTCGTGCGAATATCCTGCAGACCAGCCGAGGATGTGCCGACAAAGACGATGCTTCCTTCGATGGCGGCAGCGACCTGCGGATCGACGCCTTGTGGCGCCAGGATCTTGCCGGCGGAGATATAGCGTTGCGGGACATCAGGACTGATATACAGCCACAACTCTCCGCTCGCAGTCACCGGTATGACGAACTCACCGATCTTGACCGATGTCAGTGTATCGGGAGCCTCGGGGGCGGCTGCCAACACATAGGTCGAAGCGCCCTGGGCGACGCGCAGCGCCTCGATCGCCAGATTCGGATAGAGCTGCTCCCCATCCGTCAGAAAGAGCGGGACCTTGCGTACGACAGCGGAGGGATTGCCGGGATTGAGGCTGATGTGGCCGAGACCTGTCGCACTGAGCTGCAATTGCGGGCGTACCGGTGTCGCTGCGTCGAGCCGGGGCGGCGCGTTGACGGGGCTCTCGCCGGTGAAAGCGAAGCCTGCTTTGACCGGTGGCCGATAGTTACCCTCCGTCGTCAGGCCGAAGCCGAGCACCACGGGGCGTCCGGCGATCGCTTGGGCGAAAAGCTCGTCATTGTCGGGTAGCCGCCTCAGCAACGTCGGGTCGACGCCGGCGACATCGCGCATGACAGTGCGCGGCGAGAGACGGTCCGGTTCTGCAAACAGCACATCGAAGGCGATCGCGGCGGCTCCCAGATCGGACAGGCGCTCCACGAGAAGCGCCAGCCGGTCGCGCGGCCAGGGCCACTGGCCGAATTCCTTGAGCGAGGCCTCGTCGATATCGATGATGCGGACCGGTGTCGGCTCAAAGGCGCGCGGTGAGATCCGCTGATATTCATCAAATGTGACGTCGCGGATTTGCCGCAGCAGTGGTGGATCGCTTGCCCGCAGCATCGTGAACGCCGCGACGATGGCGAGGCCAATAATAACGCCGATTTGCTGCGCACGCGTCATATGCAATCGGAGCCCTCGGGCCTGGAACCAAGTGGCGCCGGCGATAAAGGAGGCGCATTTCCGGGCGCGACTAGGCTGCCTGTTTCCACCGCGCGATGCAACTGCGCCTTTCGAGCAAATCAGCGACGCTGTTCAGTCGGTCGGAAACTCCTTGCCCAGGCGATGCGGGTTGTTGGTCTGCGAAGCTGCAGCCTCTGAATTCTCCAACGTCAGCATGCGCTCGTCATTTGCTCTGCGCGGCCCAAGAAAGGGCCTTCGCTCGGTCTCCGTCGCTCGCAGCGTGCTTCGAAGGCGCACGGAGCCAGTCGACAACATCAGGTCAGCGACATATCCGACCGTATCGTCAGGATGTGCCGCGGGGATAGATGCGTCGGACACCATGTCGTCGAGACGTTGGTCGGAAAACGCGGCTGCGTCCTGCCATCGCAACGCATCGCTACCGGAGACCAGTCCCTTGAGGACACCGCTGCCGTCAACGACCGGATAAACCCGGTGCGTTCTTGCAGGCGTCGCGAAGAAGGCGCAGGCATCGCCGACTGTCATGCTTGCTGCAAGCGTGTCGACCTCCTTGATCATGATCTCGCGCGCACGCGTCAATTCGAAGGGATCAATGCCGTATTCTCGCGTGATGTGTTGGCCGCGCCGTGCGATCTTTTCGGTGAGGATCGACCGGCGAAGAAGGAGAACGGTCACCACGTAGGCTGCTACCGTGGCCGCCAGGAGGGGTACCAGCATCGAAACGTCGCCGGTGAGTTCGACGGCAAAGAACGTGCCCGTCAGCGGTGCGCGCATCGTTCCTCCCATCATTGCGGCCATGCCCAGCAAGGCCCAGAATCCCGGGTCGCCGGGAAGCACCAGGCCGACCAGCCATCCGAGGGCTCCTCCGAAGATCAGCAGCGGCGCGAGTACGCCACCGGATGTGCCCGATGACAGCGCCACAAGCCAGATGAATGCTTTCACAAGCAGGACCGCCAACACGGCCGACGGCAGAAGAGTGCTGTTCAGCAATCCTTCGATGATGTCGTAGCCGACTCCGAGGGCGCGAGGCTCGATCAAGCCGCCGAGGCCGATGATCAACCCGCCAATCGCCGGGCACCACATCCAATGGATCGGCAGGGCCTCGAAGACATCTTCGATCTTGTAGAGCATCGTTGCCAACAGGCCGGATTGCAGCCCCGCAATAATCCCCATCGCAGCGCAGAGCGCGATGCCCCACCAGGGAAGGTCCATGTGAAATTGCTTGGGAAAAAGAGGGCCGGCCTGGAACAGGAAGGGGCGCCAGCAGATCGACACGCAGGCCGCGATGGCAACGGGGATGAAGCTTCTGGGCTTCCATTCGAAGAGCAGCAATTCTACAGCGAGCATGACTGCGGCAGTCGGTGAACCGAAGATTGCGGTCATGCCGGCGGCCGCACCCGCGACGAGGAGCGTCTTGCGCTCGGCCGAGCTCAAGTGGAAGCATTGCGCGAAGAGCGATCCGATGGCGCCGCCCGTCATGATGATCGGCCCTTCGGCGCCAAAAGGTCCGCCGGTGCCGATGGAGATCGCCGACGAGAGCGGCTTGAGAATCGCCACCTTCGGCGACATCCGGCTGCCACCAATCAGGATCGTCTCGATTGCCTCGGGGATGCCGTGACCGCGGATCTTCTTGGATCCGAAGCGGGCCATCAGCCCGATAACAAGGCCGCCAAGGATGGGAATGGCAACCATCCATACGGAGCGCGGTGCATCAGCAAGCGAGGTAGCGGCAATACTGAAACGCCCGAACCACACGAGACTGGTGACCAGCGAAATCAGGCTCACCAGGACCCAGGCGGCGGACGCACCGCCGGAGCCGACCACCACGGCCATGCCGACCAGCGCGAGAACGCGTTTGTCCGTCGTAAAGTCCCCGGCCTCGCGCCGCGAGAGGCCGCCGGTAAAGTCATGTGGCTGGTGAGGGGTCGATTGCTCGTACATGGAGGATCCCGTTGAAACGCTTCTGTTCGACGTTGCAAATATATCGTGATACGATATAAATCAACAAGCAGATCTGGAGGCAGAAATGGTGTCGGGCAAAAACGGCAGCTTATCGGATGTTGATTATGCCGCGTTGGCCAACCTGAGGTACAGAATTCGAAAATTTCGCCAATTCAGCACCAAGGCGGCGGAGAAGCTCGGTCTATCGCCGCAACAGCATCAGGCACTACTCGCGATCAAGGGACTGGGAAGCGGAGAACAGATGAGCGTTTCAACCTTGGCGGCGCGACTCTTCGTCCCGGCTGCATCTGCAGCCGAACTTACGCGCTCGCTTGAGGGACGTGGCTATGTCACTATCGAAGTGAAGCAGAGGCGCCGGACTATTGTGCGGTTGACAGACAAGGCGGAAGAGATATTGCGACGGCTGACGCCTGCGCATCTTTACGAGATCCGGGAGATGGCTCCCGAACTCATGCTGGCGTTGCGCGTGCTCCAGGATCATCGAAGAATGGAAGTCGCCGCATGGATGCAATGATGGCCACGAGGGATCTGCATTGAGGACACCCGGAGAACGACTGACCGACGCCGACTACGAGGCCTTGTCCAATCTGCGCTACACCTTGCGCCGCTTCATGGATTTCAGCACGTCCGCGGCACAAGAGGAGGGGCTCCCAACGCAACAGCATCAGGCATTGCTGTCGATCAAGGGCCATCGCGGCGAAGACTCGATGACGATCGGAATGCTTGCTGAACGGCTGCTGATCGCGCCCCATTCGGCAACGGAGCTCGTTGGACGTCTGGTCACAGCCGGCTACGTGTCGCGTCGCACGGATCCGAACGACAAGCGCCGGCAGACATTGGAGCTCACCGACAAGGCAGAGCGTGTGTTGAAGCGCCTGACTGCTATCCATCTGACGGAAATCCGGGAGATGGCGCCGCAGCTGATTGACATCCTCAGGAAGCTGCAGGACGAAATCGAGCGTTGAAGGGAAGTCTCAGACCTCCGGCAGATTTCTCTCCTCTCCTGCGCTGCCCAACGCCCTCGAGGCTGAGGAGGCCTAGCCGGGGTGGCAGCTGCCACTTTTACCCGCCAGTTCCAGGGTGTCGCATTCTCCTTTCCACACCTTGCCACCCCCCAACAAACTCGCTAAGAGACGCGGCAACTTGGGCCCTTGGGGTGCAAGGCTCTAGAAGGGTTCCAGAAACTCCCAATTCCGGGCTCTTCGGCCATGCGGCTCCATGCAGGGTTCGTGATGCCGGGTCTGGCTTTGGTCTCTCTCGGCGCTAGGTCGTGGTAGAGGCATATGGCACGCATCGTAATGAAATTCGGCGGAACGTCCGTCGCTGATCTGGACCGCATCAAGAACGTTGCCCGCCATGTGAAACGTGAAGTCGACGCCGGCCACGAAGTGGCGGTGGTCGTCTCCGCCATGTCCGGCAAGACCAACGAGCTGGTCGGGTGGGTGCAAGGCACGCCAAAGGTCGTCGGCGCCAATTCACCTTTTTACGATGCGCGCGAATATGATGCCGTTGTTGCATCGGGCGAGCAGGTGACCTCCGGCTTGCTCGCGATCGCGCTGCAGGCGATGGATATCAATGCCCGCTCTTGGCAGGGTTGGCAGATCCCGATCCGTACCGACAACGCCCATGGCGCCGCCCGCATCCTCGATATCGATGGCTCCGACATCATCAAGCGTATGGGCGAGGGGCAGGTTGCCGTCATCGCCGGCTTCCAGGGTCTTGGGCCCGACAACCGCATCGCGACGCTCGGCCGCGGCGGCTCCGATACGTCGGCAGTTGCGATCGCGGCTGCGGTCAAGGCCGATCGATGCGATATCTATACCGACGTTGACGGCGTCTACACGACCGATCCGCGCATCGTGCCGCAGGCACGCCGCCTGAAGAAGATCGCCTTCGAGGAAATGCTCGAAATGGCGTCGCTCGGCGCCAAGGTTCTGCAGGTTCGCTCCGTCGAGCTCGCCATGGTGCACAAGGTCCGTACCTTCGTGCGCTCCTCTTTCGAAGATCCCGATGCTCCGGGCATGGGTGACTTCTTGAATCCGCCCGGAACGCTGATTTGTGACGAGGATGAAATCGTGGAACAGGAAGTAGTCACCGGCATCGCCTATGCCAAGGATGAGGCTCAGATCTCGCTTCGCCGTCTTGCCGACCGGCCGGGCGTTTCCGCTGCGATCTTCGGACCGCTGGCCGAAAGCCACATCAATGTCGACATGATCGTCCAGAACATCTCGGAAGACGGCTCGAAGACCGACATGACCTTCACGGTTCCTTCGGGTGATGTCGACAAGGCGATCAAGGTTCTCGGCGAGAACAAGGAAAAGATCGGGTACGACGTCGTTCAGAACGAAGCGGGCCTGGTGAAAGTGTCGGTCATCGGTATCGGCATGCGCAGCCACGCCGGCGTTGCCGCCACCGCTTTCAAGGCGCTGGCCGACAAGGGCATCAACATCAAGGCGATCACCACCTCTGAGATCAAAATTTCGATCCTGATTGATGGTCCTTATGCGGAACTCGCTGTCAGGACTTTGCATTCCTGCTACGGTCTCGATAAGAACTGATTCTGAACGAGTCTGCCGCGCGTTCAAGTTGTGAAGTCACGCGGCTGTCGGCCGCGAGGCTTTGATGTTTGTTTTGGAGCTTGAGACGCAATGAGAGACCTTTCCGGCGGTCCGCGCGTGCTGCTCAAGCGGCTGCGCGAGTTGATGGCGGAGCCGCTGGAGCCGCAGGAGCGTCTCGATCGGATCGTTCGCCAGATTGCAGGCAACATGGTGGCGGAGGTTTGCTCCGTCTATGTGCTGCGCGCTGACGGCGTTCTCGAGCTCTATGCAACCGAAGGTCTGAAGAAGGAAGCGGTCCACCTGTCCCAGCTCAAGATGGGACAAGGTCTGGTCGGTACGATCGCGGCATCGGCGCAGCCTCTCAATCTCTCCGACGCGCAATCGCACCCGGCGTTCCGCTACCTGCCGGAAACCGGCGAAGAGATCTACCATTCGTTCCTCGGCGTGCCGATCCTGCGCACCGGCCGCTCGCTCGGCGTTTTGGTCGTGCAGAACAAGGCGAGCCGCACCTACCGCGAAGAAGAGCTCGAAGCGCTCGAGACGACCGCGATGGTGCTTGCCGAGATGATCGCCACCGGCGAACTCAAGAAGATCACCAAGCCCGGGCTCGAACTCGACCTGACGCGTTCGGTGACCATCGACGGCGACACCTATAATGAAGGCATCGGCCTCGGCTACGTCGTGCTGCATGAGCCGCGTATCGTCGTCACCAACCTTTTGAATGAGGATTCCGAGAAGGAAATCCGCCGCCTGGGCGAGGCGCTAGGGTCGCTCCGCATCTCGATCGATGACCTTCTGTCGCAGCGCGACGTTTCGATGGAGGGCGAGCACCGCGAGGTTCTCGAAACCTATCGCATGTTCGCCCATGACCAGGGCTGGGTGCGCAAGCTCGAGGAAGCAATCCGTAACGGTTTGACCGCGGAAGCCGCCGTCGAGAAGGTGCAGAGCGACACCAAGGCGCGCATGATCCGCATGACCGATCCCTATCTGCGGGAACGGATGCACGATTTCGAAGATCTCGCGAACCGCCTGCTGCGGCAGTTGACCGGCTATACCGGCCGCACAGCGGGGGACGGTTTCCCAAGCGACGCCATCATCCTGGCGCGTGCCATGGGTGCGGCTGAGTTGTTGGACTATCCGCGTGCCAATGTGCGCGGGCTCGTGCTGGAAGAAGGTGCGGTGACGAGCCATGTGGTGATCGTCGCGCGTGCCATGGGCATTCCTGTGATCGGCCAGGCCGCTGGCGTGGTGGCGCTCGCCGAAAACGGCGATGCCGTCATCATCGACGGCGATGGCGGGCATGTGCACCTTCGCCCCATGCCGGAGCATCAGCGCTCCTACGAGGAAAAGGTACGGTTCCGCGCCCGCCGCCAGGAGCAGTTCCGGGCGCTGCGCTCGGTCGAGTCGCGCACCAGGGACGGCCAGCGCGTATCGTTGATGATGAACGCCGGGCTGCTGGTCGATTTGCCGCAGCTTTCGGACTCGGGTGCTGAAGGCATTGGCCTGTTCCGCACCGAGCTGCAGTTCATGATCGCCTCCAACATGCCGAAGGCGGAAGAGCAGGAGCTGTTTTATCGCAATGTGCTGAAGCAGGCGGCCGGACGAGTTGTGACATTCCGCACGCTTGATATCGGCGGCGACAAGGTCGTTCCCTATTTCCGTGGCCATGAGGAAGAAAATCCGGCGCTCGGCTGGCGGGCAATCCGCCTTTCGCTCGATCGTCCGGGCCTGCTGCGCACGCAGCTGCGCGCCATGCTGAAGGCGGCGGCCGGCATCGAGCTGAAGCTGATGGTGCCAATGGTAACCGAGGTTTCCGAGATCGCCGCCGTGCGAGAACTGCTGCAGAAGGAGGTTCAGCACCTTTCGCGCTTCGGCCACGGCCTGCCGCGCAAGCTGCAGTTCGGGGCGATGCTGGAGGTGCCGGCGCTGCTCTGGCAGCTCGACGAGCTGATGTCGGCGGTCGATTTCGTCTCGGTCGGGTCGAATGACCTCTTCCAGTTTTCGATGGCGGTCGATCGCGGCAATGCGCGCGTGTCCGACCGCTTCGATCCGCTTGGCAAACCGTTCCTTAGGATCCTGCGCGACATCGTGCGGGCAGGCGAGCGCAACAACACGCCCGTGACCTTGTGCGGCGAGCTTGCCGGCAAGCCAATCTCGGCGATGGCGCTTCTCGGCATAGGCTTCCGTTCGGTTTCGATGTCGCCAGCATCGATCGGTCCGGTCAAGGCGATGCTGCTCGGTCTCGAGGTTGAGACGCTGGCGAAGGTGATGAACGAGGCGCTTGACGACACCAAGTCGGCGACTTCGATCCGCGATGTGCTTGCCCACTTCGCGGAAGCTCACAATATTCCTCTTTAGGTCAAGACAAGCAGAATCGGAGTGAAGGGTGGCGAAGCTTCCCGTTGAAAAGATGCGCGAGCTGGAACGCCGTTTTGGCGAGATCGAAGCGCGCATGTCGGCTGGCCCCTCGGCTGACGTCTACGTCAAGCTCGCCTCCGAATATTCCGAGTTGCAGCCCGTCGTCACGAAGATCCGCGCCTTCGAGAAGGCAATTGCCGAGCTTGCGGACCTCGAAACCCTGCTGAACGACAAGTCGGTGGACCGTGAGATGCGCGATCTGGCCGAACTGGAGCTGCCCGAGGTGAAGGAGCGGCTGGAGGCGCTGGAGCAGGAAATCCAGATCTTGCTGCTGCCGAAGGATGCAGCAGACGAGAAGAGCGCTATTTTGGAAATCCGCGCTGGCACCGGCGGTTCGGAAGCCGCACTCTTTGCTGGTGATTTGTTCCGGATGTATGAGCGCTATGCAGCCGCCCACGGCTGGAAGGTCGAAGTCCTGTCGTCGAGCGAAGGCGAGGCGGGCGGCTTCAAGGAAATCATCGCGACCATCACCGGCAAGGGCGTATTTGCCAAGCTGAAGTTTGAATCCGGTGTTCACCGTGTCCAGCGCGTGCCGGAAACGGAAGCCGGCGGTCGCATCCACACTTCGGCCGCGACCGTCGCGGTTCTGCCGGAGGCGGAGGAAATCGACATCGAGATCCGGCCAGAAGACATCCGCATCGATACGATGCGCTCATCCGGCGCTGGCGGCCAGCACGTCAACACCACCGACTCAGCGGTGCGCATCACCCATCTGCCGACCGGCATCGTCGTCACCAGTTCCGAGAAATCGCAGCATCAGAACCGCGCCAAGGCGATGCAGGTTCTGCGTTCGCGTCTCTACGACGCCGAGCGTCAACGGGCCGAAAGCGAGCGTTCCGCCGATCGCAAGAGCCAGGTCGGTTCCGGCGATCGCTCCGAACGCATCCGCACCTACAACTTCCCACAGGGGCGGGTGACGGACCACCGGATCAATCTGACACTCTACAAGCTCGACCGGATGATGATCGGCGAGATCGACGAGGTGGTCGACGCGCTGATGGCCGACTATCAGGCAAGCCAGTTGGCGCAACTCGGCGAGCAGCAATGAGCATGAGCGGGAAACAGGCCGAGGCTACGGTTTCCCAAATGCTGGCCGAGGCTCGCCGTCGTTTCACTGAAGCCGGTGTCGACAGTGCTTCGGCTGATGCCCGTATGCTCGTCGCAGGGCTGCTTGGACTTTCGACGACCGCCATCGTAACGCGTGGCGGCGAAACCGTCAGCACAGAGCAGATGGCAATGATCGAGCAAGCCATCGAACGCCGGCTGGCGCATGAGCCTGTTCACCGCATTCTCGGCGAACGGGAATTCTATGGCCTGCCGCTGTCTTTGTCTGCGGAAACCCTTGAGCCACGGCCTGATACGGAAATTCTCGTCGATACGATGCTTCCTTATCTGCGCGACCTTGCAAATACCGAGGGCCATATCCATATTCTGGACCTAGGAACCGGAACCGGGGCGATATGCCTTGCTCTGTTGAGCGAATGTCCGGAAGCGTCAGGCGTCGGCAGCGATATATCGGCCGATGCATTGAAGACGGCGAAATCAAACGCGGAAAGAAACGGATTGCAGGATCGCTTCGAAACCATTCAATCCAGTTGGTTTCAGAATATCCACGGCTCGTTTCACGCGATTGTCTCAAATCCGCCCTATATCGCTTCTAAGGTCGTTCACACTCTCGCTCCCGAAGTGACGAAATTTGATCCCCATGCCGCACTGGATGGCGGCCGGGATGGGCTTGACGCCTACAGAACCATCGCCAAGGATGCGGCAAGGTTCATAAAGCCGAACGGCGTTGTGGGACTTGAGATCGGCTACGACCAGCGAAACGACGTGACGGACGTTTTCGAGGCTGAAGGCTTCAAGCTTCTGGAATCCGTAAAGGATTACGGCCAGAATGACCGGGCGCTTGTGTTCGCGCTCAAGTGACGCGCGACGACTTTAAGCATTGAACAGGACATTGGTGTCATTGCGAAGAAAAGGCTTGGATTTCCACGGGAAGCAATATAGGTTGACCCCACGCGTTGGAGAGATAGGACAGAACGGTGAGACGTTCGAAACTAACTCGGCCTCGGGGGTCCGCTCTTTTAAACGAGAGCTTCAAAGGTTGAATACGACCCAATGCGTGAATCAGTCAAACTGACTTGAGAACAAGCGGCAGGTTGGCGCGAAGGCGCAGTATGCTTGCGGCACGAGGGCTCTGAGCCGGTGAACCGGCCACGGCCGTTGGTGCCATAACTCCACAACAAACAGAGAATTCAGGTGAACGATCTATGAGGCCAGGACAGCAGAACAAGCGCGGTCGCGGGCGTGGCAATAACAACGGCGGCGGCGGCGGCGGAAATAACAATAACAACAATTTCAACCGCAAGGGCGGCAACCCGTTGACGCGGACCTACGACAGCTCCGGCCCAGACGTTAAGATTCGTGGTACCGCGCAGCATATCGCTGAAAAGTACGCACAACTTGCGCGCGACGCGCAGAGTTCGGGCGATCGCGTTATCGCTGAAAACTACCTGCAGCACGCCGAACACTATAACCGCATCATTGCAGCCGCTCAGGCGCAGATGCAGGAGCGCTTCCAGCGCGACGACCGCAACGAATTCAGTGAAGGTGCGGAGCGCGATGGTGACGATGTCGAAGCCGTCGACAATGACGATGTTGTCATCGTCCAGCCACCGCGTCACCAGCACGAGCATCAGCAGCGCCGTTCGGAAGAACAGTCGCAGCGTCGCAACGACGAGCAGCCGCGCCGCAACGAAGACCGCCAGCCGCGTCGCCAGGAACAGCAGCCGGCCCCGGTCGCAGCTGAAGCGCCGCAGCCCGAGGTGAACGATGGCAGCGGCCCGCAGCCGGAGATCGAAGGTATTCCGGCAGAGGTTTCGATGGACGAGGAAAGTGCTGCAGGCCAGCCGCGCGAGCGTCAGCCGCGTCGCCGCACTGCCGGTAGCCGTCCGCGTCGTCCGCGCCGCGCTGCGGAAGGCGAGGCTCCGGCCGAGGGTGAAGGTTCCGGCGATGCGCCTGTTTTGGCGGATGCCGCTTCGGAATAACCGGATCGCTTCAACGATCCGAGCTAATGGATAAAAGGCCGCTCTATGGAGCGGCCTTTTGCGTTTCTGCCGCCGTCTCGCCTCCGACCGTTAAAGTGTCGTGCATTTACCGTAACGTACTTACGTCTACGCTGTGGCTATGCCTCTTTGGTTCGCGCCGATGCATCTCATCACCAGACAACATTCCAAAAGTTCACGTTTGACGGGAGACAGGCGAAATGGCCAGCGACGACAGCGTACGATCATCCTCCTCCGACGCCAGCAACCTCACGCGCCGTAATCTGCTGATAGGGTCAACAGCCCTTGCCGCCGGGGCCGCCACGGTCGCCAGCATGGTGAGTTCCGCAGCAGCCCAGGCGCAGACGGCGGCGGCACCATCCGGCAAGAAGCCGAATATTCTTGTCATCTTCGGCGATGACATCGGCATACCGCAGATCAGCGCCTACACGATGGGGCTGATGGGCTATCGCACGCCCAATATCGACCGCATCGCCAGGGAAGGCGCAATCTTCACCGATTCCTATGGCCAGCAGAGCTGCACTGCGGGCCGCGCCTCCTTCATTCTCGGGCAAGAACCATTCCGCACCGGCCTCTTGACGATCGGCATGCCCGGCGATCCGCACGGCATTCAGGACTGGATGCCGACGATTGCCGACGTGTTGAAGACGCAGGGCTATGCGACCGGCCAGTTCGGCAAGAACCACCTCGGCGACCAGGACCAGCACCTGCCGACCAAGCATGGCTTCGACGAGTTCTTCGGCAACCTCTACCACCTCAACGCCGAGGAAGAGCCGGAAGGCTACTTCTACCCGAAGGACCCGGCGTTCCGCCGGCAGTTCGGTCCGCGTGGCGTGATCAAGTCAACTGCGGACGGCAAGATCGAAGATACCGGTGCGCTCAACACGAAGCGTATGGAGACGGTCGATGAGGAATTCCTGGCTGCCGCCAAGAACTTCATCGATCGGCAAGCGAAAGCTGACAAGCCGTTCTTCTGCTGGTTCAACTCGACCCGCATGCACGTCTTCACCCATCTGAAGCCGGACTCGCTTGGAAAAACCGGCAAGGGCATTCATGCCGACGGTATGGTGGAGCACGACGGTCACGTCGGCCAGCTTCTCGAGCAGCTGGATCAGCTCGGCATCGCCGACAACACTATCGTTCTCTACACGACCGACAACGGCGCCGAGCTTGCCTTGTGGCCTGATGGTGCCCAGACGCCGTTCCACGGTGAAAAGGGCACGACATGGGAGGGCGGCTTCCGCATTCCGATGATGGTTCGCTGGCCGGGCGTCGTCAAACCCGGGACCGAGGTGAATGAGATCGTTACGCTAATGGATTGGATGCCGACATTCGCGAGCGCCGCCGGGATATCCGACATCAAGGAGCAGATGAAGGCAGGGTTCAAGTCAGGGACTAAGGATTTCAAGGTTCACCTGGACGGCTATGATCTTTTGCCTTTCCTGAAGGGTGAGGCTCAGAGCGGCCCGCGCGATGTCGTCTACTACTTCGATCAGGGCGGCAATCTCAATGCGCTTCGCTGGAACGACTGGAAGCTGAGCTTTGCCATCGCGAGCCACGGCAACATTGCCACGGCCACCCGTGAAGTCCCAGCATGGGCTATGATCGCCAACCTGCGAATGGACCCCTACGAGCGTGGCATGGAGGACGGTGGCGGAGCGATCGAGTTCCTTGCAAGGAACATGTGGCTGCTCGTTCCGATCCAGGGGAAGATCAAGGACTTCTTCTCAGACTTCGACCAGTTCCCGTATCAGGAAGGCAGCTCGCTCAATGCCAGCGGCATCAACTACGGGCTGCTTCGCCAGCAAGCGGCACTGAAGCGGTTGAATGAACTCGAGCGGCTTGCCCCGCAATAGGCAAACACCGCGACAGCCCGCGCCGGCCAAACGGCGCGGGCTGTCCTCACCAAAGAGGGACGGTCCGATGGTGGTTGAGTTGCCGCCGGGCGCCTATATCGGCCTGATCAACGACCATAATCTCCCCGGCCCGGATGGCGGAAAGGGTGGAAAGCACCTCATCCTGCTGCCTGACTACAAGGGCAAGGTGCCAAAGGGCTACCATGTCGGGAAGTCGGCCACCTACAAAGTTCTGCTTGCTGTGCGCGCTCTGCCGGTCGGTGGCGACCAGGACAAGGCGCTGAAGGCGCTGCACGCCATCAAGGTCTACCCTTTGAGTACGGCCAGCAAGCCGAAGCCAATCGCGATCGTCGACACCACCGAGAAGGCAATGGACAGCACCTCTCTCAAGTGGGAGGACAACATCCAGTTCTGGGAGGTATTGCAGCGGATCATCGATGAGGAACCCCTCGTCGAGAAATTCACACCGATGTAGGGCTTCTTGCGACGCTCGGTATCTAAAAGGGCAAGCCGTTCGCACCTGATGCCCGTACGAAAGCTATCCTCGAAAAAGCTGCGAAGGTTGGTCGTGACCAGCTTCTCGTATCGGCGTTCGATAGCGATCGGCCGGACCGCTTTGCGTGGCCGGACCGCAAATGGGAGTGGGTCGGCCTGGCTCCCAACGCTGCCCAGTTCGAGACGCCGATGGGCGTCGATCTGGAGGCACATGATCGCTGGTTCGCACAGGCGATCGTCACGCCCGCAATGTTCCACCGTTCGGCCGGCGCGGGCTCGGCTCTATTGGCTCGGTGCTCGCGACGCTAGCGGTGCGTTTCTGGACGGAGCAAGAACTACAAGCTGACGATTCCCCAGCCCGTCCCGGGCAAGCTGCTCGGGTCCGTGACGCTCTATGACGCGCAGACTCGCTCCGACGTGCAGACGGATCAGGACAAGGCGGCGCTCCGCTCGCTCTTTGAGTTGAAGGACATCGACACGTCAAAGCCGGTCGACCTCTATTTTGGTCCAACGGCGCCGAAGGATGGCGAAGGCCGTTGGATCAAAACCCAGTCCGGACGTGGCTGGTTCAGCTACATCCGCATCTACGGACCCACGCAGCCGGCCTTTGACGGCTCCTGGAAGCCCAACGACATCGAAGAAATCAAGTGATTGGATGGCTGCCGGCAGCCGACATGGCTCCGGCGGAGACAGGACATGAAATGAGAACCCCCGGTCGCAAAGGCCGGGGTTTTTCACGTCATCGCCTCTTTAAACTTTTGAAATCCTCCACCATATCCAGCCCAGGTTCGTCAGCCGCAAATCCCAACCGCGGCGGAACAATGGGCTTGCCATTTAAGGGAGCTCAATCTCAGTCATCGGCCTGTGCCTTATGAGGGCAGGGCGATCCATGGAGGTACAGCATGAATATCGAAAAATACTCCGAGCGGGTGCGCGGTTTTATTCAGTCCGCCCA
Organism: Rhizobium sp. 42MFCr.1; assembly: GCF_000377185.1. NCBI lineage: Bacteria > Pseudomonadati > Pseudomonadota > Alphaproteobacteria > Hyphomicrobiales > Rhizobiaceae > Rhizobium > Rhizobium sp. 42MFCr.1. The sequence continues at coordinate 124,695 of NZ_KB897833.1, forward strand.
AACCTATGCGCTTGCGCAGGGACACCAGCAGTTCACACCCGAACATGTACTGAAAGTGCTGCTCGACGACGACCAGGGCATGGCCGCCTCGCTGATCGAGCGCGCCGGCGGTGATCCCAAAGCGGCGCGCCTTGCCAACGATGCCGCACTTGCCAAGCTGCCGAAGGTATCCGGCGGCAACGGGCAGATCTATCTCGCGCAGCCGCTTGCCAAGGTGCTTTCCACTGCCGAAGAGGCAGCGAAGAAGGCCGGCGACAGCTTCGTCACGGTCGAGCGCCTGCTGCAGGCATTGGCGATCGAGTCTTCGGCTTCGACGTCGACGACGCTGAAGAATGCCGGTGTGACCGCGCTGGCGCTCAACCAAGTCATCAATGAAATTCGCAAGGGCCGCACCGCTGACAGCTCGAACGCCGAACAAGGCTTCGACTCGCTGAAGAAGTATGCCCGCGATCTGACCGGCGAAGCCCGCGAGGGCAAGCTCGATCCGGTCATTGGCCGTGACGACGAAATCCGCCGCACGATCCAGGTTCTCTCCCGCCGCACCAAGAACAACCCCGTGCTGATCGGCGAGCCTGGCGTCGGCAAGACCGCCATTGTCGAAGGCCTCGCACTGCGTATCGTCAACGGCGACGTGCCTGAATCACTCAAGGACAAGAAGTTGATGGCGCTCGACATGGGCGCGCTGATCGCCGGCGCGAAATATCGCGGCGAGTTCGAGGAGCGGCTGAAAGCCGTGCTTAACGAGGTGCAGGCCGAAAACGGCGAGATCATTCTCTTCATCGACGAAATGCACACGCTGGTTGGTGCCGGCAAGGCGGATGGGGCGATGGACGCCTCCAACCTCCTGAAGCCTGCGCTTGCGCGTGGCGAGTTACACTGCGTCGGTGCGACGACGCTCGACGAATACCGCAAGCACGTTGAGAAAGATCCGGCCCTAGCCCGCCGCTTCCAGCCTGTCATGGTTGAGGAGCCGACGGTCGAGGACACGATTTCGATCTTGCGTGGCTTGAAGGAAAAGTACGAGCAGCATCACAAGGTCCGTATCTCGGATTCGGCCCTGGTTGCGGCTGCGACGCTTTCCAACCGCTACATCACCGACCGCTTCCTGCCCGACAAGGCGATCGACCTGATGGACGAAGCCGCTGCGCGGCTGCGCATGCAGGTGGATTCCAAGCCTGAAGAGCTGGACGAACTCGATCGCCGCATCATGCAGCTGAAGATCGAGCGCGAAGCGCTGAAGAAGGAAACCGATACGGCGTCTGCCGACCGGCTGACGCGGCTTGAAACCGAGTTGACTGGCCTCGAGGAAGAAGCCGACGCCCTGACGGCCCGCTGGCAGGCGGAAAAGCAGAAGCTCGGCCTCGCCGCCGATCTGAAGAAGCAGCTGGATGAGGCCCGCAACGATCTGGCGATCGCCCAGCGCAAGGGTGAGTTTCAGCGCGCCGGCGAGTTGACTTACGGTGTCATTCCGGAACTGGAAAAGAAGCTCACGGAGGCCGAACAGCAGGACAGCGATCGCAGCGCCATGGTGCAGGAGGTCGTCATCCCCGACAACATTGCGCATGTCGTTTCCCGCTGGACCGGTATCCCTGTCGACAAGATGCTGGAAGGCGAACGCGACAAGCTTCTGCGTATGGAAGACGAGCTGGCGAAATCGGTGATCGGCCAGGGTGATGCGGTTCAGGCCGTGTCGCGGGCGGTGCGCCGCGCGCGCGCCGGCCTGCAGGATCCGAACCGGCCGATCGGCTCGTTCATCTTCCTCGGCCCGACCGGCGTCGGCAAGACGGAGCTGACCAAGGCGCTTGCCCGCTTCCTCTTCGACGACGAAACGGCGATGGTGCGCATGGATATGTCGGAGTACATGGAGAAGCACTCGGTGGCCAGGCTGATAGGCGCGCCTCCCGGCTATGTCGGCTATGAGGAAGGTGGTTCGCTGACGGAAGCCGTTCGCCGGCGGCCGTATCAGGTCATTCTTTTCGACGAGATCGAAAAGGCGCATCCTGACGTCTTCAACGTGCTGCTGCAGGTGCTCGACGACGGTCGCCTGACCGACGGTCAGGGCCGGACAGTCGATTTCCGCAACACGATGATCATCATGACGTCGAACCTCGGTGCTACGATGTTGACGGAGCTACCCGACGGTCATGACACAGATGAGATCCGCGAGCAGGTGCTGGACGTCGTGCGCGGTCACTTCCGGCCGGAGTTCCTAAACCGTATCGATGAGATCATCCTGTTCCATCGCCTGAAGCGCGAGGAAATGGGCGCGATCGTCGATATCCAGCTGATGCGTCTGGTGGCATTGCTTGCCGAACGCAAGATCACACTCGAGCTCGATGACGATGCCCGCAATTGGCTCGCCAACAAGGGTTACGATCCGGTCTATGGTGCGCGGCCGCTGAAGCGGGTGATCCAGAAATACGTGCAGGATCCGCTCGCCGAACAGATCCTTTCCGGGCAGGTTCCGGATGGTTCGACGGTGAAGATCACAGGCGGTACGGATCGGCTGCTGTTCCGGACGCGGAATTCCGCGGTCAACGAAGCGGCCTAAGGCCTCCACAACAGGAAAGAAAATGGCGGCCCCGGGCCGCCATTCAGATTGCTGACAAACCCCTGGCACCGTCTGGGGGTTTGTGATTCATTGGGACATGTTGAAGAAACCTGCCCCCACCCAGACGGCTCTTGAGATGGTGACGCTCGACAGTCTGGTGCCGAAGGATCACCTGCTGCGCAAGATCGACGCGGTGATCGACTTTTCCTTCATCCATGATCGTGTTGCGGGGCTTTATTGCGCCGACAACGGCC
>NZ_KB897834.1:0-121782 GCF_000377185.1 Rhizobium sp. 42MFCr.1
GCACTGCGGGGGACAAACGTAAAGCCGGCACGGTCGAGTTCTGTCGCGACAGTCGTGATCGCAGCCTCGTCCGTCTTGTCGATTTCTCCGTCCGGCCGGTAGAACTTGATGCCATTGCGATCGGCTGGGATGTGCGAGCCTGTCACCATGAGACCCGCGGCTTTTTTCTGAAGTCCGTAAAGCGCCAGCGCCGGTGTTGGCACCGTGCCGCAGTCGCAGACCTTGAAGCCAAGGCGATCAAGTGCATCGGCACAGTTTGCAACGATCTCCGGGCTGGAATCCCTGAAGTCACGACCGATCAGGATAGTGTCACCGGGGCGGGTCATTCCACGGTCGAGCAGATAGCGGCCAAAGGCTGTGGCATAAAGCGCCGAAGCCCGGCCCTTAAGGTCGACAGACAAGCCGCGAAGCCCACTGGTTCCGAATTTTATCACACACCAATCCTTCAATGTGCGTGTCTTAAGGCCCGGCTTCTCCTCCTTCCGGAAACGACACAACAATCTTCGATGCACAACCGCTAGTTTGCGTTTCGCTGCGTCTTTTCCCGCCAAATAAGGAATAGAACGCCCCCTATGTAGCCAAACTGCATAAGAAATATGCAAATAACGCTATAGTATAGCGTCAATGTTACTGATTTATAATGCAGGTATGTTATCAGCGAGAACGCAAGTGTAGCGACCAGAATCCGTAAATAGATGCCGGGAGCGCGCATTAATTGGACGAAACGCGTCATGGTTATTTCCAGTAATTGCATCGAAGGTTTCACGGTTAGCAGAACTTTGCAACAGAAATGAATCGCTGTCATCACTAGAAAATCGACGGTTCCGACGCTTTATGTTGTCCGACCATGGCGCACTGCAGCATTTTTACCCTTTCGCCGCGGGCCGTCGAACTATACTCGACTGATGTGAAATTGATAGATAAATCAGTCATATAATTGATAGTCTGGCGCGATCTCGGGCCGGAGACAATAGGTAAATGTGTTGCAGTTTCGCCATCATTCAAAAGTTTAGTCGCTGTCGCCTATTTTTCTGTCGCAGTGCAATATGTGTCTTTGCAAATACTGGCTTCCGGACTATTGTGCGTCGCAGCGTAGTATTCGTTATTACTGCAAATGCCAGAGACAGGAGTAAGACCGTGTCGATCGAGGAGCGGTTTGCGAATGGATATACCTCAGGCTTCGACTACCTTAGGGTGGTGCTTGCGGTCGCGGTTTTATGCATTCACAGCTTTGCGGTCTCTTATGGCAAAGCCGGTGAGGTCTTCCTGTTTCAGCCACCGCTGCGCGGTCTGATAACATTCGTTCTGCCGGCATTCTTTGCCCTGAGCGGTTTCCTTGTCAGTGCCAGCCTCTTGCGAACGCGCAATGTTGCCCGTTTCCTCGGTCTGCGGGCACTTCGCCTCGTACCGGCACTTGCGGTGGAAGTGACCTTGTGCGCCCTTCTTCTGGGGCCGGCCTTTACGACCTTGCCGCTTGCCAGTTACGTTTCAGACCCGCAGTTTTCGACCTATTTCCTGAATATTGTTGGCCATATCCAGTATCTGCTGCCTGGTCTCTTTCGTGACAATCCTTACTATCAGGCGGTCAATGTATCGCTCTGGACCATTCCATACGAGCTGGAGTGCTACGTTGCGTTGACCGTGCTTGCGGTGATCGGCTTTGTTTTTCGACCGGCCCTGCTGATCGGCGTTGTTGTGATAGCCCAGCTTGCCGTTATTGGACGCGACCTCATGCGCGGAGCGACCGACCTGCCCATGGATGGGGCCCTACCTGGTCGCATTCTTCTCTTGAGCTTCCTGGCTGGTGTTGTTTTGTTTGTCTGCCGTCAGCACATCAAGGTGACGGCACCTCGTGCGATTGCCGCAGCAGTAGTGTCGTTCGTCATGCTGAACCTCCCTTACGCGCCGTACTTCGCCGCCTTTCCTATCGCATATGTTACGGTTGCAATCGGCCTCACGAGACCGCCAAAGCATCCGTTCATTGCCAGTGGTGATTACTCCTACGGTCTCTACCTCTACGCGTTTCCGGTACAGCAGACGGTGGCACATCTCTTTCCACAACACCGCGAATGGTATCTTAACATCGCGCTGTCTCTACCGGCTACGATATTACTTGCCGTTTTTTCGTGGCACGCCGTAGAGAAGCATGCTCTCAAACTCAAGGGCCTGATCGCAGGAAAGACCGGCATTGCGCGGCAAGCCAAGCCTGCCATGGTCGCCGGTGCGCGGGTGAGTGTGGCTGGCGATGGGCGTTGAACCGATCGGCATTTTCACGATTGCGCTCGGCCTCTACTGCCTGGCGCTCGGTCAGGATGCAACAATCAAAGCCTTCGTGGCATTGACTCTGCTTGGCGCAGCAGCAGCGTTTGTGCTTGGTTCCTCCAGCGTCCAGCCCGCTCATCTTTTCCTGCTGTTCGTTGCTCTTTCCGTGCTTCGCGGCAGACGGCAAACAGGGCCACTCTTTGATGGCCTGCACTTTGGTCGTCCCGGCTTCTGGTTGGCCTGTCTTGTCCTTTATGGCGGACTATCCGCCTACTTTCTGCCGCGCCTGTTTGCCGATGCAACGACAATCATCCCTCTCGGCATCGCCGAACAGCCGCTTACTAGCGGAGTGGTTTCGCTTGGACCCGTCTCGAGCAATCTAACGCAGACGGTCTATCTGGTGGCGGATCTTGTCTGCTTCCTGCTGGTCACGACTGTCGGCTCAACGGCCCAGGGTTTCCGGGCCATTGTCATCGGGCTTATAGTCTACGCCGCACTAAACGTGGTCTTTGCCCTCCTTGATGTCGTCACCGGTGCAATCGGCGCCCAGGACATGCTGCAGTTCATTCGCAACGCGCAGTACACCTTCCATGACAACGACACGGTCAACGGCATGAAACGCATTGTCGGTTCGTGGCCAGAGGCCTCTGCTTTTGCCGGTACGACACTTGGCGCGTTCGGATTTACCGCGACCCTTTGGCTTTGCCAGCGGCATTCAAGATGCACCGGCCCGCTTGCCGTCATCTCTCTGGCATTGATTGTCCTGTCGACCTCCTCTGCGGGGCTTGTTGCCGCGCCGGTCTGTTTGGTGATCTTCTATTTCACGGCAGTGCTGCGCAGCGGCGTTGGTTCAGGAACCGGCAACAGCGCCGCTGTGACCGTTCTTGCTCCCCTCGTTGTTCTGCTTGTCGGACTGATCGTCGTGTTGCAGCAGGATATTTTCGACACAGTCCATGATTACATAGACGTCCTCGTTCTTAGCAAATCGACCTCGAGCTCGGCCATTGACCGTGGTTCCTGGAACACCTTCGGACTGCAGAACTTTTTCGATACCTACGGCTTGGGCGTTGGTCTTGGAACGGCACGAACCTCGAGCTTCCCGGTGGCGGTGCTTTCAAACGTCGGCGTCCCCGGAGCTCTCTTCTTTCTCCTTTTTGCCATAACGGCCCTCGGCCCCGGTCGCGCGCCTGCCAGAAGCTTCGTCGGCGATGTCCAGCTTGCTGCACGCAATGGATGCCTGTGCTTGCTTGCCGGCGCGCTCGTCGTTGGTCCGACAGTCGACCTGGGGCTGCTGTTCTTCATCCTGGCGGGCCTAACCGCCAGTCGTCCGGATGCTATCGCCGAGGCTACCGCACCGTTTATCCCGCTACGCCACCAGAGCGATCTGCCTGCACTGAGAGGCTGGAGCTAGATGTCTGGCAAGGGCGAGGCGACTGAGATGATGGGGAAAGACCCGCGTAACCAGTCCCTGGCAACGGGTAGTCGATCGACCGAGAAAGCGGGCAATGCACCGCCATTTTAGAAACGACACGCAAGGGGTGATGGGCGATGCCAATTATTGATCTGCAGCCTGGCGATACGGTGGTCCCGCTGCTTCGTTGTGATGTCTGCATCGTAGGTTCAGGACCGGCCGGCGCGACGCTGGCGCGTGAACTGTCCCATTCTGGATTGAATGTCGTGCTTCTGGAAAGTGGTGGCGAGCGCCGTGATCCCGATAATGACACGTTGAACGATATTGAGAATATCGGGCGCCCGCGGGTTAGGGACCAATGGTCCGTGCGCAACCGCATCCTTGGCGGCAGTTCGCATACCTGGGGCGGTCGGTGCGGCCCTTTCGACGCCATCGACTTCGAACAACGCGACTGGGTTGAACATTCCGGATGGCCAATCGCCATGCGCGATCTCGACCCATACATGGATCGAAGCGCCAATCATCTCGGACTTGCACTTGGTAACGGCTACAGCGACCAGCGCTTCTGGTCGATTGCAGGACGCAATGCGCCGAAGAAAGAGGTTTCCGCCAAACTGCTACTGCCCTTCTTCTGGCAGTTCAGCAGGGATGACGCGGAGTCTTACCCATTCGAGTATATGCGGTTTGGGCGGCACATAGCCAAGCACCTCGGTCCCAATGTCACACTGGTAACAGGAGCGACTGCGCTGCGGGTGCTGGCAAACGAGGCGCGCACCAAAACGCGTGGCCTTGAGTTTGCCACAGGCGACGGACGAAAGCATAGCCTTGTCGCAAGCTCTGTAGCGCTCTGCGCTGGAGGCATTGAGAATGCTCGCATTCTTCTCAATTCCCACGACCAGGATCGCAAAGCGCTCGGCAATGATCGTGACCGGGTCGGCCGCTACCTGATGGACCACTTACGTGGTCCAACTGCGTTTTTCTCGTTAAGCGGTTCGAAAGCGTTGCGTCGCAGATTTGGTCGCTACAACGTTCGCGGTCGCTTTTTCCGTGCTGGGCTCAGACTGAGCCCGGCAGTTCAGCGAGACGAGCATTTGCTCAATTGTGCAGGCTGGCTGGGAGAAGTGCTTGCGCCTGATGATCCCTGGGACGCATTGCGGCGCCTGGCGGCACGAAAGCCGAGGCTGCCCGAGGACGTTGTCAGCGTGGCGCGCAATGTCCCTTTGATGGTTCAAGGAGCTGTCGATTATTTCGGAGCGCGGAATGGCCTGCCGCGCAAGCTGCAGGAGCTTACGCTCGATTGCATGTGCGAGCAGATGCCCGATGAAGACAGCCGCATGAGCCTGTCGGATCGTCGTGATCGCTTCGGGATGCGCTTGCCCAAGGTCGATTGGCGCAGCCATCCGGTCGAGGCGCGCACCATGCATCGCATGGCGGAACTGGTCGCAGCCGAATTCTCCAGAATAGGGTTTCCAGACCCTGTTCTGGCCGACTGGGTGCGCGACAAGGCGCCCATCCCTGCAAGCTTCGTCGATGTTGCTCATCCGACCGGCACAACGCGCATGTCAAGCGATCCCGCCAAGGGGGTTGTCAACGTCGATTGCCAGGTTCACGGCGTCGAAGGCCTCTATGTATCCGGAAGCTCGGTATTTCCGACCGCCGGACACTGCAATCCGACTCAGATGATCGTTGCCATGGCAATTCGTCTCGCCGACCATTTGAAGGACAGGTTGGCGCGTCCAATCCTTGCGGAGGTGACCGCGCATGCCGGGTGAAACCATTCTCGTAACCGGCGCGACGGGCCGGATTGGTCGCTTCGTTGTCGCCGACCTGCTTGAACGCGGCTATCGCGTGAGAGCGACCACGTCGCGAGAGCCGCCCCGCGACGACCAGGGGCTTGAATGGCGTCAGGTTGACCTTGCAAGCGATGAGGATCTCAACACTCTCGTCGAAGGCTGTGCCGGGGTGATCCATTTGGCCGCCGAAATCGGCAAGAAGGATCGCATGAGACCGCTGAATGAAAGAGCGACCGAGCGGCTGGCGCGAGCTGCCGAGAATGCGGGCGCAAAGGCCTTCTCTTACACGAGTTCGATCGCCGTCTACGGAAGCGGTCGCGCCGTTGAGATTTCGGAGAGCTCACCGGTTCTATCGGTTGATCGCGATATCGCCTCGGAATACTGGGCGCTGGATTACGTGCGCGAATATGGCCGCACCAAGCTTGCCGGCGAGATGGCGCTCATGCGGGTCGCCAGCCGCATGCGATGTACAATTTTCAGACCAGCCGTCGTTGTCGACGTCGGCCAGATCATCGGCGTTCGCGACTGGAGCCTGTTCAAGCGCATGCTCGCATCGCACCGTCACGCTCATCACATTTATGTCGGCGATGTTTCCGACGCTCTCATCTGGGCGATCGAGGAGGGGCTGGCGGGCAAGGGCGAGGCTGGGCGGGTCGAGATATACAATATCGCGGAAGACGATCGCGATTTGCCGAGGCATATTGATTTCATGCGCAAGGCTTTCGCGGCAAGCGGTGACCGCCGCTACCATGTCGTTAGTGCTCCATGGATCATCGACTGGCTCCATGACTTCTTACGCTTCCACACCCTGCCGATCAGAAACCCGCTATGGCGAATGCGCTTTTCCGGCGACCGCCTCAAGCAGGCCGGATACAGGCTGAAATTCGGGATGGCAAAGGCTGAACAGCTCGCGCTCGCCAGATTGGCGAAAGAGGCCAAGACAGGGGCGCAATCCGACTTTGCCCGACGACGCAGCCCAGTTTGAGGATTTGCCACCAGCGGTGCGAGATCAATGTCCAGTGCAAAGTTCAAGCAATCGCACGACTTGGCCACGATGTTTTTCGGAGCCCGCTATCAAATCTGCCGGTCAGTCGGCATGATATTTTGATTGTGCCTGTTGGGGAGCCCGCTTTTCGGCGTCGCTTTCCCGTCGCGTATAGAATGAATGCAGGAGCACGTGGGTGAAGACATAGCCTGCTTCCAGCACGACGGCGAACACAAAGCCCCAGGCGATCGCATGCATGAGAGGGCTGCCATTGGTATAGCTGACGCCAGCATAGGCGATCATCACGACCAGAACGATCAGCGCGAATATGAGGACAGGCACCCGCAATGCGCAGATTGCGCCGATCAGAAACGAGACTAGTAGCGCCCAGCCCATCGGTTGCTCCGACCTCCCAATCGAATTCCCCCCTAACCGGATATAATCGTGTATCTCCTATGCTGAGGCAAGCTCAAATTGCGTTGTTATGCGATACAACAACCAAAATCTCAGTTGCTGCTGACGTCCGTCGAGACAGCCATTGGCTCTTCCCGCTGCTCGACCCTAATCATGTCACCCGGCATCACCGGATCATTTTCGCTGACGACAAGTGTCTGCATGCTGCCATCGACTACCCGGTTAACCGTCATCAGGAAGCTGTAGGGATTCTTTTCCTCAGCGAGGGAAGCCATTGCAGACGGGGCGCGGACCTCGAGGTTCTTCAGCTGGTCGCGTGCCGTCTTGGTTTTTTCAGTGTTTGACGCAAATCTGTCGCGCAGTTCGGCCGCTTCCGTCAGCGCGCTGACACGATAGCGATTGTGCACGTCGGCAATATCCTGATCCACCTTGGCAAGATCCTGCTCGGTCTTGAGCGTCGCCAACGAAACGTCCAGATTGCGACTTTCGAGTTCAGCGACATTCTGGTTGGCCCCGAGCTGACGAGCCGAAACCGTCAACCCTTGTGAGACAAGCTTGTTGACCGAGTTTAGATCCTTGCTCGCCAGATCGATCTGCTTTGCAAGTGAGACAGCTTTCTCATTCAACGCGTTGATCTGGTTGTTGGCGAGCACCTTGGCGCGGTTCAGCGCATCGATCTCTGTCGTCATCGAATGCTGGCGGGTCTCAAAGAGTGACTGTTCTTCGTCCATCATCTTCGAGAAACGCGGCTCCTTGGCCCTCGACATGAGCTCTTGAGGAAAGACCACCGACGAGCCCCCGTTTAAAACGGCCTCAACGCGAGCCTGTCGGGCAATAAGACCAAGTCTTTCGGCTTCCAGCTCGCGCACCTGGCCCCGGCTCGACAGAGCGTCGCGTTGCAAACTGATCATGCTGGCATCGGTCGAACCGATCCCGCCCGCCATACTGAGCGCCTGTATGACGGTAAGACCAGGGCTGTAGTTATATTTGCCCGGATGAGCGACCAGCCCGGTCACGAAAAGCGGGCGATATGACGAGATTTCGACCGAGGCGCTTGGCCGCTTCTGCAAACCGACCTCATTTTGAAGGCGCAGTCCGATCGTTTCCGATATCTGCTCGAGTGTCTTGCCTGCAACCGGAACGTTACCAATGATTGGCAGCGACAGGTTGCCGGCTGAAGAGACGACGAAATCCCCTGTCAAAGGGGCCCACTCGAATGCCGTTCCCGTGCTTGGGCGCCATTCGTAGACACGTACCTTCAAAGTGTCCTGAGGCCCTGGGACATATTCGTCGCCGGCTTGGGCGCCAGCTGCCACGGCAAACGCCAGAAATGCAGCCGAGGCGGCCACCTTGCGGTTTCGCCTGTCTTTCCCGCTCGCCGAAAGACTTCGTCCTTGGACCCGTTCGCGTAAGGAGAAAAGCCGCATCCTGTTACTCCGGTTGAAATTGTCTTTGCATTTCGTCTCTTGCGTCAGGCCGATACAGCCAATGTGGCGCCAGTCGCTCGGGCGACGTAGCTCCGGAAGCGATCCACGAAGACGTCCCGTCGAAAATCAGCCGCGCGAGACAGGGCGTCTGCAGGGTTGAAGTCCAGACGCTCCATACGTTCGACTGCATCAATCAGCGCCTCGACTGTCTGCGTCTGAAAGAAAACCCCTGTCTTGTTGTTGACGACAGTTTCAGTCGCGCCACCGCGCCCAAAGGCGACGACGGGTCGCCCGCTTGCCATAGCCTCGACAGGCACGATCCCAAAGTCTTCTTCGCCGGGGAATATCAGGCCCTTGCATCGGGCGTAATGATGGCGAAGCGCATCAAACGGCTGTGCGCCAAGGATGGTGACAGTCGGACCCGCAATTTTCTTGAGATGGTCGAGCATTTCGCCGCCACCAATGACCACCAGCTTGGCTTTCATCCGGTTGAAGGCTTCGACCGCCAGATCGGGCCGCTTGTAGCTGACGAGTTCTCCGACCATCAGATAATAGTCCTCGACATCGGCGGCCGCCACTGGTCGGAATGCCGTAGTGTCTACCGGAGGATTGATGACGGTCGCCTCGCGGCGGTAATAGCTCTTGATCCGTTGGGCAACAGTTGTCGAATTGGCGACAAAATCATCAACGCGATTGGCCGTCGCGACGTCCCATGTCCTTAGATAATGCGCCATCGGGGGCATCATCATGCGCGTCATCAGACCGGAACTGTCGTAATATCTGTTGTACATGTTCCAGATGTAGCGCATCGGCGAGTGGCAATAACAAAGATGCAATGCCGGTGACGTCGGTATGATGCCTTTGGCTGGGCCGGATTCGCTGCTGATGACGAGGTCGTAGGCACCGAGATCGATTTGCTCCAGCGCCATGGGCATCAACGGCAGGTAGCGTTTGTACATCCGTTTGGCATAGGGCAGACCGCCAATAAAGGTTGTCTGTATCTTGTGCCGTTTGATCTTGTCAGAAATGGCCGCAAGATCACAAACGTGTGTATAGATATCGGCGGTCGGGAATATATCGCATAGTGCTTCGAGAACTTTCTCGCCACCGCGCATCCCAACGAGCCAGTAATGAATAATTGCTACTCGCACGCCAAATCCCTCGAGATATAACAATCGAAATTATCGCGGCGTGCATTGCGGGTGTAGTTCTTGCCATTGTCTTGATTAAAAACCAGACTATTGGCAATTATATTAGGCAGTTAAGACAGAAATATGATCAACAAGTGACATCTATATCCCGCGCTGCACAGTTATATAGTGCAGCGCAATAAAATTATTGTCAAATCGTTTAATACTTGTTAGCTTTCCAGTGCATGCCATGATGGCATTGTCTGCAACTGCCCGAGGTCTTTATGTTTACGAGGGGAATACGCAGATGAGGGAAATTGATCTCGGTCGAAATTTCGACAGGTTCAACAATGCGCCGCTGCACTCTCGCAGAGCGATCTCCCGAAAATCCGATTTGTTCGGACATAATAACAGATCCGCCATCCTGGACGGCGTCAAATACGCGATTGATGCAACAATTGCGAGCATAGGGCTTTTCGTCCTTGCGCCAATGATCCTGATGCTTGTTGCGGTCCTTCTGATCGTACAAGGGCGACCAATATTCATAGCCCATCGTCGGATCGGAAGGTACGGTGTGATGTTCCCGTGCCTGAAGTTCAGAACGATGGTCAAGAATGCCGACGAGGTTTTAAAGCGGCATCTGGCGGCCAACCCTTCGCTAAGGGCGGAATGGAACGCAACCCGCAAACTTAGGGATGATCCGCGCGTAACACCGCTCGGCGCGCTCTTGCGCAAAAGCAGTGTCGATGAAATTCCCCAGCTCTTCAATGTCATCCGCGGCCAGATGAGCCTCGTCGGACCGCGGCCGATCGTTGCAAGCGAGGCGGAACTTTATGGTTTGTACTATGCCGATTACATGAGGGTTCGTCCCGGTGTTACCGGCTTGTGGCAGGTCAGTGGCCGGAGCGACACGAGCTATAACGAACGCGTCCAACTCGACGTTCGCTATGTCGAAGAACAAAGTGTTCTTGGCGACATGTCGATCATGCTGAAAACGATCCCAGCGGTGCTACGCTCGCGCGGCAGCTACTAAAATCCTAGCGGCGCGTTATCGCGCCCTCCATTCAATTCCTGTGTAGAGGTGCGTGCTGAAACGCAGGTGCGGTTAATTGCGCGCGGATGTCACGTGATACAAGGTAGAGAGCGAATTGATTTGATGCACTTCAATCGGCCCGCGACACGATTTGGCGGTGGCCAGGGGAACTTTGGATGAGCGCGAGGGAATTCGCAATCAATGGCCGCTTTCTCACGCAGGACGTAACCGGTGTCCAGCGCTACGCGCGCAATGTCCTCGGCGCGATGGACAAATTCACGGCGGCGGACGGGGCAACCCTTATCGTGCCGACGAAGACGGCAGAGCCGTCGCTACAGCGAATGAAGCTTGAAAAAGGCGGTCAATTGAGCGGTCACGCGTGGGAGCAAATCGAGCTGCCGTGGCTGAGTAACAATCGCCGGCTTCTCAATCTGTGCAACACGGCCCCGGCGGTAAAGGCCGACCAGATCGTTTGCATTCATGACGCGAATATCTTTGCTGCGCCCCAAAGCTACAGCCGATCGTTTCGCGCACTTTACCACAATCTCCAGCCATTGCTTGTTCGGCGATCTCTACGGATCGCCTCGGTCTCCCATGCGGCTGCGCGACAGATAGCGCGACATCTGCCAATTCGTCTGTCTGATATCGCGGTACTTCCAAACGGGCATGAACACGCATTGAGCTGGAACCCGGACCTGGCCGACCTCGCGCCGAAAATGCTTTCTTCGACCGGTGCGGTTCGGCCGTTTGTCCTGGCTCTCGGGTCGCGTGCGCACCACAAAAACCTGTCACTTTTGATCGATATCGCGCCCGAACTTGACGATATGAACCTCGATGTCGTCATTGCTGGCGGGGGAGACGGCGTATTTACCGAGTTAGCGCTCCAGAGCCGACCCAATGTTCATTTTCTCGGGCGCGTATCCGATCACGACCTCGCCTATCTGTTCGATCGGGCGCTTTGTCTTGCGTTTCCTTCGCTTACGGAAGGTTTCGGATTGCCGATCGTCGAGGCAATGGCGAGATCCTGTCCCGTCATTTCATCGCACTGCGCCAGCATGCCGGAGGTTTGCGGCGAAGCTGCGCTGACAGCTTCCCCATTTGAACCGCGCGAGTGGATCAAGGCGATCCGCACCCTCGTTGCGTCGGTGCATCTGCGTAGCGACCTGGTCGGTCGGGGACACGAACAGGTTCAACAATTCTCATGGGAAAAGGCGGCAAGCGGCTATATCGAGCTTCTCGACAATCCAAAGACCGAGCTGAGAAGTCACAAATCTGTCGATCCGAGCGGGCCGCATGCCAGCGTGGTCTTCGCGACCCGAGGCCGCCCGGAGATCGTGGCGGCCAGCGTGCGCCATTTTCTTTCGACCCAGACACTGAGGCCCGACGCAGTGATCGTCTCCTGTGTCGATGCATCAGATGCTGGGGACCTCGCGGATCACCCCGGAGTCACAATCGTCACCGGTCCGCCTGGGCTTGCCGCACAGCGCAACACCGCGCTGAAGCATGTGGCATCCAGGACCGAGATTGTCGCTTTTTTCGACGATGATTTCATTGCCGACAAAAATTGGCTGGCGACCGCAATCCAAACCTTCCGCGATGAAAGTCAGATCGTCGGTTTTACCGGGCACGTCCTTGCGGACGGCATCAAGGGGCCCGGCATTTCCTTTCAAGATGCCGTTGATCTGGTCGAGGTCGGCCACGCGGACGCCAAATGGTCGGAACCGTTCAGTCCCTATGGCTGCAACATGGCCTTCCGTTTCTCGGCAATTGGCAACGTCAGCTTCGATGAGCGTCTCGTTCTCTACGGATGGCTGGAAGACCGTGACTTTGCAGCAGCACTTGCAAAGCACGGAGGCCGGCTCGTCAAATCGGCTCTCGCTTTTGGCGTCCATATGGGTGTCAAGAGCGGCAGGGTCAGTGGGGAACGGCTGGGATATTCGCAGGTTATCAACCCGCTCTACATGATGACCAAGGGCACGATGAGCCTTCCTAACGTCGTTGATCACATCTTCCGCAACACAGCCAGCAACTTCAGTCGTGCCGTCTGGCCCGAACCCTTTATCGACCGGCGCGGTCGCGCCCGCGGCAACCTGATGGCCGCCTTCGACGCCCTGCGTGGCAAGCTCGAACCGGAACGCGCCGCTGCGATAGCAATGCCAAGTCTGCCAGCAGAACCTCTTGAACGCTAGGAGCACGATGATGTTCAACAGACCCCGCCCTATTGATGTAACCTCGAGGCTTTGGCGGGTAAACGAGACGCAATCCGATGTGACTGGCGACGGGCCAATTGCTCTACTGCGCGCGTTGATCGATCTCGGCGCACGCCACAAGGTCCCGCTTTTGGCCTGCAGCGCAGCTGGTCTCCTGGCTGCTGCGCTCTATGCCCATTCCTTGCCTCCAACCTATCAGGCTACGGCAACGCTTCTGCTCGAACCGCGCCAGTCGGCAGCCTCTGGTGGCGAGTTCGGGGCGCAGCAGACGCTGGATCTCAATCGTGCCGACAGCGAACTCCAGACCATTAGGTCGGAGCGGCTGTTGTCAGCCGTGTTTGAAAGCTTGAACCTCAAGGATGACCCCGAACTTGGTCGCCGACAGCCGGGCCTGCTGACCAGGTTACTAAGTGGTCTGCCGTTGCTCGCAGGACAACGCGGTAGCCAGAGCGCAACGGTCAGTCGCGTAGAGCCAGGCGCGGCCAATACTACGATCGAGCTTGCAGATGAAGCGGACCGCGCAGCTTTTTTGAGTTTCATGTCTCGTCTTAACGCGCGTCGCGTTGGTCAATCCTTCGTTATTGAAATCGAATATTCGTCTTCGGATCCGAAGCTGCCGGCTCGCGTCGCCAACGCAGCTGTTTCGGGCTATA
This sequence comes from Rhizobium sp. 42MFCr.1, assembly GCF_000377185.1. Classification (NCBI taxonomy): domain Bacteria; kingdom Pseudomonadati; phylum Pseudomonadota; class Alphaproteobacteria; order Hyphomicrobiales; family Rhizobiaceae; genus Rhizobium; species Rhizobium sp. 42MFCr.1. Next base: position 13,319 of record NZ_KB897834.1, read on the forward strand.
TCTATCAAACTGTGGCCTTCAAGGAACAGATTGCGCGCGCAGGCACGGAAGCCTTGCAGGGCCGCCTCGATTCGCTTGCAAGGCAGGTCGATGCCGCGCGCGAAGCAATGCACGAGGGCGCGCTGCCGGCAATTGCAACGCCTGATGCCGATGCTCGCATCATCGGCGCAGCCTTGCCACCGCTTGGACCTTCGGCTCCGCGAAAATCCCTTATTGTAGCTCTTGGCGGCGTTCTTGGATTGCTGATCGGTTTCGGTGTCGTCTTCGTGAGAATGGCGCTCGATCGTCGCGTTCGCAGCGCCAAGGAACTGGCGCGCGAGATTGAGGTCCGCTGCCTCGGTTCGATCCCGGACGTTCCAGGCGCAGAAGGTGTTCCTTGGCATATTACGAGCCCGCAGCAGCAAAAGTTCGTTGCCGCCATTCGCGATCTGCGCACCTCGGTCGAAATTGCCTGCACAAGCCTGCGCAATGAAAAGAGCATCGTGATTGCCATTGTTGGCTGGACGCCAGGTGCCGGTGTGTCGACGTTATGCGCCAGTCTGGCGCAACTCATCAGTCGCGGCGGTCGGCACGTGACATTATTCAAGGCTGCTGACGGCGAAGACGCACGGGCAAGTGGAGACAATCTCCCGGCTGTTTCACTGGCCGGCGCCGCATTTGCGGGCCTGATGCCAGAGCAACTGTCGTTCGAGGACGTCGGTGGGGTTGCCGTCCTGCCGATCCATTCGAGAGACGCGAACGCCAATCTGTTTACAGACTTCCGCAATCCGCGTGTGCGCCGCATCTTCGAAGCGGCACGATCACGAGGCGACGTCCTTCTTGATCTTCCGGCACTTCGCCATTCCATGGATGCGCTTGCACTTGCAAGCTACGCGGACGTCGTCCTCGTTGTCGCGCGCGCTGGCAAAACAACGATCGAAGAGGCATCGGAGGCTGTTCAGCTGTTGCGACGCGCTGGCGCCAATGTAGTCGGAACCGTCATAAATCGCACGCGAGGTTGATTGGCTCTTGGCTCTCCTGGATGACATGCAGCTCAGGATCGCGAGATAGCGTCTTTGGCTAAAAAGGCGCCCGCGCTTTCGTCCGGTCACCTCCCTTGAGATGTCGAAACAGTCAAGCATGGTGATCCGGTCTAATCGTCAGAGGAACAGCCCGGTCCTCCGATCGTATTCAACCGGCTTCGGCATCGCGATTAATGGAAGAACATCATCGCGATCGACTGGTCACACCAATCTAAGTGGGTTTCCTTAGCTACCTCCTGTTTTAAGTCAAACCGCGCCAGGCGGCTTACGCAAAACATAAGAACATGCCGACCGCCGACCGCACTCTCATCGATCAATGAGCTCTAGCCGGCCGCCCCAGGCAATAAGCCTCACACCAAGCAATAGCAACGCGGCGGCATAAGTTGCTGTCCCGGCGGCAACGACAAGGGCAAGCTCGACCACGTGCGGATAGTTTCGTCCCGACAGTTCATCCCGCAGAATCCAGACGACCGCGGCCATGGCGACGGCGGCAGCGGCCACCTTCCAGAGGTTTTTCAGCTGGGCAAGAATTGCAACGTCAAGAAGGCGACGGGCTTCGTTGAGGTAGAAGCAAAACATCAGCGCCGACAGGGCAATTCTTGCGATGCTCACACCCGTAACCGTACCCAAGTAAAACCCGATCGAAATCAGAAGCACGCGAAAGCAAAGATCGACGGCGTTCAATCGGAAGATCACATGCGGCTGGTCGAGCGCAACGCTGACCGATGAAAGCGTCTGGAAGTAGGGGATCGGCGCAACAGAAAGCGCAAGCAGGCTAAGCAGCGGGGCCGCATGCTCCCACTTCGCACCAAGCAGAAGGTCGGTGGCAAGGTCTGCCGTCAGGGATATGCCCACACAGGCGGGTGCGGAGATCAGCATTGCAAATCGTGTCGCCTTCAGGAAGGCATGGCAAACGCGCGCGCGATCTGCATTAATTTGCGAAAACGCTGCCATGACGGGCTGTAAGGCCGGACCAATCAGGCTTTGTGTGGGTATGACGGCGACGTCACTCGCCACGGCATAGCGTCCAAGTGTTGGACGATCAGCAAGCGCGCCGATCAAGAACCGATCGAATTGCCAGTTGAGCGCCGATACCAGTTGGGCTGACGAAAACCAGCCGATGAAGCCGGCAAAGTCAGGCAGTCGCGCAAGGGAAAAGGCGGGACGATAAGGGGCAAGAATGTAGGATACGACTGTGGATGCAAACGAAGCGATGACGAAGTTGGCAACAATCGCCCAGTAGGCTCCGCCGCTCAAAACGACGAGCATCGCGATGATGGCCGCCACCAGCTTGCCTGACGATTCCAGAATAAACGTCTGGCGAAATCCCAGCTGACGCGCGAAATTGACCATCGCGGGACTGGTCAGCCCCCTGGAAATAGGTCCAAGCGAAAGGACGGCAACAAGGACGACCAAGTGGCTGTCGTGATTGATCCACGAATAGGGCCAGGCGGCTGCCAGAAGGATGGTCCCCATAACTGCGCCTCGCATGAGACCAACCGTAAAGCCAGTGTCCAGATGGCTCTTGTCGATGGTCGGAAGCCGCACAAGGGCCTGTGTCACGGGAACCTCGAGCATGGTGTCGACAACCACCACCAGCGATGTTGCGAGCGCGGCAAGCCCGAAATCGGCAGGCGTCAGAATGCGGGCGAGAACAAGAAGGGTGAAGAAGTCGATTATTCGCCCCACAAAGCGCGAGAAGACGAGCCAACCCGCTCCCTTGATTGTCTTTACCGCAAGCATGTCTTACTCCGAAATCCCTGAGCTCCGGCCAGATCGCGACCTTGTGCCACAACATATTCTTGTGAAAGGCCGCCGAAGGTTTTCGCGCCCTGCACTGGGGTCATCCTCCCGCGTGATGTCTGCGTGGAGCCGGATCGATCCGGCAGCTGATCCCACAACGCTCCTCCGCGTCGTCGTTCCGCTATTTGAGGCGTGCCGACACTCCCCTGACAATGTGCACCATCTCCAGGGCGGTTAAGAGTGCGCCCTTCAGGAGCGGAAAATCGCGGGCAATGGCGCCTTCGCGCCAAAGCTGCGATTTGACCGCAGTCAACCGTTTCGCAAGATCAGGAGCCGTCGATTGCTTCAGGACATAGACGCTCTCTGGGCGGCCAAAATCGACCGAACGGGCCCCGACTCCCAATGCCATCATATCGAATGCTCGGGGATTGGTAATGGCCCGTTTGAGGCGCAGCCAAGCGAGGTCGGCATCTGACATGATCTCGGCGCCACTTCCGATCCGATCAATGTATTCGAGGACGCCCGCAAGCAGCAGATTTCCGTCAGCCGGATCAAGCTCGCCGTAGGCGAACTTGCCGGCATTGCTGTAAACTCTCCCATCGCCCGTTTCACTCAAATGCCGAACGGAGGGAATTGCAGGTTCAAACAGGCTCTCGATAATCTGCCAGTAGCGCAGGATGACCGTCTCGACCCTCAGCGGGTTATAAAGATCCTCCTCGACAACCAATCCCGTGACCTGCGGGAAGTGATCCTCGCTAAGGCCCTTGTAATTGCACCTTGCAAACTGGATCGTTTCGAATGTCCGCTCGGGCATCCCGGCAGCGACAAGACGCTGCGTGCTCCCGTAAAGACCAGTGTCACAGAGAATGATACGCGACGCATCACCGGCAATCTGGTCCAGGTGGCGCTCAAACAGCTCGTTCTGTCTCGCAATGTCGTCAAGTACCCCACAGCCTTCAGGGGTGTCGATCATCGCAAAAAAGTGGCCAGGGTCGAAGGGAAGTTGCCAAGGTCCGGCGAGGTCATACGTACGGCCGCCGAGTGCATTGGCAACATCGGCAAAGGTGTTTTTCTCAAACTCCCGACCGAGTTCGTCCAGGACAGCGGGGCTTTGCTTCATGAATGCTGCACGTGCCGCCACCAGGCGCGAGATAAGGATGTTTTCGCGGCGGATTTCAAGCGGCAAGTCAAGCTTGGCAACCAGCTTTTCGAACGCTTCCCTGATGCCGATACCGCCGCGTGCGCAAAACAGCAAAGCGGCATCGCCCCGCGTTTCTGCTTCTCTGGCATAGAGCCATATGTAAAGGCAAAATTGCGCAACAATCGGCCCGAACACTTCTCGCCCGAAGGCTGCACGATCGTCCATGTCAGGCATACGCCCCGATGTGCGCATGATCCCTTTTCGAACGCCGCGCATGGCCTCTGCACGGGCGCCATCGGCCCGCGCGGCGAGGCGTTTCAGGCGTCCCTTGGGAAGGTGCAGCGCATTGATGCCCATGGTTCTCGGCACAGCGCAATCAGCAAGATAATCATCACCGAGATGCAGCAAGCGCGACGGTGTAACGCCTTCCTTGTCGAGAACCCGTGAAAACAGTCCGCCAAATCGCTTGCTTTCTCCAACATCGGCGCTGGAATAGACGTTGTCGATCAAACCTGGACCGTGAAAGTAGTTGATCAATTCGGTTAGTTGAGGTGTCGGCAGTGCCGTATCGGAAACGGCGACGACGCGAATGCCGGACTGGCGATGCAAGCGCAAGACTCTGGCGAGCTTTTCGTTTGCCGACAGCGAAACCTTTTCAATGGCCACCTCCAGCGCGATGCGCTGCTCGAGCAGTCGTTCGGGCAGGCCAAGCATGCCAAGTTGGCGCTGGATGATGTCAACAAGCCGGACTTCGCCAGCACCACCGCCAACGTTGAGCGCACGATAGGCGAACCGCTCAGCCAATTGCCGGGTTCGAAACAGATGTTCCGAACTGATCAAGATTCCCTCATCCCGCAACAAACGCGCAAAGCGCTGCTCGGCCTGCATCAGGCGCGATCTTTGCGATCGCGACCGACGCAGCAGCAAAGTGTCGAACACGTCTGTCGAGATGAGATCTATGCCGTCCAATGGACCATGAAGGAGATGGGCGAGGCTTTGCCGCAGCACTGGATAACCCTTTGCCGTCGATCAGCCCTGCCTGCCCTTGGACAGTTTTCTTGCAGTGGATGCACTGCAGCAAGGCTGTTTCTTTGAATTCGCAACCGCAAAAAGTCTGCCGCATTATTTGATGTACATCAAGTGAAAAGTTATATTTTATTTTGCAGTGCAAAAGCGTTGCCAAAACTACTCAGGTGCTTATTGTTTTTGAGACGTTGTGCTTGAGATATCGACTCTTTTTCAATTGCACTATACTGTACCGTTCTACTGGCAAGACAGTTCGGGGGCGCTTAATGGATGACGTAAGCCATCATTCCTCACTCATGCCCGCAGTGCAGCAATTTGATGTCATCGTGCTCGGCGCCGGCATTTCCGGCCTCGTTGCAGCATCAATCTTGTCGGCTCAAGGGAACCGTGTCGTCGTCGTCGACGAGTATGACCACGTCGGCGGAAACCACATGGACTGGTCTTCGAACGAAGGCTACACATTCGACGTCGGAAGCCTGATTTTCCAGGACGATTCCCCTCTGCTGCGGCACTTCCCGGAGCTTCTTGAGCATTATGTCCCGATCAGTCCGACCTGGGGAAGGCTAAACCCGCAGGGAAAGATCACCGTCTACCCGATTTCCATACGCGACGACATTTTTGGCGCGGGTCCAATCGGCCTGATGCGGATTTTCGCCTCGGTCCTCTATGCGCGCATATTCTGTCGCCGGATGGTGAATGCGAGAGACTTTGCGCGTTATTGGATCGGCGGCTATCTCCTGCACTGGTCCGGGCTTGAAAGCTACATGCGGCGCTTCTACGGCCTCAAACCAGAGGAGATCGATCTCGATCTGGCCCGTAAGCGCATGCTTTGGATCGCCGAATATGCCTCGCTCACCAATCTTTCGCGCCGTTTGTTGACGCGCAAGCGAGCGAGCGGGCCGACGAACCGCCAGATGGCACGTCCCAGGGAAGGTTTTGCTGCGCTCTATGGTGCAGCTGTGTCCAGGCTAGAAACCTGTGGCGTTGTCTTTAAGCTGTCGGCCGAAATGCGGCAGCTCCACAAGAGCGATTGCGGCTATGAGCTGCTGCTTGACGACAGCTGCTTGGGCGGGACCAGGGTTGTTTCCACGGTGCCGATCAATGTCGCCGAACGGATATGCGGCAATGGACAAACGTCCGCACTGAAAACCATTACCCTCATAACGCTGTACTTTAGCTTTGCTGGTGAGCGAGGCTTTCCGCAAGCGATCATTTATAACTTCTCGCACGAAGGGTCGTGGAAGCGTTTGACCGTATATTCGGACTTCTACGGGCGCGTTGGCGAACGTGAGTATTTTGCAGTGGAGGTCATTGCCGGCACTGTCACGTCGGCCGAACACGCAGAAGCTGACTTTCGCCATCACGCCTGTGCAAATGGGTTGTTTCGAGGTGACCTAAAACTCGAGGGTAGCCACGTCCTGACGAACGCTTATCCGATCTACAGCAAAGGTGCTGCCCAGACCGCGGCCCAGGCGATCAAGCGATTGAAAGGCTTCGGCATCGAATCAATCGGGCGCCAGGGCGGATTCAACTACCAGCCGACCGCCCGGGTCTCCGCCATAGATGCCGAGGCTGCGATCACCAATCCTTGAGACCGGAAGGTGCTTAGTCGACTACCGAATGGACGGTGAAACATCAGATGACGAGAGGTCCTCGATGCGCATTCTACATATCCTCAATCACACTCGACGCTTAAACGGGCATGTCCATGCGGCGGTTGATCTTGCCTGCGCACAAGTTCATCTCGGCCATCAGGTCTATATGGCAAGCGAAGGAGGAGACTTCGACGCGCTACTGAAGGCAAACGGCATACAAACCCTTGCTGTCGGTCACCAGAGAAAAATACCAAGCTTGTTGAGGGCGCTTTCTCGTCTGAATGGCTACATCAGACAATACGACATCGACGTCGTTCACGCGCATATGATGACCAGCGCGGTTATCGCCTTCGCGATCTGCAGATTGCGGCGCATTCCCCTTATTACGACAGTTCATAACGAATTCGAAAAAAGCGCAACGCTGATGGGCTTGGGAACACGCGTGATCGCCGTTAGCGATGTAGTTGGCGCATCCATGCGACGCCGTGGCGTCCCGGAGTCCAAATTGAAAGTGGTTTTGAATGGCACGATCGGATCAAGTCGATCCGAAGGACGCAGCGAACAGCCAAAGACGCTTTGCTCCCCAAGTATCCTGTTTGTTGGTGGGCTTCATCCGCGCAAGGGCCTCACCGATCTTTTTGATGCCTTTGAAATTGTTCATACGTCCTTCCCGACCGCACACCTCTATATTGTTGGGGACGGCCCGCTTCGCGAGGAATACAAGGCGAGTGTAGCCGCGCTCCGGAGTGCATCGGCAATCACCTTTGTCGGCCCAATCACCGACCCGTATCCATATATGTTGGGTGCAGACATTTTCGTCCTACCCTCGCATGCCGACCCAGCGCCACTCGTGCTGTCGGAGGCGCGCGAGGCGGGCTGCGCAGTCATTGGCTCTTCTGTCGATGGAATACCCCAACTTCTTGAGAACGGTGAGGCCGGGCTCTTAGTCCCACCCCGCGACCCAGCCGCCCTCGCCAAGATGCTTGGCCACCTTTTGGAAGCGCCGGAGCGGATTGCCGACTGGCGACGTAAAAGCCAGCTTCGGATTGAACACCTGACGATAGAGCGTGTCGCCAGGGAAACCCTAGAGGTCTATTCATCGGCGATGCCACGCGACAAGGTAACTGCCTTGGCCACATGATGCTCGGTTTTATCGTTAGCTTGAATAGGCTCGTTTCAAGCGGGACCGCATCTGGCGGGACCGTGACGGATCAATCCGGATGGCGGCCAATTGCCGTGCCGTGGCATTCGGAAGTAGGAAAAGAGCAAGGCCAAACAGACAAAGAGCAACTCGCTTCGTGCCCATGTTCTCGCGCATCACCGCGCCGATGTAAGCCGAAACCTGGCCGATGCTCGGCCTCTTGCCGTCAGCGACGATGCTCATCGTATTGAGCTCCATCACGTATGCGTAGTCAGTGCGAACCTCGACCCTGTCGGCTCCGGCACATCGGGACTGTACAAGTTCGGCAAGATGATGGAGGCGGCCCATGAACCGGTCCACATGAGTCTTCATTCGTGTTGAACTCATGTCAGAGAAAGCTGACAGGTTGGCGTTGTGAATCCTATATTTGCCGAGTGCCTTGTCGATCGAAACGACCCTTCCGACGAAGGGGGCGAGCAGGTAAGAGACGCCGTCGATAGCACCCTCATAGGTCATGTCCCCCAGACCGTCATAGACATCCCTCCGATAGATGTTTCCAGACGTCGGTGGTGTGTCGTAGTAGCCTTTTTTTCGAATGGATTGGATAAGAGGTTCAGAATCGGCGGTAGGCTGAAGCGAAGGAAACGCATTGCCGATTGGCCTGCCCTCCTTGTCGATTGGCAAGAGCATAAACTGGATCTTGGAAACGTCTGGCCGCAGATAGGAAGCTATCTCGGCGAGCGCGCCGTCACCAAGTACATCGTCAGCATCAAGGAAGTAGATGAAGTCGCCTCGCGACAACGACAGGCCGTTTAAGCATGTTTTCAGGGATCCGCGATTAGCTGTGCGCACCGCAATAATCTTATCGCCGAATTCCTGGATTTTTTCCCAGGAGTGGTCGGTCGATCCATCGTCGATCACTATAATTTCGAGATTGTCAAAGTCTTGCGCAAGAACGCTCTGGATGCATTCAGAAATGTACATTTCGTAGTTGTAACAAGTGATTATGATGCTGAGAAGCGGATGGACTTTTATCATCTTGCAAACCTTCTCTACTCAGCTTATGTTGCAAAGCAGCATACCAAGTGCAGTGCAAGACGTCCATAGAAATAACCTTGGGCGATGCAATATAGATGGCCAAAACGGCTGTGTTTTAAGGCGTCCCGAAGTATGTCGGAGCGAAGTAAGTATTATTGCCATCGGCATTTACCGTGGCATTCTAGACGTTGCCTGTGGTGATGTTGTCAGGCGCTACCAGGGCTTCGCTCGCCGCAGCATGATCGCAGTCGATGCGATCTGCAGTTGATGAAATGCTTGCCTTTTTAGGTGTCTGGTGCGCGTGTGCCGGCACATTAAGCTCTCTTGCCTTTTGGTCCGGAGGACAAATGGAAATGCAAGTCGGCCTGCCAGTTCGCGATCAATTCCGGCGTCGCCTGAAGGTCCTCTATATCCAGCCGGGAACAAGTTCATTTGCCGGAATAGAGCGGGTCGTCGATGCTGTCTGCACGATGCTCGCTGACCGTTTTTCCGACGATTTCGAGGTTGACGTGCTTTACACCTCGGTTCACAAGAACCGGCCAACGGAGGCTCGTGGTTACAACGTCATCGACCGCGTCGCGCATGGGCGCATGGACTTGATGCGTATTTTCCGAAACGTCATCAAGTCAAAGGATTACAGTCTGGTCGTCGTCCCTCAAATCGAGCCGACAGTCATCTGCATGGCGGCATGTATTGGCTTGAACCGCCGATTTGCCGTCCATTTGCATGGAAATCCGAAGCGCGAGGCCGACCATCTCAAAGCGAAGATTCTCTTCCTCCTGATGCGCTACTATTTCCTGTCAAGAGTGTCTCACGTTTTCGGCACCTCGCCCAGGCAGCTGGAATCCTTCAAGGAGATGTTCAACAGCAAAATCCCACAGGTGTGGGTGCCCAACCCCGTGCGCGCCTTTGATCTTTCTGAAACGACTTCTTCTGCAGAAGTCACGGGTGTCGTCACATTCGTCAATGTCGGTCGGTTTGCCTTCCAAAAAGGTCAGGACATTCTGCTTCAGGCATTCTCCCAACTCGTCAAGATCCGACCGAACGTTAGACTGAGGATTGTCGGATACGGTGCTGGCGAGTCGAACCTGCGCTCCGAGATCTCAAGGCTCGGGCTAGACGGATCCGTCAGTATCGAGCACCATCCCACCAGCCCCCAGCCGGCGCTTGCCACGAGCGATGTGTATGTCTCGACTTCGCGATGGGAAGGGTGGTCTCTTGCGATCTGTGAAGCGTTGAGGTTCGGTTTGCCGGTTATCTCGACGGACTGCGAATTCGGACCAAGTGATATCCTGGTAGACCCCCGCCTCGGTCGCCTCGTACCTGCAAGCGGCAACGCGGCCCTCGTCGAGACGATGGCATATTACTGCGACAACCTTTCAACCGAAAAATCGCACTCCGACTTTCGAAAGACTTTTATCGACAGGTACAGTCCCGAACGCGTCGTGGAAATTCACGCGCAGGCCCTTCGGTCCGCCGCCAGGGCGTTTGCTTAACGTCAAACGTCGATACGGAGAATTTGCATGGAGTCTTCTCTCTCACGACGCGGATTTCTACAGGCCTCTTGTGCATGGCTTGCATTCCAATGCGATGATGGCACTGCCGCAACCGCTTCTGGCGATGATCCGACAATGGGCAGGGAGATCGTCTTCGAGGATAGATTCAATTCAATCGACTGGTCTGTCTGGGACGCCGGTCCGAAGGCGACGACAGCTGCAAACGGGTTCTATGGTCGATCAGCATTTGCCACCAAAGATGGCGCGGAGGGCTTCAATCCTTATGCCATCGTCGACGACGCGGCGGCAGAAGACGGCAGGGCTCTGCAGATATCCGCACGATATATCGGACGGCCAATGAACGTGCCAAACTACTACGGCAACAGCTTGCCCGAATTCCAGTGGATTTCCGGGAACCTGCAAACCGCGAGAAAGGACGGGGTCGTCCTCAAGGGATGGCGCAAGGGATATTTCGAGACGCGCATGCTCTTTCCGCGCCATCCGTTGAGCTGGCCGGCATTCTGGATGTTGAACGGCCGCAGCATCCTGGAACCAAAGACAAGCATCGAGCTTGATATAGTGGAGCATAAGGGTTGGGAGCCCACCGTGTACGGGACGTACCTTCATGAATGGGGCGGGCCGGATGAGGGCGGGCAAAGCACCGGCGTTGAGACGCCTGTCGATATGACGGCGGGTTATTGTCGCTACGGCATGCTCGTCGATGACACGCGATGCGTCCCGTACTTCAATCGAAAGCCCGTCACCGACACGAAGACGGGAAAGCCAGCTGATTGGCCAATCACGCGTGCCGCACGACTGGACGAGGAATTCGATGTGTTCTGGCCACTCTTGACGCTTGCATTGAGGTCCGACGTCCGGTTTCCGCAGCCTTTGCAGGAGGCCGACGAGATCACCTCCATGCGCGTCGATTATTTCAGGGTCTACGCGTAAGGCGGCCTTGAACGTTCGCCGAAGGCGCAGGGCCGGTCATTGTCATTTGCAGGCTGGTGGACCAGAGAGCCGCCACATGGGGAGACCGAAGGCCTCCAAATTCAATCCCTACGGTCATGAAGGAGAACATTATGGATAGCAGTGACCCGGAAACCAACAAAAGCGTTGATGAAATGGCGCACTTTGCTGCCTCAGTACTGAGCTCGGCCACGTCCTCCTCCGTTGAAATCTCAAGTGCGAGAAGTGTTCTGGTCGAAGTCAAGCGCGTCTCATATCGTCTTGCCACCGATGAGGATGTCAAAGCACAGTATCAGCGACTCGCGCAGGCATGTGCCTCCCGCAAGATGGCCGTCGGCTGAAGGAGGTGAGGGCTGATCGTCGGTTAAACAAATCAAGCCCATAAAAACCCTAATGCTGCTTTAAGGTATCAACTGGAAAAGTTGGGCGCGATTACGCTCCTCATCGTGGAGACGAGCTATCGGTGCGAATCGCGCTGCGTGCCGAGCTTGGGGATGCGGCGATGGCTGTAATCGAAGCGCGAAACGCCTCAGAGGCGTTGTGGAACTCCATCGAGGCTGTGTTGAGCCATATCCGCAACCATTCGCTGGATGGTACGAGGTTACGCCCGAGCATAATTTGATGTCGTCGTATCGGCACTGGCAATCTCGATCGGGTTTTGATCGGAGCCCTGTCTGCAAACGAGCCATACGAACGATCGCCGACTGAGCCTGGAATGGTCTGTTCGGAGTTTTCGAACGAAGCTTTGTGCAGGAGCGCCGTCAGCAACCTCTTCCCTTTCGAGCTGGCGTTTCAATCGTGGTGGGGTCCCTAGGCTCCTCAGCCGCGGTTGATTTGCGGCCGGAAAAAACCAAATCGTTCGTCGTCTTGAGATCCAGTCACGAGGCAGCGGAAACGCCGGCCTTAACGCATGGTGGCAAGCCACGACCTCGTTGCCGTATTACGTCAATGCCTGAGCTGCGCCTTCAACCTGCTATGGGCGTGGGGGTCGAAATAGTGGTAGAGAGCCGTCGCGCGCACGGTGCCGGGATCGCATGGTTCGTTTGCGTGGATGCTTCGGTAGCCCCAAAACAGGTAGAGATTTCCGGGAACCATTTTGATCCTCGTGAATGACGATGGATCCTTCGCAGCTCGGGTTCTCAGTGACCGTTGCCGGATCTTATCGACCATTATTTTATCGACGAGATTTCCTGCATAGGTTTCCCGGACGGGTCTGGTATTCGGGAGAAGGAGGAGATCGCCGGCCAGGCCGACGGTGGGTATGACAATGGGAAGCAACGCAGTGACGAGGTAGGAGTCGTAGTGGAAGTTGAGAGAATGTTGCATCATTCCATTGCCGGTCAGGCATCTAAGCAATTGATAGAATTCGACAGCAGGAGCCGGTTTGTTGCGGCTCGCCACATAAAGCCTCGAAAAGATCGACTGGAAGCGCGTGGATTTGGCCAGTTGATCAAGTCCGGAACCCTTGACGGCTTCGCTGCCTTTGAAAGCCACATATTCGTTCCGGGAGTCGCGCACGGATGATGCAACGAACTGCTGCATCGTCATCAAACTCGAGGGCGCCAGGAAATCCGGTATGCAGCAATACCCGTCGCGCTCCATTGCGGAGAAAAGTAATTGCAGGTAGGCATCGGAGATTTCGGGAGTGGTTTCATCAAGCGCACTTGTAGCATCCATGACGGACCTCGACAGCGTTTGACCTCCCGCTATATTAATAGATGCTATATCTAGGGTTGTCTAGCCGTTGGATCAAAGAATTGAGGCTAACACCGGCATCGTTTGCATGGATGCAGCTCTCTGCTGTCGCGTCTCAACAGCCTGTCATAAATGGATAAGCTGTGGTTGCATCATGGCAACCACAGTTGCGTCGAGCACACATGGAGAGGCGGCAGTGATCGCGGGAGCAGAACGCCGGCAACTTTGACGAGTGCGGTGGAAATTGCGCGAAATAGCCTGGAGACATTCATAGTGACCGCCGTCGTCGTGGCAAGGCTCATGGGCGCCGCGCAGACTGGCGTGCCCCTGCCCATATAATCGTCCAACTTAATTTGTGAGACTTTCGTCCCAGCGATGCCAAAACGATATGTTGGATCGGTTCTGCGGAGATATGTGAATGTTGAACGAGCAGCAGTTTCTACGCATTTCTATCGTGGCAACGGTGATTGTCGCCGCTCTCGGAGTGGCCTTTGGCATACTGTCGGGCTCGTTCTCCATCGCCTTTGACGGCGTCTATTCTCTGGGCGACGCCGCGATGACTGGCCTTGCGCTTTGGGTGTCGAGCCTGATCGTGAAGTCAGCGCAAACCGACGCGTTGTCTGGAAGAGTTCGTAACCGCTTTACAATGGGCTTCTGGCATCTGGAGCCAATCGTCTTGATGCTTAATGGCAGCCTGCTGATGACTGTTGCTGTATACGCGCTGATTAACGCGATCATCAGCATCCTCAATGGCGGGCACGAACTGCTTTACGGCGTGGCAATCACCTACACGGCGGCGACCGTGCTCGTCTGCGCTGTCATGGCTGTTATTGGTGCCAGGTTGAACCGCCGCTTGAAGTCGGACTTCATTTCCCTCGACGTCAAGGCCTGGATCATGTCGGGAGGAATTGCCCTTGCCCTGCTGATCGCGTTTTTCATCGGTCTCGCTGTTCAGCCGACTCCTGTCGCGTGGATCGCCAGCTACGTTGACCCAGTCGTCCTCGCATTGGTTTGCCTGGTGATGATTCCGCTTCCAATCGGTACAATCTGGAAGGCCCTGACCGAGATCCTTCTCATCGCGCCGGTCGAACTTAAGAACCACGTGGACAACGTCGCTTCCGAGACCGTGCGTCGCCTCCACTTCCTTTCATATCGCGCCTACGTTGCTCGTGTCGGTCGGGCGACACAGATCGAACTCTACTTCATCGTTCCCAAGGGCCTTCCGCCGAAAACGGTGGAGGATTGGGATGCGCTGCGCGACGAAATAGGGAATGCGATCGGCGATGAAAGCACCAACCGCTGGCTCACCATCGCGTTCACGGCCGATGAGGAATGGGCGGAATAGACCCTTGAGCGTCGCGCTTTTCGACTCAGCTTTCGCGCGTTGAATGATGACTGCCGTTTGACTGATTTGAAGCCCGCTTCGTCACAACTGGCCCTCTCGCTCGATCGCGCGACGCTTCAAATGCCAGACCTCCATTTCCTCGGATCCGAGAGCAGCAAATCACGCTGATCGCGGCCGTTGAAGTCGACACAAACGCCTACTCATAACCGCCGCGCCCGGCCATGCTCATGGGGCGGCCAGCAGCCATGCCAATGCACAAAGGAGCCATCGTCGAAGGCCTGTCGGGTGGGTGCAAACCCGCCCGACCGCACCGTTTCAATATCCGCCAACGATTGGCAGAATTTCACCGGTGATGTAGCTCGACATCTGCGAAGATGCGAGGAAGACGTATGCTGGAGCGATTTCTTCCGGCTGTGCGGCCCGCTTCATCGGCGTCTGCGACCCAAATGTTTCCACATCCTTCGCCTCCTTGTCCGAAGGGTTGAGCGGCGTCCAGACTGGCCCGGGTGCGACCGCGTTCACGCGGATGCCCTTGGGAACAAGCTGGCCCGCGAGTGCTCGGGTGAAGGCATGTATGCCGCCTTTTGTCATTGAGTAGTCGAGCAACTCCTTCGATCCTTCGAGCCCCGTCACCGACCCTGTATTGATGATCGCCGAACCATTCACGAGATGAGGGACGGCCGCTTTCGCCATGAAGAAATAGCCGTAAAGGTTCGTCTTCATCGTCTCGTCGAAATGTTCATCGCTTAGGTCTTCGATATTTTGTGAATGCACCTGGAACGCAGCGTTGTTGACGAGGATATCGAGATGTCCGAACCGCGTGACAGTCTTCTCGACCGCCATCTGGCAGAAGCTAGCATTTTTGACATCACCATGGATGACGAGGCATGTCCGGTCTTCCCTCTCTACGGCTTCCTTGGTTTCTTCGGCATCTTTGGGTTCATCGAGGTGGATGATAGCGATGTCTGCACCCTCGCGAGCAAACAAAACCGCAACCGATCGTCCGATACCGGAATCGCCGCCGGTAATCAGCGCGACTTTGCCCTTCAGCTTCTCCGATCCTTTGTAGAAGGGCGCATCGTACATCGGCGCCGATGGAAGATCGGCTTCCGAGCCTGGCTTGTCTTGATGAACTTGTGGAAATGGCGGCTCCGGATAGCGGCGGGCTCCTGCTTGCATAGCGCCAGACGGCTTTGATTTTCCCTTCTTGTCGGCCTGTTCGACTTCCTTCTGGATCTTCCGCTGTTGCTGGACAGTATGGTCGGGTGACATGTGATCCTCCTTGGTTCAGAAGGTAGAACTCTAATCGACGCGAAAAGTTTGGAGCCGGCAAAGGCTCAACAACGGCCCCCGCAAAAGTCGGGCATACTAGAACCAGCGAGAGCGGCGTTTTGGTATCATCAACGACGTCAAAACTGCATGCTCCGTATCGGTCCCAAGAAGAGTCGTGTCGCTCTATACTACCTTACCCCTGGGCCCGACGCCGTGACGTCGGACGTCGCCGAGAAATCGATGGCTTGGTCAAAACTCGAGCTTCCAACATGGTGACGGCTTTGATCTCCATCGAAAGCCAACGGTTTTGACTTTGGACTTTGTAGTTCGGCCACCTGCTAACGCTCGAGAAATGCGCGAACACGTCGCATTTCATCTACAAATCGTGCTACGGCTCGCCCGCCCGTCGGTTGATCGAATATTCGCAAGAGCGAGGACGGGTGTATGGTGATGAAAACCGGTGGGCCGATGGGGGGGCGCAAGACAGAACCTCGATCCCGGGTGACTTTGACGTGCGACCCGAGGAGCGAATAGGCCGCCGTGGCACCCAAAGCCACGACCAATTTTGGCCGTACCAGGCGTAGCTCCGCCGCAAGCCACCATGCACACACCTTGATCTCGCCCTTGTTGGGCTTTGCATGAATACGACGTTTGCCGCGAGGTTCAAACTTGAAGTGCTTGACCGCGTTGGTGAGATAACAGTGATTGCGTTCGATGCCGGCCTCCTCGAGGCAGCGATCAAGCAGCTTTCCCGCCGGGCCGACGAACGGCCGGCCGGCCAAATCCTCTTTGTCGCCGGGCTGCTCTCCTACGAATACGACTTCCGCGGTTTTCGGACCCTCCCCGAAGACGATCTGAGTGGCGCCGCTGTAGAGATCACATCTTCTACAGCTTGCGGCGTCCGCGTGGAGCTCTTCCAAACTGGAATCATCCACTTCTCGCTGCACCAACGCCGGACCAAGCAGTTCTGACACGGCTGACTTCTCCTCAAGGAACATGCTGCGCTAGCCGCGGGCTCTGGACACTGCATTAGCGCGAGTCCGGGCTTCGGCTTTTTGGAGAAAGAAACAATAAACGCAGAGGGTTGGTTCCAGAATTTGTGCATCTGGGATTGGCGCCGGTGTCTGATCGGTTTCAGAATCATGAAGGACCTTCCTCACATCCTCCACGGCCATGTGCGCCTCAAATTTGCCTGCAACAGCTATGGTTCTATTTGTGCCGTTCATAGCATTGGCATGCGCCATTTTGTGATGGAACGTTTCTCATCTTCTCGCGCTTAGGCAACAGGTTCCAGGAGGACCATTGTCATGAAAAATGAAGCGAGAAGGCACTCCATCATATACTGGAGGGCGCCTATACATGTGCGAATTGGAAATGGTTGGAACGAAACAATATTTGGGCCGGCGGATGCAGTTGAGTATCTCAAATATCGATGGCCTGCTGACCGCGGCCCGCACTACCTGGCCGCAATGCGCGCCTGTAGCGGGGCGCTATGTCGAAGAGAGTCGCCCGATTTTGCCCGGGACCTATTTGTCGCCGCAGCGATCGAAGGAGACATGTTGGCCTAACAACACGCGATCGTCCCGTTTCCCGACGAGAGCCAACGGAGGCCCGCATTGCCGCAGGGTTGGTCACTAAGTTACTTGATAACGTTCGACCCCTCGCTGGGTAGCAGATGTGGAAAGTGAACGCCTTTCGCAACCGCCGTGCCTGCACGATCCGGCACCGTAGATGGCAGACCCTTGCAGGTGGTGCCACTCATCCACCGATCAATGCTCAGCGGGCCTTCAAGGCGATGACAGAAATAACAGTCTCGCATGGCTTCGGCCGCCCGTTCATGACACGGCGTCTTATTACCAAGCATGCTGGCCGGCTGGTCGACATGCGTTTAGCCGTAGCGACGGTCCGGGGGCTGACGGATGATCTGCTCGGTAATATTGGGCGCGATCGCGGGGTCCGCGCGACGCCGACTATTAACGACGTTGAAGAATCGTGACTCGACGCGTCCGTCACCCCGTAGTTCAATTCGCAAACGGGGA
Source organism: Rhizobium sp. 42MFCr.1 (assembly GCF_000377185.1). Lineage (NCBI taxonomy): Bacteria > Pseudomonadati > Pseudomonadota > Alphaproteobacteria > Hyphomicrobiales > Rhizobiaceae > Rhizobium > Rhizobium sp. 42MFCr.1. The sequence goes on from NZ_KB897834.1 coordinate 30,841, forward strand.
TTGGAAGGTAGGTCAATGAGATACGAACGGCACGATGCTCGGGCTTATGCAATCAAGATAGTCTCGATACTGCTGGCATCAGCCGTAACGGCCGGGGTTCCCACCTGGATTGTGGCCAGAGCCATGGGTTTTTGACAAAGATCAATGCCGCGCCGCAAGTCTTGCCTACAACGCAAAACAGGCACAGCCAATCGCCACTTCCTGGCTGCCTGTCCTTGCCAACGATCGAACGGTTTCGACGATGTCGTCGCGCGCAGCGGTCTTCATTTGCTCCATCACCCTCCTCCAAGCGGCAATGTGCACGTGTGACGCCAGCACCTAGGACTTTGGACGGACGTGCTCGGACTTTGGTCCAACTAGCGTGCATCGCCCACGGCGGATATCTCTAGGTTGTCCTGATCGCTGAGCGGCTGGGAAGCACAAGAAGGGAAGCCCCCGCCCCAAACGGCTTCCCTTCGCCCGCTTCAGACCGGCACTATCTTTGGGCCCCCAGACCTTCTTAAAACTGAACTGGTCAAACAGCCTGCACGGTCTTTTCTGAAACCCACGCTCTTTCCGATCGCGCGGCCAGTCCGCCGCAAGACGGCCACCCGTCGGCGACATCGCTGCTGACTGCGTTATCGACCCGTACTATCCTGCAAAAGGATGGGGCAGGTTTAACATGACCCCACTTGCATGCGGTCGGGGGAGGGGGCTCAAGCTGACTTTAATAGGGGTATGGAGCCTGTAAGAATCCGTGCCTCACCGATGGAGACGCCATACGATGCCATCAGCAACAAACTCAATGTGACGGCGCGCGGAACGGGTAGGTCGCCGGTGGCCCATCGGCGGCTTGTAAGTTCATCTATATCGAAAAGCTCTTGTACGACGCTTGCCGTCAATCCGATGACAGCCAGCGTCGCCCGGTACTCGGACGGTGTCATTTGATTCGTTCCCGGCGCGATTTTTTTGCGCTTTATTTCGTTATAACTACATTACCTTTCATTTGATTGCTTGATGTCCAAATAGCGACATTCATCAATCCAATAGCGCCACATCACCAATAGTTGTCCAACATAGCGAACTTCCTATCCTCATCAACCAGGCGGTGAATGGAGTGAAGCATGAAGGCGATGCGATATCTTCGCAAATATCGAGGAGGATTCAGAACTGCATGAACACGCCGCCGGTGTCGCAATCCTGTTGGCCGGGGAGGACGCACGGCGATTGGAAGAGAATCTAGAAAACCAGGTAGTCGTATGTGTCTTCTCCCAGTTTCTTGCGGGTCTGATTGCATTCGGCGATGAGGCCAACTTGTCTAGCCCGCCTCATCTTTTGACGAAAGGCAATGGCCTCGCTATGCGCTTCAGATAGGTCTCGAAGCTTGTGTTGCTTTCCCTAAAACGAGCGAAGTCGATGACACCCCATTTCCGGGAGGCCCAGCCGTGTCGTGGCCGAATTTTCGAGCTGCATCGTCGCTGGTTTCCCTGCTTGAATGACCAAGACTAACGTTGAAGCGCTGAATCTTTACCTTGAGCGCTGGGCGAGAGAGGCGTCGCGGGAAAGTCCAGACTACGACCCCGTAGTAGCGGCTAGCTCGCTAGAGTGCCTTTACAATATATCGCCAATCCGCAATCTTTGAGCCGGGATGACCAAAAACGCAATCAACGCGGAAGAAAACTCGCACATCAACGCTAAGTCACAGCCAATAGGAGGTCGAACCATGAGACAGAAGAACGTTCGGATCTATCGAAATCCAGAGCGCGGCGAGTCCGTCAAGGTCACTTGGGGCGAGGGCGGGGAGAACGACTATTCTGACGTCAACGCGGCCGCGACCGCGCTTGGCTGTTCGGCAGAGTGGCTGGAGCAAAACCTGAAGACCAGCTTTCTCACGAGCGTTGGCATATCGGAACTCGATCTATATTGGGACGACTCGATGTGGCGTTCCGACACATCTAGCAGGAGCTTCACCATAAATGACCGTGTCAGTCTGTTTGGTGAGATTACTGCCGTGGACGACGAAAAGGGAGAGGTTACCATTCGAATCAATGGCGCTCCTGTGACTGTAACCTTGTCGAACGAAAACGTTGTTCTTCTCGCAAGGAACTAGGTCGAAGAGAGTTTATGCTCGAAGCGCTGGTGGGGCATTGCAGGATCCCGCCAGCGATATTCAGCCCTCACGACGGATCGAGCGGCCATTCGTCGCCCCGAAGCGAAAAGGGACGCCTGAGATGTGTTCGCCGATGTTGGCCCAGGGCGCCGCGCGGCCGGTACGATGGCGTTTTGTCCGGCATGACATGGAGTTGGATCGCAAAGCTCGGTCAGTTTCATTTTTATCGCCTTGGCCAACAGTGTCAGCTTGCGCCACTTGCTATACACTGTCTGACTTCCGATCTCGGCATTGCTTGTTCCTAGATCAGAGTAACATTCCAGGTGTAAGTCCTATTTTAGCGGCAGAGACCGCTTGAGAGATTATAGGTGCTCTTGGCTAACTGGAGAGCACGGGCAGCCTCCCCGTCTCAACTTGATGCCCTTGGATGACGACGAGTGAGCGATGCTGTCCGCCAATGGTGTAACGATCATGGTGTAGCGTTAGATTCCGAATGCGCTCGGGCAGTGATGTGCATCGCAGTTGACCGGCATTGGCAGGAGAGAAGCCGCCCGTTGCCCTCTTAGTAGCCATCAGCGCAGCCAACATTTAGTTTCTCGTGCATCGCGGTCTATGGCCGACAGGTTGGCTCCCATTTCCCTTTGCGCCTGACTTCGCTTACCGCTCATGACTTGAGCAAGCCACCAGAACAGGGGTGCCGTGCAACGAACTGAATTGAAGGAAGCGCGTAAAAATCACAATCCCGCGGATCGGCCTTATGTTGACTCTGTCCCCCGCGCAGTTGAAAAGAATCCTGGCTAGTGAGGGAGAAAACCATGGCTGACGAAAATAATACCGCGTCGATAACCGAAGGCGCAGCAGCGACTACTTCGGCGGAGGCGCCGGCGCCGAAGAAAACACGGGGACCACGACGTCAGAAGGCCGCTGCCGACGTAGCGCCAGCGCCGGTCGTAAAAACGCCGCGAGGTCGCCGCAAGAAGGTGGAAGAGCCAGCGAGCGAGCAAAAGCCAGCGGCTTCGACAACGACCGCCACGGCGAAAGCGAAGGGCGCGGTCAAGCAAGGCCGGAGACTTGGAGCGCAAAAACAAGTGACCAAGACTGCTCCCGCTTCTGTCTCGGCGCTGGACGATATAGCAGACCTGATCCAACTCGAGGAAGAGAACAGCCGGTTGCGCAAGACACTTGCTGAAAAGCTACGCGCAGAAAATGCTGACCTTCGCAAGCGGCTTGGTCTTAACTGAGAGTTCAAGAAACTCGATCAGTTGCGGTAACCCACCGTGACATGATGTGGCGACGGACGTTGTCAAGACTGATTTGGTCGGGCCCAGTTCCGGGCCTGACCAATAAGCTACTGCAACCTCGCGGTGCAGCTTGTTCAAGATTGAAGCACGATGAAATCTCCTTGGAAATTCCTGTCAAACCTGACGTTGCGCCAACGGCGAACGGAAGGCGTATCTTCACCCGCTGACGAGGCCGACGCAAAGGCGGTTGAAGTCGAGGAAGAGCATTTTCCCGCATCGCCAAAGGTACCGGATGCGCAGGATCTGGCGCCAGGAAGCGATGACGCGCTCGTGGGCCTGGACGCGGCCAGAAGCGACATTGATCCTCCATCATCGGGGCTGCCAGTCGAATTTGTCAGGGATGAAGAACGGGGCAATGCTCAGGTCCATCCGCTGGGGGCGAGGGCTCAGGAAGCTTTTGAGGAAGGCGGCTCCGGTGGGCAACACGCACGCAAAAGCAACGCGCGACGCATGCGCCATGTCAAAGAAAACCGCCCGGATGGAGTTGTCGGAAAGACCGTGGTATCAGGGGAGCGTCAAAGAGCGAGATCAAGTTCGCCGCCCCGTGAAACGCCCATTGACCCGTTGAGGGAACTCGATGACGAAATAGGGCAGTTGAGGACGCGACTGGCTGAAAAGTTGCGCCAACAGAATGCTCAGCTTAGAGAGATGCTCAAGAGATTCGACGCAAGCTGAATTGCGTCGCTCGCACAGTTTAGGACACCATGAAAACACAGCAACGGAAATTTGTCGTCGAGTTCAAGTCAGCGCGGCGTCGATCGAAAACACAGGCGGCTTCCATTTGGGCCGGCACGGATCTTGAGGCCGCCGTCCGTGAAACGGCTTCGCAGACACCGAACCTTTTCGGGCCGAGCGCTGTTTCGATACCTGCCGTCCAAGAAATCCAAATCGAGTCGGTTCCGGTTCCAGTGCGATCAATTCATGTGCCGAGCGAAAGTCGCACCGACCAAACGATCCAGGTTCCAGTCGCCGCTTTTGAGGCTCCAACGGTTCAGCAAAAGGACGGCGTAACAGTCAGCTCGGATTCCAAGGCAGAGACAATGGAACCTGAGGTCACTTTGCCAAATCAAAGTGCGCCTCCTCCCAAACAACGCGCCGCCCGCCAGAAAAATCGCGTCCCACAGGCGAGCAATCGGGCCACGCGCCTTGCGAAGATCGACACGCAATTCGACGATCTCGCTGGCCTGGAGGAGGAAAACAGGCGGCTGAAACGACTTTTGGCAATACGCCTTCGCCAGGAAAATCTGCAGCTCCAGACGATGCTTCGGCGCTTCGGCGATTATTGAATAACGGACCAGGGTCGGTGCGGCTCGTCCCGGCAACACCGAGCCTGGTGAAGAATACCACATGCCGTCCGCTCGCTGAGTGGTGACACGGTAGGTGTGTGATGTTGCTTAATCCTTACTTCTTTTCCGGGATAGCAGAGCGAACCGTGGAATCCTTACCCTGCAAATGCACGGCCCCCTGCGTCGAAGGCGAAAAAGAAACCCCGCGAAGTGGCGGGGCCATTTAGGTGGAATTAAGAGGACGCACCAAAACAGGTGCAAGAGATAAACTAGCGCAGAAGTCGTATAGGTCAACAAAAAGCCCCGCCTCAAAGGCGTTCCCCGAGATGCTGGAGGTTCGCGCGCCGTTGCCTCGGCAAATGCTGGCATCAGGTCACGCATTTGCCAAGTGGTCGAACAGCTCTCGAGCAATTGGAGTGGGATCGAATCCAGAGGCCACGCAAACGGAAAGATTCCGCCGCGCCCATGCGTCGGTTAGAGGCGTTATCCCGCAGTTGTGGGCCCGCTTGCACTGCCGCGCCACCGTGTCCGGCACGATAGCGACCCCAACGCCGTTACTTGCTGCTGCGCATATGGATTCAAACGTGCGGAGGCGGATCCGGTATCGGAGCATTACGCCCAGCCTCTCGGCTTGAGCGTCGAGATGATCCTGTAATGCGCCGCCTTCCAGGCCTATAAAGTATTGCTCGGCGAGCCGCGCGAACGGGATTTCCTTTTCAGTCGCGAGCCAATGTGTCTTTGCTGAGACCACGACCAGTTTGCTCACCGAGAAAGGTTTAAGGATTAAACCTTGGTGGGCAGCTGCATCCGACAATACGCCGATATCGGCGAAACCTGCAGAGACGCTTCGGGCGATTTCATGGCTTTGGCGCTCCCGCAGATCAATATCGACTTGCGGATGCGAAGCAAGCCACGACGATAGACGGATTGGAAGAGCCTCGACGATGGCCGCAGTATTTGCGATTACACGAATAGTCGCGCGTATGCCTTGTGCGAAGCGTCCCATTTCCCCACGCATTAGCGTCACTTGATTTAGAATCTCACGCGCGTGGTGCGAAAGCGCCTCACCCGCTTCTGTCAATGTCACGCCCCGACGACCTCGTTCGAGCAGGCGTACGCCTCCGGTTGTCTCCATTTCCCGCAGGCGCTCACTGGCCGCCGCAAGCGAAAGGTTCACCTCCGCCGCTCCGTGGGTGATGCTGCCAGCGTCAGCCACGGCAAGAAAGAGGCGAAGATCGGTAAAGTCGAAGCGCATCCTCGAAGATTACACTCCACTTTGCCTTCGGTCCAGGCGAAGGCTGGAAACGGAACTGCCGCATTGTGGACGATGTCAGAAGTCGTAATGAGAAGATATGAATGATGTCTCGATCTCATTGCTGCTCGCTGTCGCAGCTACATTTTTTGTCGCCGGTATCGTAAAGGGTATCACAGGGATGGGCCTTCCAACGGTCGCCATGGGTATTCTGGGCGGATTGTTGTCGCCCGTTACAGCGGCATCGCTGCTCATCATCCCCTCGTTCACAACGAATGTCTGGCAACTCGTCGCAGGCCCGAGCTTTGTCGCAGTTGTTTGTCGGCTTTGGCCGATGCTGGCCGGAGTTTTTGTCGGCACACTCGCCAGTACGTCTGTGCTGACAGGTGGCGAAACCCGCCTGAGCACCGTCTTCCTCGGCCTCGCGCTTACGGCATATGCGATCTACACGCTGTCAGCCAAACCTTACCATATTAGCCAAACACACGAGTGTTGGCTCTCGCCGATGATTGGGTTGGCGACAGGCCTTATCGCTGGCGCAACCGGCGTGTTGGTCATTCCGGCCGTACCGTATGTCCAGGCACTTGGCTTTGAACGGGATGATCTCGTTCAGGCGCTCGGACTATCCTTCACGATTTCCACCATCGCGCTCGCCGCTGGGCTTGCTCTGCAAGATGCATTTCAGCTCGATGGAGTAGCGCTGTCGAGCTTCGCTGTTCTTCCAGCTCTGATCGGTATGTGGGCCGGCCAGCACATGAGGAAGGCGGTTAGTCCGGCGATGTTCAAGCGCTGCTTTTTGATCGCCCTTGCGCTTCTCGGAATAGAGATGTTGCTGCGAGGCGTTTAGTCAGCCTCTCCTGGCATGACCGCTGGCCAGATCGAGACTGCGCACAGAGGGATCTCGCTTTAATGCTTATGGCCCTCAGACCATAGACGCTCTTGGCAGGTGCGATTGGGTTAGCCGGCGGCGAAAGCCATCATAATCTCGCGTCCCCCTACCAGCTTCGATCGTGCTCGATGCAGCTATTTGCCACGGTCAGCGTTCGAAGGGCTCGCCGAGCGAGGCGACCCCATTCAGCTTCAACAGGCGACGATCTGCCGAAATGATGCCGAGCACGATGATGGTAACGAGGTAGGGCAGGCTCGCAAGAAGTTGCGAGGGCACGTTCAACCCTGTCGCCTGTGCGGCAAGGCCCATTAGGGAAACGGCGCCAAACAGGCACGCTCCGAGAAAGATGCGGCCAGTCAGCCATGTGCCGAAGACAACGAGGGCTATGGCAATCCAACCTCGTCCAGCGATCATCCCGTCTGCCCAAAGCGGCGTGTAGACCACCGAAGCATAGGCGCCCGCAAAGCCTGCCATCGCGCCGCCGAAGGCTACAGCAATCACGCGAACAGCAATCACGTGATAGCCTATGGCGTGAGCAGCCTTTGGGTTTTCACCCACTGCCCGCACGACGAGCCCACCCTTCGAAAAGGCAAAAAAGGCCCAGATGCCGATCGTTGCGGCGAGCGACAGCCAGACGACAACGTCTTGAACAAAGATCCCACCGATAACCGGGATGTCGGACAGAAACGGAAGGGAAAGTTTGGGCAGGCCCTTGACCGTGAGGCTCTCGTAGGACTTGCCAAACAGTGCAGACAGACCCTGGCCAAGGATGCCGATCGCAAGGCCCGTTGCCACCTGGTTGGCCCTGAAGCCAAGGGCAATCAGCGCAAAGACCAGGGAAAGGGCGGCGCTGCCAAGCCCCGCGACGACAAACCCGGCAAAGTGCCCGCCGCCGTGATAGACGATGATGAAGGCCAAGGCTGCGCCAAAGGCCATCAGACCCTCTACGCCAAGGTTCAAAACCCCTGCGCGCTCAACGACCAGCTCGCCAAGCGCCGCAAGAAGAAAAGGGGTTGCGGCTGCGAGCATGCCCGCAAGAATGAACTCGATGGCATTCATGATTGGCTCCGGTGGACGATCCGACGCCACTCAAGACGGTACCGGACGAAGGCGATTGCAACCAGGTAAGCGAGAAGGAGACTTCCCTGGAAAACCCGGACCGCAGCGATGGGCAGGTTTGCTGATACCATGGCATTGTCGCCGCCAATGTAGAGAGCCGCCATGAACAATGATGAGGCGATGATGCCGATTGGATGCAGACCGCCCAGATAGGCGACGATGATGGCCGCGTAGCCGTAGCCGGTGGAGATTGACCGCTGCAACTGTCCCAGGGGCCCTGCGACCTCAGCGGCTCCGGCAAGACCTGCGGCACATCCACCGATCAGGAGCGAGAGCCAGATTGCCCAGCCTTCCTTGAAGCCGGCATAGGCTGCAGCACGCGGCGCCAGGCCTCCAACCTGTAGCTTGTAGCCGGCAAAGCTCCGCTGCATGAATATCCAGGCAGCCAAGGACAGGACGATTGTAATGATCAACGAGACGTTGACGCGCGTACCCGAAATCAAGAGCGGCACCATCGCGTCGTACTGGAACATGACCGATTGCGGGAAGTTGAAACCGTTGGGATCCTTCCAGGGGCCGAGCAGCAGGTAATTCAAAAGCTGCGATGCAACCAGGCTCAGCATCAGTGAAACAAGGATTTCGTTTGCATTCAGCCTGACACGCCAGAACGCTGTGAGTGACGCCCAAAGGGCGCCACCGACTGTCCCAAGGACAAGCATCAGGGGCCAAATCCACTGACCGGTTGCCTGAGGAAACCACACGGGAATTGCAGAGGCAAAAATGGCGCCGAGAATGAACTGGCCTTCGGCACCGATGTTGAACACCTTGGCTCGGAAGCCGATCGCGAGACCCTGCGCAATGAGCAATAGCGGCCCTGCTTTCAAAAGCACTTCCGAAAACGATGCCCACGACAGAAAGGGCTCAAGCAGCATTGCATAGACGACGGCGACCGGGTTGCGGCCCATCGCCACGTAGAGTGCGACATTCAGGATGGTTGCTACCACCAGCGCCAGGAATGGCGCAGCCAGCGTCGCAGAAAACGAAGCGCGTTCCCGGCGGATAAGCGTAGGCAGAAAGGCGGCAGACACGGCATTCATGCGATGACTTTCTTTGAAGCGTCTTGCGCGCCAATCATGTAGCGGCCGATTTCCTCGGGTTGCGTTTCCTTGGTGACAAGCGGCGGGCTCAATGTGCCGTGGTGCAATACCTGGATGAAATCGCAGAGCTCGAAAAGTTCCTCGAGTTCTTCTGAAATGACGAGAATGGCCATGCCTTCGTTGCGTAACGCGACAAGACGGGCGCGTATAGCGGACGCCGCGCCAACATCCACACCCCATGTGGGCTGCGCGACAAAGAGCAGCTTCGGCGCCAACATGATCTCACGGCCAACGATGAACTTCTGAAGATTGCCGCCCGAAAGTGCGCCGGCTTCGGCGTCGGGGCCAGGCGTGCGCACATCATACTGGCGGATGCAATCCTCGGCAAAGGCAGACGCCCTTGTCCTGTCTATCAGGCCGTGACGAAGAAGGTTCAAAGGGTGGGCGGTCAACAGCCCGTTGAGTACGAGTGACATTTCAGGAACTGCTCCCCGTCCCAGCCGGTCCTCCGGAACGAATGCAAATCCAAGCTGGCGTCGGTGAGCTGCGTCGAGCCTTCCCACGTCACGTCCCATCATGTAGATCCGGTCGCGCTGGTCTCTCGGGAGGGTGATCTCGCCTGAGATCAGCGAGGCAAGCTCGCTCTGCCCGTTTCCGGAAATGCCCGCTATCCCGAGGATCTCGCCAGAACGCACCGTCAGCGCAATATCAGAAAGCGGCACAGCAAAGGGATCTTCCGGCCGATGATTAAGGCCGATGATCTCAAGGCGTTTCTCGCCGCCTGAGAGCGGCACGGCGGCCATGGGTTCGGGCATGTCGCGGCCGATCATCATGCGGGCGAGGTCATGGGCATCGTGTTCTCGCGGGTCGATATGTCCCGTGACGCGGCCGCCGCGCAAAATGGTTGCCCTGTCACAGATAGCCCGGATTTCCTCCAGCTTATGCGAGATAAAGAGGATCGATACACCGCCGTCCCGCAGCCGGCGCAACGTCTCGAACAGCTTTTCAACCAGCTGTGGCGGCAAAACAGATGTCGGTTCGTCGAGGATCAGCAACCTCGGATTGGTCATCAGGCAGCGGATGATCTCTACTCGCTGACGTTCACCGACCGAAAGCGCATGCACGTGGGCGAGCGGATCGACTTCAAGGCCGAATTCATGCCCAAGCGCACGGACACGTTTAACGAGATCGGCTTTTTTGCCAGGGACAACGAGCTGAATATTTTCAACGACAGTCAGGGTCTCAAACAACGAAAAATGCTGGAATACCATGCCGATACCCTTGGCCCTTGCCTCCGCCGGGGAGGCAAGGGCCAAGGGTTCGCCTTCCCAGGCGACCGACCCGCTGTCTGGTTGCTCTACGCCGTAGATCATTTTCATCAGCGTCGATTTGCCAGCCCCGTTTTCGCCGAGAATTGCATGGATCGACTGCGGGGCTACGTCCAGATCAACGGCCTGGTTGGCATGGACCTGGCCGTAGGTCTTCGAGATGCCGCGAAGCGACAGAAGCGGGGCGGTCATGGCTTACTTTGGCAGCGGCGTGGTCACGCCCTTGACGTGCCAGTCCATGGCCACGATTTCCCCATCGGCCAGGGTCTTTCCAGCGGCCGCGCCCTCGCTGCCGTCCGCCTTGCTGATCGGGCCGGTAAACGGTGAGAGACTTCCGTCGGCAATCTTTGCCTCTGCAGCCTTGATCTTCGTCATCGTTTCTGCGGGGATCGAAGGGTGCCAGTCAACAACCTCGACGACCTTGTCTGCAACACCCAGGAAGGTGTTTGCACCCTTGAAGGTGCCGGCGAGATGAGCGTCGACGGAGGCCTTGAAGAACGGGGACCAATCGGTGGACACACAACCAAGATATGTCTTCGGCGCGTATTTCTTCATCGACGAATTGAGGTTGAATGCGTAGACGCCAGCCTCCTCGCAGGCGGAGATGACGGAGGGCGTATCCTGCGCGTTGGAGAAGATCACGTCGCATTTTTGCGCAATCAGCGCCTTGGCCGCTTCCTGTTCCTTGGCCGGGTCAAACCATGAGTTTACCCAGACGACCGAAACTTCGATGTTGGGGTTCACGGCCTGAGCACCGAGCGTGAACGCGTTGATCGAGGTAATCAGTTCCGGAATGGCGAAGGCGGATACGGAACCGAGCTTTCCGGTCTTTGACAGCGCAGCCGCCGCCATGCCAAGCAGATACGTCCCCTGGAAGTACTTGGCAGCAAACGGTGAGAAGTTCGGGGCCACCTGGAAACCCGATGCATGCAACACGGTGACATCAGGGTTGCGGCGAGCAATCTGCAGGGCACCGTTTTGATAGCCAAAGGAGCCTGCGATCAGGAACTTGTTTCCGTCGGCGACTGTCTTGTTCATGATGCGGTCAGCATCCGGACCCTCCGCAATGTTTTCGACGACCGTCACCTTCACCTTGTCGCCATACGCTGCCTTGATCGGCTCCAGACCGGCAGCCAGCGCGTGACCCCAGCCAACGTCACCAATGGGCGAGGGAACGACGAGCGTGATCCCGAGCGGGCCGTCGGCCGCAAATGCGGCGCGGCCACCAAATGCGCCGGCCAGGCCGGCAGCTGCAACGCCCTGCATCAGGGTTCTTCGAGAAATGTTTGTCATGCTGGTTCCCCTTCTTTGTGATTTAGAGTTCGACAGTCGCAAGTGCAGCTTCAGCCTCAGCGAACATCCGGCTTTCATCGAGGCCGATGAACTCGCCCTTCTGCCATACAATGCGGCCATTGATCATTGTCAGGTCCGTCGGCATGCCGATACCGACCTTGGCCATCAGGCTCAGCGGATCATGGCGTGTGCCGACATAGTCCATCCGCCGCGTGTCGATAGCAAACAGGTCGGCGGCCATGCCGGGCGCCAGCCTGCCTATGTCCTTTCGACCAAGCAGAGCCGCACCTCCCGCCGTCGCATAGCCCAGAAAATCAACCGGAGGCGGGACAGGGTGGTTGCGCGTCGATGCGGTCAGGCACTGCAGCATGTAGGCGGAGTGGATGCAATGCATCAGGTTCGAGTTGTCATTCGAGGCAGCGCCGTCGCAGCCCAGTCCGACGCGAAGGCCAAAGGCTGCCATGGCGGGAATATCGGTTACTTCGGCGCCAACCAGATAGACTGGCTCCGGGCAATGGGAAACGCCGGTCCCGTCCGCAGCCATCTTGCGCAGTTCGTCGTGGGTCAGTTCCCAGCAATGGGCGTAAAAGGCATCAGGCCCCGCAAAACCCAGCTCTGCACAGTAATCTACGGTGCGCATGCCATGTCGGGCCTCGACCACGCGGCTTTCACCCTCCCCAACATGGGTGTGCATCTGAACACCACGATCACGTGCCAGGGCTACCGATTCCACGAAGGTTTCACGGTAGCAGTTTACCGGCTGGCATGGGGCGACCACCACCTGGCGCATGCTGAAAGGTCGGGCATCGTGATAGGTGTCGATCAGCCGCTCGCAATCACCAATGAACTCGTCCGTCGTTTCGAGCATCGCGTCGGGAATGGTCGAGCCTTCGGATTTCGGAAGTGTGTTGCCACCGCGGCCGGCATGAAAGCGCATGCCCAGAAGATCGGCGGCCTCGAACTGGCGGTCGATCAGTCTTTTGCCTGCATGCCTCGGAAAGCAGTACTGGTGATCGAACGCAGTCGTGCACCCGTGCTTGATCATCTCGGCCATGGCGGTGACCGAGGAGTGATAAAAGCAATCCTCGTTCAATCGCGAAAAGATCGGATAAATGCGATCAAGCCACTCGATGACCGACAGCTTCGTCCAGTCGAGATCCGCACGGTTGCGCACAAAGCATTGAAAGAAGTGGTGGTGTGTATTGACGAGCCCGGGATAGACGAACCAGCCGCTCGCATCTTGAACGATCGTACCGGCCGGAAGTTCGTCCTGTCCAAGATTGTCGCCTATTGCCTGGATCGCGGAACCGTTTGTCAGGACGTCAACGTTGCGACGGGTCGTCTGGCCCTTGCCCTCATCGACGATAACCGCTGCGCAGTTCTTCAGAAGATAGCCGGTCATGTTACTCCTCGCCCGTTCCAATCTGGGGCTCGGACTTCAACTCATGCAGTCGGTGTATGCCTGGCATCTCAATGAAGTTTTCAAGCGCGCGAATGGCGCGCGACCAGCGCCGGATCACAGGGTAGGGGTCAAGCGAGACACCGCCATCTGGCGCGAGCGCCACGTAGGGAAAGCACGCGATGTCTGCGACCGTCGGGCGATCGGAAGCAAGGAACGGCCTGCCCCGAAGATCTTGCTCGACCAGCCCGGCTTCAAGTTCGCGCAGCGCAGCAACGCCCTGCGCTTGCAACAGGGCGATATCGCCCGGGCGAAGCAACATCTCGTGGAGGCGCGCGCCACCAAGATTTGCGGTCAGCCGGTGAGAAAAGGAAAGCCACTGTTGCAGCCTGGCCGATTGCTCGGCCGTTCCGTCCCCAAGCCACTCCGGAGCCGCCTTTCTTGCGAGGTAGACGAGCATTGCTGACGATTCCGTCAGGAGCAGATCCCCGTCCTTCAGGATAGGGATGGAGCCAGCCGGGTTGAGTGCCAGAAGTTCCGCTTTGCGGTGCTCGCCGCCAGGATGAAAGTCGACCGGCCGGATATCGAGTGACAGCCCGGTCAAAGCCGCCATCAGGCGCACTTTGTAGCAACTGGGAGAGAGGATGTAATCGTAAAGCTTCATTGCGCCACCAACTGTGCGCCATAGGTGTAATTGTGGCGCTTTAGCCAACGTCGGTAGGCTACCGATGTCAGATCGGCGCGCGTCGGGATCTCCATGCCGGGGTCGAGCGGCAAAAGACGCGGGATCTGATTTTCAAGGATCGAGCGGTCCTGCAGAAAGATCGTCTGCTGGAAATGGATGAGGTCGGTCATCGATGTTTCATCGTCAAACAGCGCCATCCACGGCCAGACATCGCAAAGATCCTCGGCAAGCGGCTGGACGAAAAGAGTAATGACGTCCCATTCACTGGGGCGCGGTGGGCAGGTCTTATAAAGCACCGAACAGGTCGGGGCCGGCACGCGATACATGTACTCTGTCGTAATCCCGCCGCTTGCCGACTTTGCTGCTTGCGGCTGGTAGAATTTCACCTGCGTTGCCCAGACTTCATCCTCGACGTCGCGAATTTCAACCTTGTAGTTCTGCACTTCCGTGTGCGGCTCTGCTCCGAGGATGTCAGTATGGACGAAAGGAAAATGAGCGATGTCGAGAAAGTTCTCGACCGCGCGAAGCGGCGAACAGCGAACGCGAACCACACCAACATCGACAAACCGGCGACCCGGTTGGTCAGCCTCGGGAATGGAAAAGATCTCCTTTTGAGGATCTCCGACGGACGACCACACGTGGCCATAGCGAACACGTGACGACAAAACACGTCCGCCCGACGTCGTCACGATCGCATTGCCGTCAGCCCCGACAGAAACCTCGATCGGTTCGCCCATCAGGGCCGTCTTGTATGCGGTCGTTTTGACCTGGCTGAAGAGGCCGACTGGATACCACTCGTCGAGCATAGCTTCCTTAGCCATCACGAGATCTCCTTGCCTGAAGGTCTTCGGCACATCTGCGCAGGCTTTCGACGGCCCGCGACGCTGAGATGCGGTCACCGAGCGTGTTCTCGCCGTCAAGGAGTACATGGACGAGGGTGTGGCCCTGTTCCTGTTCGGAAAGCAGCAACCACATCTTTTCGGATTGCTGCGTTGCTTTTAGAAGCCCGGTCTCGTCTGATTTCGCGCCGGAAGCCGCCTCAATGGTGGCAACGTCGGCATGCATCGTTAGCGAGCGCAACGCAACGAGGCCCTGCAATTTCGGGGGCGAACGCACGGGTTCCCCGACGGCTACCCAGATCACGCCATCGGCTTCCTCGACCAGATGCGTCGCAACGCGGATCGTGTCGGGCGGGGTAAGACCAGGGTGAGCGGGGATGCGCAGGCAGTTTCCCGTCTGCGTGTAACTCCAGCCGTGATAGATGCAAGACAGCGCCTCACCGCGTACAAAGCCATAAGACAGGCGCATGCCACGATGGGGACAGCGGTCTGCCGATGCCGCGACCCGTCCTGAATCACTTCTCCAGAGGGCAATTGAGCCGGCTCTTGTGCGTGCGGGGATTACCGTCCCTGACGGCAAATCCGCAGAAAGCGCGACTGGCGTCCAAAAGCCCGTCGTATCGGCTGACATGGTAGAACTTTCTCAGCATTATCAACGTTTTGTCTGCTTCAAGGCCACCGCTTGGATAGGGCGGTTCGTAGCGGACGGGAGCACGTTTGCATAATTTTTTCGCATTGGCAACGCTGATCAAATAACGTGCAGTGGAAAATTGAAGGGCGTTGCAAGGCCTACTCTGCGTCGCTCTCAATCGGCGTGCGGAAGATGGTTTCCACCCATACATCAATAGGCCCGAGCGAGCATCCTACCTCCATCATGTCGATCAATTCTATCGGCCCGGCAACTTCGAGTTCGATCCGGTCGACACTTTGATGAGATATGGCCTGGGACAGACCGAGCTTTGCTGCGTGACGACGGATCCACGGAATAAACGAGGCGGCTTGGAGGTCGCCAAGGATCGTCATTCGTTCGTGTAGGTGTCCGTGATGTTGAACTGTCATGAAAGTCTCGTGCTGACGCCTCCTTGACAAGATAGCGCCTAAATGGACTTTCGAAACCCCTTCTTTTTCCAGTTCACAGAATCCGGTTCAACATAAGAGGGCTTTCGGAAACCTCGCGCTTCGTCCTGATGGTATCGAAGGGCTCGTGCGGTTGAGGGTGCCGTTCCATTGCTGGATTTGCAGGCGGGGCCGGGACGGCACGGCCGCCTATGCCGAAACAAGCAGCATCACCAGCGCAAATCTAAAGGTCGCGCCGAAGTTTAAATTTTCAGCCACCACCGATCTGAACATCCACTATCGATGAAGCTGATCGGCAACGTTGCGAGATCTTCTGTCTCCAGTCGCTCGATACCAATCATGTGGTTCCTGGCATTGCTCGACCAGATGAGTTCATCGACCTTCACCTGCAGCGTGCGCATGTCGCGGTTTTGTGAATGCTGGATCACCAGCAGGATGAATAGCGAGACAAGCGTGCCGGCGCCGTTGGAGAGCAGGAACCATTGGTTGGGCATCCCGGTCGCCAAGCCAACGAGGCACCAGATCAGCACGACGAGGATTGCCGCCGCGAGAACGAGCCCGTGGCCAGCCAGCCATACGACGGATTCTGACATGGCAAGACATACCGCATCAATCTCCATCATCCGGAAATTCGCAGTCGGCCCCAGGGTTCCAAGCGGTTCCAAGCAAACACAGAGGCATTCCCCGGCTTCCAGTCGCGTTGCGACCGCCGTCCACTCCGATCGACCACTATTTTTCTCGCCAGCGGAACCGGCTCCGCGGCAACTGCGTTCTTCGAGCAGGCATTTGAAACTAAATGGCCATTGCGTTTCAACGGGAAGGCGATCCCACACGGAGCAGCGACCGGTTCTCGTTTCACGGGCCACGCCAATCGGCGCTTTGGCAGACGATGATCAACTCTGGCCCGTACAGGTGCATTTTGTTCTGCGCGGCGAAGAGGTTCCCGTAACTTGAGGCGGAGTCAATGCAGAGAGGCTCTATGGCGATAGAGAACGTCGAGGAGGTTCCAAAGGGGGAGAATTCCGAGCCTCTGTGGAGTGTCACGAGAAGTCAGTCGCCCATTATTGGAACGGCGATCCATGACGGTAGCCATGTTCGGAGAAGTCTGCGTTCTCGATACGCCTTGAACGAGGTCGGGCGTCTTCGCGAAGAAGACCCGTTCACGGCGAGCTTGATCAGTGGCTTGCCAAACCAGATTGTATTTCACCGTTCCCGATTTGAAATCGATCTCAACCGAAGCCGTGACCAGGCTGTTTATCTTCGCCCCGAGCAGGCATGGGGGCTGACAGTTTGGAAAGAGAGCCTTCCGCAATCGGAACATCGCAGGTCATTGCTTATCCATGACGACTACTATGAGATGCTCCGCTTCTTTCTCGATGGCATCGTGCGATACCATAAGCACTTCGTTCTCCTGGATGTGCATAGTTATAACTATCGTCGAGCTGATCCGGACACGCCAACGCCCCAGGATCAGGCGCCCGACGTCAATATCGGTACGTTCTCCATGGATCGAGAACGATGGGTCCATGTAGTCGAGCCATTGATGGATCACCTCCGATCCTTCGGCGTTGGCGGCAGGCGGCTTGACGTGCGGGAGAACGTTGCCTTTCACGGAAAGGGAGAACAGACGCGGTTCGTCCATGAACAATATCCGGGAATCGGTTGCGCGATCGCCATCGAGTTCAAGAAGATTTTCATGGACGAGTGGACGGGAAAGCCAGACAACTCGACACTTCGTGAATTGCGGGAGGCGCTTACCTCGGCCGTTCCGCTTCTCGAGCGCGTTTTGAGGTCAATGTCATGACGAGACACGCGTCAGCTACCCAGGACGATTGGCTATGTGATATCAAGCAGTCGCTTCGCGACGACAAACCGATCCGAAGGGAATTCCCCGAAGGTGGTCGCTTGCATATCGATCGACGACTCCCCTTTCTGTTCGTCCATATCAACACAGGAAAGACGGAGGACGTGGCGCAAGCCGTAGTCCAGGCCAATGCTTCCTATCTCCTTGCATCGGACCCTCAGGAGGTCGTGTCGATTGTCGAGGCGATCGCCGCGGTCGCGGTCGAGCAGTTCGGGACCCTCCTTGTCGTTCGAAGTAGTGAGCTTGAGCGTGACCGGTTTCTTACCGATGACGCTCCCTATCTCCCGCCGTTTGAGGTTTCCGTCTGGTCATCCGAGAATGCCGCCCTTGCAAAGACGACTTTCTCGAAGACCATTATGGCGAGCGAGGCCAGGTTCCGCACGCCGAGAGTCCTCGAGCGGAATATCCCCACGTCGACCATTGACGCACAGATTGCGGCGATGCCCGGCTGCGCCGTACTTGGTGTTGAGTTCGCGCCGATCTACCGGACGCCAGAGTCCGGGGAGATTTACCCTGAAGTTCGCGACCAATTGGTCTCGGCACTGTTCGACGCTGGGCTCCGCGCGTGTGGCGCCTTTCTGGAAACCAAGAAAATTGTCAAGCTTGCGTCGTATCGGTCCCTTGGCAGACGTGCCTTCGTCGACGCTGTCAGCCGCGTCGACAGAAGCATCGACGAGATTGCATCGCTCTTCGACGTTCTCCTTGCCGTCACCCCCATCAACGCAAGGCAAGCATTTGACGAATTCAGATTGGCTGGGTTTGAAAGCGAGCCGGTCTTTCTATACCGCCCGCTGACGACCCAGGTGGAAAATGCGAAGCATCGGCTCTTTGCTATCTCCTTTGACCAAATGGAAGATCCGGTCCTATACGACCTCTGCCGGGAAAAACAGCGTGAAGTCGACTTGCAACTTTCGCTGATTGCTGCGCGCCAGACCAAGAGCTTCGTAGAGTTTGGCAGGGCGCTTTATGGTCCGGTCGAGCATTCTCTTTTGCTCGAAGCCGAGGATATTCTTGGAATTCTCGCGGACGAGTATCCTGTGGATCATCTTAAGTCGCGTTCCAATATTCCCACCGCCGATGCCGACTACGTGGAACGACGTGCGCAAGCCATGATTAATCGTTACCGAACGGTCTGGCCGGACTTCAAGGCAAGCATTGTGCTTCGCGATGACCTTCCTTCTGGCCTGATGGTGACCAATCATCGTCTCCTCATTTCGAGGTCGACAATCATGGACCGACGACGTGTCGAGCCGCTTCTTGCGCATGAAATCGGCGTTCATCTCCTCACCTACTTTAATGGTTCCGCTCAAGGGCTGCGACTCTTTCGCTCTGGGCTGTCCGGATACGAAGGCATGCAGGAGGGGCTCGCGGTTTTCGCTGAATACCTCTCGGGTGGCCTGACTGCAGAGCGGCTGAAGCTGATAGCTGCGAGGGTCGTCGCATGCGCTTACATGCTCTCGGGGCTAAGCTTCGCCGAAACTTTCCGTCAGCTCGTTTCCAGCTACAAATTCTCCGATCACGGGGCATTCAACCTTGCACTGCGTGTTTACCGCGGCGGCGGATTGGCCAAGGATGCGATCTACTTGAGGGGCCTTCTTCAACTGCTGGACCATCTGAAACGCGGTGGCGCGCTCGAGCCGTTCTGGATGGGCAAAATCGCTTCCTCCCATTTCGCCGTTATGGAAGAACTTGCATTACGCGGACTGCTCAAGCCGCCATGCGTCCATCCGCTGTTTCTGGAGACTACTGAAGGCCGCGAACGACTTGACAGCGCAAGACAGGGATTGCGCCCCATCGACCTGGTTCAACCAAAGGAAGCCTAAATGCGAATAGCATTCTTCGTGAACGCGATCGAAAGCGAGGCGCCTTATTATACGACGACATCCCTCGCAATGGTCGCATGCGCCCGTGGCCATGATGTTTGTTATGTCACGCCTGGGGATTTTGTGCTGCGATCCGACGATAGCTTGGCAGTGCGCGTACGAGCTCCGAGTGTGGGCAAACCGAAGAATGAAGACGCGTTCATTGCCGATCTCAACGAGAAGGCGCGCGTCGAAACGATTGACGTGAAAGATGTGGACGTGCTGTTTTTGCGCAACGACCCTTCCCTTGATGCCGAAGAGCGACCCTGGGCCGCTCATGTCGGCGCGATGTTCGGGCGACTTGCTGTCGAGCGGGGCGTGCTGACGGTGAATGACCCCGACACCTTGATGAAGGCTCAGAACAAGCTCTATTTCCAAGACTTCCCCGAGGCTATTCGTCCCACGACACTGATTTCGAAAAGCCTGGACGAAATTAGAGCCTTCATCGACAGCCAGAAACGCGGTGTGATCCTGAAACCACTACAGGGATCGGGAGGCCGGCATGTATTCAGAATTAAATCGAGCAAGGAATCCAATCTCAACCAGATTTTTGAAGCAGTCAGTGGCGAAGGGTATCTGATCGCTCAAGGTTACCTCCCGGATGCGGTTGATGGTGACATCCGGTTGTTCCTGATGAACGGTCAACCCCTTGAAAAGGACGGTGCCTATGCGGCATTTCGCAGAGTTCCTGCGAAAGGAGAGATCCGCTCCAATATCAGTGCCGCCGGAACAGCTGCAGCAGTAAAGATTACCCCCGAGATTCTTGAGGTTGCCGAGACTGTCAGGCCCAAGCTTGTCGCCGACGGAATGTTTCTCGTGGGCTTGGATATCATCGGTGACAAGATCCTCGAGATCAACGTCTTTACGCCGGGCGGGTTGCGAAATCTCGAACAGCTCTATTCCGTGGACTTCTCCGCAACGGTCATCGAGGCTCTCGAAAGGAAAGTCAGCATTCGCCGGAACTATGGTTCCCAACTGTCGAACGCAGTGCTGGCGACACTTTGAGAAGGCGTCGCAATAGGATCTTTCGGCGCACCTGTCACCATTCCACATAGACCGGGTTGCTGATCGCCCGGCGGATCGGCTGGCTTGCCATCTCGACGCTCTGGAGTTGCCAAGGGAGCGAACGTCCTTCGAGTGCCGCGGAGAATTCGGAAATCAAGCCTTCGCGGCTTGCAGCAGCGATGATTTCAGTGCGCAGAAAAGCCTTCGGCCTGCCGGTGAAGCCACCGGTCCAATCATCGGAACCTATCGTCTCGGTCGAAAGTATGCCGGTCGCGTCGATCCATACGAGCGTATCGCCTTCCGCGCGTTTCGTTTCCGCCGTTGCGGTAACTTCGGCCTGTGTCGTCGATCCCATCGGCTGGCCATTGACGGTCAGAGCAAGGTGCGGACCGGTTGGGCTTTCTGTTACATAACCGCGCCCGGCCTTCATGGCGGCAAGGATCGCGCCTTCTGAAAGTTCATCGAGCCATAGCACCGTCGTCGGTCGGGCCAGAGCCAGCGGTCCTTCCGGCATCAGCCGTGCAGGCTGATGAAAGTCGCTGCCGCCAATCGCTGAAATCTTGAGGCCAGAGGCGAGCCGGTCCTGATAACGGCCGAGTGATACCCAGTTCCAGGCCATCCAATGAGATTGCCAGACTTCCATACAGTCGATCCTGGGCAGGTCATAGTCCCACTGGATCGTCGGTTTGTCGTGGTTGATCGAAAGAAGGCCACCATGGTCATGAACAAGACGCGACAGCGTATGGGCATGCTCAGGCTTCGTCATGCGGAAATCTATCCAATCATCGACGCCATAGACATTGGCATGTCCGACGGCGGTGGTGATTTCCATCGCTCGCACAAATATCAGTTCCGGCGAGGAATGCGGATGGAAGTAACGTCGCTGGGTGATCGTGTTGTGGTCGGCGATCGCAAGGAAATCGAGGCCTGCCTGCTTGGCTGCGGCGTGCAGGAGTTCGGGCGAGCCGGCCGCGTCTGAATGAAAGGTGTGGCAATGCAGGTCGCCGCGATACCAGCCCGCGCCCTGACGCACCGGGAAAGTTCGCGCTGGCGGTGGCAAGAGTTCGCGCGATGCACTGTCGAAGACGACTGTCAGCCGCACCTCGGCACCGTCGGGCGGTACCTTGTAGAGGCCGAGCATCACCTTCCACACGCCGGCAGGGATTTCACCATGAATGTAGCCCGGCGTCGCATCATCGGTCGCAACGAAGAAACGATCCCGCGCGCCGCCGCTCCAGCCGCGAAAACCCGCCATGGTCGGATAGCCGCTGGCATGGGGATCGAGCATTCCGAGATCGATGATGCAATTGTCGGCCTTCGGGTAACTCATTGTCACGTCGATGCGTGTCGTGTCGGCGGGAATATCGACGGGCACGTAGAAATATGGATCGGCGGCCTGATCAGCAGGGGTCACGTGAACGGTGATTTCGACCATGACGGCTTACTCGCCTGTTGCCGGAATACGGGCGCCGGTCTCGTCGAACAGCGTCACGTGGCGGGTATCGAAGGAGAGTGTGACCTGATCGCCGGTGCGTATTTCGTCGTCGGTGAAGATGCGCGCGGTCACCCGGCCGGAATCTGCACGTTCCATCGTAACCAGACTTTCCGGTCCCATGTTCTCGTTGGCAAACAGCTTTCCGGCAATCGTATTGGCGTCGCCCGCTTCCGCCATTCGTAGGTGTTCCGGGCGAATTCCGAGCGTCATCTTGCCTTTCGCCGCAGCCTTGGCGATGGCATCAGACACAGGCAGGCTGGGCAGGGTCAGGCCATCTGCGCGCAACCGCAGTTGCCCGCCATCGACCATTGCCGCCACCGGCACGAGGTTCATCGGTGGATTGCCGACAAAATTTGCCACGAATGTCGTAGCCGGCCGGCGATAAATCTCGATTGGCGGCGCGAACTGCACGATCCGGCCTTTGTCCATGACGGCGATGCGGGTCGCAAGCGCCATGGCCTCGGCCTGATCGTGGGTCACGTAGACGGCGGTCATGCCCATGTCGCGCTGCAGGTGGTTGAGGAAACCGCGGGCCTCGAGGCGGAGCTTGGCATCGAGGTTTGAAAGCGGCTCGTCGAAGAGATAGACCTGACTCGGATAGACGAGCGCACGAGCAAGCGAGGTGCGCTGCTGTTGACCGCCGGAAATCTGACTCGGCAGTCGCTTCATGAGGTCACCGATCTTCAGGACGTCGGCCACTTCTCTGGCGCGTGCATGTCTCTTGTCCTCGGTCTCGCCGCGCACCTTCAGCGGATAGGCGATATTGTCGGCAAGATTCATATGCGGATAAAGCGCATAGTCCTGAAAGACCATCGAGATCTGCCGATCCTTGGGATGCAGATAGGTGACGTCCTTGCCGCCGATCAGGACCTTGCCGGCGGAGGGAGTTTCAAGGCCGGCAATCATTCGCAGGCTGGTCGTCTTGCCGCAGCCGGAAGGGCCGAGCAGGCAGACGAATTCGCCATCGGCGATCGAGAAGCTGATGTCCGGTACCGCGGTAAACGAACCGAATGTTTTGGAGACGTTCTGGAATTCGACTGAAGCCATGAGAAAGGTCCAATTACGACTTGATGCCGCCGAAGAACCGGAAGCCGAACTTCCAGTTGACGAACAGGTAAAGCACAATGACGGGCAGCGAGTAGATGAGCGAATAGGCGGCGAGCAACGTGACGATCGGCGTACCGGCCTCCGAATAGAAGGAATAGATGGCGACCGAAGCCGGCATCAGCGTATCCTTGCGCAGCAGGATGAACGGGATGAGGAAACTTCCCCAGATGTTCACGAAGGCCCAGACGACGACCACGACGATCCCGGGCCGGATGACCGGTAGCGCCACATCGAAAAAGGCCTGGATCGGTGAGGCGCCGGCCACCATGGCGCTTTCCTCATAGGATCGCGGAATGGCGTCGATGAAGTCACGCAGGATGAACATGGCGGTCGGCAACAGCCCGCCAGCGAACACCAGGATGACGGCGAGATGCGTGTCAATCAGTCCGATTGCCGAGATGATCAGGAAGATCGGCACCATGGCTGCCGAGCCGGACACGACCGAGGAGAAAAGCAGGAGGATATAGGTGACCGCGCCCTTGCCGGGAATGGACGATCGCGACAGCGCGTAGGCCGCAAGTGTGGCCGCGCCGCCGACCAGAATGACACCCCCAAAGGCCTGGATCAGGCTGTTCAAGAGCGCGTGCATCGCGAAGCTGTTCTGGAACACGGTCACGAAATTGGACAGCGTGAACGGCGACGGAATGGCAAGGCCGAGTTCGGCACGCGCATTGAACGGCGCGAAGATGAACCACACAAGCGGCAGGGCGAAGACCACGCCGATCAGCGAGGCGACGACCGAAAAGACCGCGCGGCGCATATAGATGCTGCGGGAAATCTGCATCACTCGGCCTCCGCCTTCTTCTTCTTGGCGATTTGCAGGTAGACAAGCGCGAAGGCGAGGTTGATCAGCATGATGATGACACCGACTGCCGCGCCGCGACCGAATTCGAAGTCCTTGAAGGCAACCCGGTAGGTGTAGATCGACAGCAGCTCGGTCCGGTATGAGGGGCCGCCGCTGGTCAGCAGGAAGGGCGTGAAGACGTTGAATGTCCACATGGTGATAAGGATGAGATCCGTCACCACATGGCCGCGTATCAGTGGCAGGGCGATATCGCGCAGTTTCTGCCACGAACTCGCACCGGCAACATCGGCCGCCTGAAAATAGCTCGGCGGTATCGACTGGAAGGCGGAGTTGAACAACATCATGGAGAAGGCCGCGCCCCGCCAGGTGTTGAAAACCACGATGACCCAGAAAGGCTGTTGCAGCAGCAAGTCGGCCGGCGGCAGACCGAGGCCGCGCATGATCATGTTCAGTGTACCATTGTCGTAATCGAGAAAGGCGAACCAGGCGAAGCCGATCACCACTTCCGGCAGGATCCAGGCAGCAATCACAGCCGTCTGCAGGAAATTCTTGAGCGTCGGCGAGACGGACTGGCTGAGCCAGGCAAGGATGAGGCCGAGCAAGGCCTGGCCGATCAGTGCCGAAAATAATACGAACTGGACCGTCAGGATCAGCGAAAAACCGAACTGGCCGCGTGTAAAGAACGTTGTTGGGTTGAACAGCGTAAAATAGTTCTGCAGCCCGACAAAATCGGGATCGACGGCCGTGCGGCCGAGCAGCGTTTTGTTTGTGAAGGAAACGACGATCACCCAGAAGAACGGGATGATGACGAAAACGCCGACCAGCGCGGCGGCGGGGGCGAGAAACACCGCGCCCGCGCGCGTGGAAAGGAGGGAGAATTTTTTCATGCGCGATTACCCCGTGGCAGCGCCTGCCGCAACGCGGAGGCCGGACCTGCCGCCCGGCCTCCGTTTGATTTTGGCGATCAGAGACGGCTGATCGTGTTCTCTTCGCCAACGATGGCGGTGACTGCTTCCTTGTACTGCTTCATCGCGGCTTCCGGTGTCAGTTCGCCTGAAACGACGGCCTCGGTCATGCGCTGGATTTCGGCGGAGACCTTGTTGTAGTTGGCGTCGTTCGGTCGGGCTGTCGTGAACGGCAGCAGCGTCTTGGCGGTTTCCATCAGGAACGGCGAATTCGGGATCGCGACATCGTCGCGAATGCGGATGGCCGGCTGGATATCCTGAAAGGCGGTGAGCTGTTCCTGGCTGTTCATGAAGGAGAGCAGCGCCCAGGACTCTTGCGGCGCGTCCGTATGCGGATTAATGACGAACCCGGTACCGCCGGAAATGGTGACGAAATCCTGGCCGCGCAGGCCACGGCCCGGCTGTTCGGACGGCATCTTCTTCCAAGTCATCACATTGTCGCGGTCCGCGACTCCAAATTCCGCGCCCGGCTTGGTAACGGAACGATAGAACCAGTCGCTTTCGATCAACATCGCCGTCTTGCCATCGCGGAAGTTCGCGAAGGTGCGGTTGCGGCCATCGCCAAGCATCTGGGCGCGTTGATCGCCAAGCTTGTCGTCTACATAGACGGTCTTGTAGAGATTAAGCGTGTCCAGAATGCCCTGGCTCGAAACGATATATTTGCCGCTCTCGTCAGTCACCTGCTCGCCAGTGCCGAGCAAAGCCATCCAGTAACCCTGCATCGTGGTGGCTTCGCCCATCGAGACGCCGGCATTGATCTGTAGTGGGAAACTCGCCGGATCAGCCGCCTTCAGCTTTCGGGCGGCGTCGAGCAGTTCGGCCCAGGACTTTGGCTGCCAGCCGTCGGCGTCAATACCTGCCTTCTTGAACAGGTCCTTGCGTACGAAGATCATACGGGCATCGGTGCCGAGCGCGATGCCATAGGGCTTGCCCTGATAGCTCATCAGCGCCTTGGTGCCGTCGGAAATATGGCCCCAGCCATCCCATTTTTCGACATCGGCGCCGCCGATCTCATCGAGCGGCTTCAGGAGGCCGCCCTGAACGAAGCTCGGAATGAGGAAGCCGTCGAAGCCGGAAACATCAGCGCCAGCGCCGCTGGAAAAGTCCAGCGCGAGCTGCTGGGTCAGCTGCTCGTCAGCTCCGCCGAATTGAGTGAGCTTGACGGTGACATCCTTGCCGTCTGCCTTCATCTTGGCGGTAAAGGCGGGAATGACCTTCTTCTCGATCCATTCCGCCATGCCGCTATTGACGCCGCCGATGACGCAGCGGCAGGTGATGTTGAGTTCCGTCGCCGCCATGGCCTGGCTTGACAGCGCAATCGCCGCCGAAGCGCCCAACAACAGAAAACGTATGCTCTTGCGCATGTGAATTCCTCCCGAATTGGTCCGTTGCCGGACAAGTTGGTTCGGTGCATTCGGACCGCCGGAACCCTCCTCCCGGCGTGCCTCGCCTCACCCGGGCCTTAGAGTGAACACGTTTTCACTTTTGTCAACAGTGCCTTCGAGACGAGAAATCAATTTTGGCCGCACAAGTTCGCAAGTTGCGCGGTTGTCAGCAGGAATCGCATCGCCGGCACTTGACGCGACTATTGATTATGTTCCAAGGTAGTGAACACGTTTTCATTTTGTTGATGCATTGATGACCGCACGAAATGACAGAAAGAGCGCCCGTGCGACGGCGGATCTCGTGGCCCGAGAAGCGAATGTCTCGCGCGTCGCCGTGTCCCGCGCTTTCAATCCGAATGCATCGTTGAAGCCGGAAAAGCGCGACCGAATCCTGCAGATTGCCCGCGAACTGAATTACACGCCGGACATGGCGGCCCGATCGCTTGTTACGCGCCGCTCGCATCTGGTTGGCATGATCGTGCCTGATGTCTGTTCACCCTGGGAAAGCCAGGAGATCGACGCGCTGACGACGGCGCTGCAGGCCGAAGGCTTCGCCACCTTGCTGTTCAAGGCCAAGGCCGATTTCAGCATGGACCAGACACTGCTTACCTACATGCGCGGCTTCAACCCCGATTCTGTGATCGCCTTCACGGAAAATGTCGATGCCGACGTTTTGAGCGGCTTTCTCGACCGCGCCGTGCCGATCTACGTGATCTACGACGACGGTGCGCAATTTGCGGACACATCCTCCAGCCTTTACGACCGGCTGCTGGTGCGCCAGCGGGACGGTATCGAGCAAGCCGTTGCGCTGCTGCAGGGGTACGGTGTGCGTCGCGTTGCCTATCTGGGCGGCAAGCGCCAGTCGCTCGCCAACCGAGAGCGCGAGCTGATGATCACCAGGATCCTCGTCGAGCGCGGTATGCAGCCGCCGACAGTCATCGATGGCGATTATACCTACGATACCGCTTATCGGGCCACGCTCGACCTTTTCCGGGTCGAGGACGGTGCGGACGCGATCTTTGCCGCCAACGACGTCGGCGCATTCGGGGCGATTGATGCCCTGCGCCATGATCTTGGACTTTCGGTGCCGGGAGACGTCAGCGTCATCGGATTCGACGACATTCCGCAGTCGCACTGGAAAGCTTACAATCTCACCACCGTCCGGATCGATCTCGAGGACCGCGTCCGCGCCCTCGTTCGCCTCATTCTCCGGCGTCTGAGGAATCCCGACGACGGTCCATTGACCGAAACGCTCGGCACCAGGCTCGTCGTGCGTGGCACAGTGGGTTGATAGAAATTGATCGGCTGATTGAAATGGAAATGACAGAAAAGCGCGTGCATCTGGTCTTCAAGACGCATCTCGACATCGGCTTCACCGATCACGCGGAAAAGGTCCGCAAACAGTATCACGACCGGTTCATTCCTCAGGCAATCGAGACGGGCGCGCACTTCTTCGCCGAGAACCCGGATGAGCCGCGCTTCGTCTGGACGACCGGCGCCTGGCTGATCTGGGATCATTTGAATTCCCGCTCGCCGACAGAGGTCAAGCGTCTGGAACAGGCGATTGAGCACGGTCTCATCCGCTGGCACGGCCTGCCCTACACGACGCATACGGAACTGATGTCGCCGGCGCTTTTCCGTGCCGGCCTCTCCTATTCGCAGGAACTCGACCGCCGTTTCGGCAAGAGGACGATCGCCGCCAAGATGACCGATGTGCCGGGTCATACGCGCGGGATGGTGCCGATGCTCGCCGAAGCCGGCATTCGTTTCTTGCATCTGGGCGTCAACACAGCCTCTCCACCACCGAACGTGCCGGATGTCTTCCGCTGGCGAGCCCCGGGAGGCGAGGAGATCGTCGTCATGTACCAACGTTCCTATGGCGAGACCTATTTTCCGGAAGGCATGAGCGATGCACTGAGTTTTGCCCATACCAGCGACAACATCGGCCCGCAGAGCGTGGCTCAGACTGTGGACGTCTATCGCGAGATGCGCCACAAGGCGCCAACTGCTGTCATACGCGCCGCGACACTCGAAGATTACGGCGCAATCCTCTGGGATGCCCGCGAACGGTTCCCGGTGCTCGATATCGAACTCGGCGACAGCTGGATCCACGGAAGCGCCACGGATCCCCAAAAGACCGCCCGGTTCCTCGCATTGCAACGCCAGTATGACCGTTTCGCTGACGACGGGCTGACACCGAGCCGGCTCGCATTCGGGCGCGGCCTGGCAATGGTCGCCGAACACACGTGTGGCGTTGACATCAAGACCTATCTCCGGGACGACAAGGCCTGGTCGCGGAAGGACTTCGAAGTTGCGCGGGCATCCGACTACCGGTTTGCCTATTCGGAAGCTTCCTGGGCCGAGCAACGGGCCTATATCGACAAGGCTGTCTCGATGCTGGGGTCTGACGACCGCGAGATTGCCGAAGCGGCCATTTCCAGGCTCGCCGCACCCGCCCTGCCAGCGATTTCGGCTCGGGCCGCAACGATCAGTGCCGGCCGATGGGAAGCTCAGATCGACCCGGTAACCGGAGATCTCACGGCCCTTGTCACGCCCGCCGGACGTAGGATTGAAGGCCAAACTGACGCAGAGGGACGACGTTCTCTGATCGCATACCGCTACGAGAGCTACGACGCCGCCGACATGGCGCGGCATATGGACACCTATCTCACGCATCGGCAAGAATGGGCGATCCTCGACCACGACAAGCCGGGTCTTGCCGCTTCTGGAGCCGGTCTCTCCAAGGCCTTCGTGCCGGTGCTGACGGCTGCAGAGGGATCCTCCGCCGTCCTCTCCATGCCCAAACAGGCAAACGGGCAGTATGGCGCGCCGCCGATCTTGTCGCTGCATCTGGAGGAGGGGGAGGGGTTGGTTCTAACGTTCGTGTTGCGCGGCAAGCCCGCGAACCGAATGCCGGAGGCAAGTTTCCTGTCTTTCACGCCGGCCGGCGCATCAGACTGGAGTTTCAACAAGATGGGCCTCTGGCACTCATCGGAGCGCATTGCCGAAAGTGGCGGGGCACAGCTTCAGGCGGTCGCTGCCGCGCGCGAGGCCTCCACTTTGACGATCGAGCCGCTGGATACGCCGCTAGTGGCGCCGCAGAGCTGGGACTTCATGACCTTCTGCAGGACGCGCCCGAGCTTTGCCGAAGGCATCCGCTTCAATCTGCACAACAATAAGTGGGGAACCAATTTCCCCATGTGGTGCGAGGGCGATATCGTCGCCCGCTTCCGGATCACGGAATCCACCGGATACTGAAGTCTACAAAGTGAGAAACTGGTCCGGGGCCGGTCGGAAAAGGGCCGCATGCCATTGAAACAGCCGCTCCGTCGTCAGTGGTTCCGAGCAATCGATTGTAGCATCGAGCGTGATATGGACGATGCCCTCATGGGTCATGTCTCAAGATAGGGTACAAATGCGGAGAATGGTACGCATAATCTCCGCATTTATGCGGAGATTGCTGTTGGTAGTCTCCGCATCTTACTACTGCACGTCATTTCGACCGACAGCGTCCGGCCTCACTCTGACAACGAATGTCTATGGCCCGGTGCGAGCAAAACGAACTCCAGCACCTTTGAGCGTCCGTCGGTCAGCGGAAACACTAGGCTTGGTAAATCTAGAACTTGGAAATCCGTGAGTCCCGTTACAGGTCATTGTCTAGCCTGGACAATTTGTTGTCAGAGGAAAACAAAACAAAGGGGTCATCGGTTCCAACCCGTTTAAGGCGGCTAACTTGGATATTGCTCCACATTCAACCGTATCCTATATGTAGGTATGTTCCTACATGGAGGAATTCTATGAGCATCACAAGTTTGTCTAGCCGAGAGTTGAACCACGACGTGAGTAGGGCAAAGAAGGCTGCAAAAAAAGGACCTGTAGTTATTACAGATCGCGGGAAGCCGTCACATGTGTTGATGACGTACAGCGATTTCGTGCGCCTGACCGGCAAGCGCCGCAATCTCGTCGATGCTCTTTCAATGCCTGGTTTGTCGACGATCGAATTGGATCCGCCGAGAGCCGAAATTGCACCTCGCGAGGTCGATCTGTCTTGAAGTACCTGCTGGATACAAACGTCGTCTCCGAGTTGCGAAAAGTTGGAGACGGTAAAGCAGACGCCAATGTGACAAAGTGGGTCGGGGCGCAAGATTCAAATGACTTGTTCATTTCCGCGATTACGATCCTGGAAATTGAGCGCGGGATATTAACCATCCAACGTCGCGACGCCGCCCAGGGCTCTCGCTTGCGAGGATGGATGGATAGTCGTGTTCGCCCTGAATTCGCCGAGCGAGTTCTGCCAATCGATGACGCGATAGCGACGCGTTGTGCCCACTTACATATTCCAGACCGCCGCAACGAGGCTGATGCTTTGATCGCCGCTACCGCGCTGGTTCACGGTTTAACTGTAGTCACGCGTAATGTTCAGGATTTCGATGATACGGGCGTGATCGTCGTTGACCCGTGGCAAGACTGAACTCGGCGCGGGCACCCGCTAGGGATGTCCTTTTAATTCCTTAGATCACCCCAGAGTTTTTTGTGATCGCCAGAGGCTGGATAGCCCCTCAGGCGCGATCCGGCCGATAGAACGCCAAGCACCTTTGAATTCGTCGAGTTCGGTGATCAGCGACAGGATTTCGGGCGTGATCCGCACGGTCGCCGTGTTTAGAAATTCCATATTCCCATCCAATTCTTGGGACACTGTCATGCACTATTTATCCATCCGTTTCCATCCAATTTCCACGAGATAGTTTGTCAGGTCTGTCAGTTGATCGCGAGCTAGATGACTGCCCAGACTTCACTCGAGCGGATTCAGATTTTTGCAGCGAGCGGACGACAGCTATCAGAAATTCGAGACAGTTCTCCTATGTCATTGGCAAGGCACTGGCGGCCGAGGACGAGGACTGGGATTTCTAAGCCTCTGACGTCTCTAAGAGTTCGGATGAGATCGACGCGAAACAACAGTGGGTCGTAGGTTCGACCCTGCTCTAGACCAGGCGAGTCGTGCCCGCGATATATGGCCGGCGTTGTTGACGCGGCTCGCGTTGCTTGTGGGGGGCACCTCTGCTCGATCGAAACCGTCATGATGACCGCGCCACTGAAGTTCACGGGTTCAGCCCCGCGCAGCGCGCCGTGTTGAGTACATGCGTTTCCATTTCAAGGCGGGCGCGTGCCGCATCATTGTCGCTTAGAGCCGCAATGATGCGGCGATGCTCGGCGATCGAGGCCTGCATGCGCGCGGGCTCTGTGATCGGAATCGGTTGGCGCTGCGTTTCCGTCAGCTGCTCGCGCACGACTTGGTAAAGCGCCCGCAGCATGGCATTGCTGCAGGCAGACGCAATGATGCCGTGGAATTCGAGATCGGCTTCGACATTGGCCAGCAGATCCTGTTTGGCCCAGCAATCCTCCATCTGCTTCGTTGCCGCTTCCATCGCCTGCAGCTGATTGCCGGTGAGGCGTCCGGCGGCGAGTGCGGCGATATTGCCCTCAAGCATGATGCGCGTCTGGAAGACGTCGAAGACCGAATAGGTGTCGGAGTAGCGCCAGGGTGCCATATTGCTTCCCGGGGCGCCAGGGTCGGCAACAAAGGTGCCTCGGCCGGCTTCGGTTTTGATCAAGCCCAGAGTTTCGAGAGTCAGCAGCGCTTCGCGTAGCGAGGCCCGGCTGATGCCGAGCTTCAGGGAAAAATCACGCTGCGACGGAATCTTCTGACCGGCGGCGAGTTCGCCGCTCTGGATCATGTCCTGTATCAGTCGGGCCGCCGATTGCGGCACCAAAGTCCTGTTAAGCATTCTTGCGCTTCTCCGACGTCTGATCGGCGCGTCTGGTTCGCCCCGTACATTTAAATCCATCACGCGCTTGCAAATGACAAGATACCATGATTGATTTGGCCTGACTGGTCAGACCGGTTAGACCATTAGCAAAAATACGCGCCATAAAACAAGGGGAACCTAGATGCGTCATTTTTCCTTTCTGAAGACTGCGGTGATTTCGGGCGTTCTCGCCTTCGCCAGCCATGCATCCCTTGCCGCCGATCTTTCCGTCGGCGCCAATATCGGCAATGTGCCATGGGAATTCCAGGATGAAACCGGCAAGACCGTCGGCTTTGAAGTCGATCTCATCACCGAAATTGCCAAGCGCCTCAACAAGTCCGTCGAATTCGTCAACATCCCGTTCAACGGCCTCTTTTCTGCCGTCCAGTCGGGCCGAATCAACATGGCCGTCTCGTCGATCACCATCACCGAGAAGCGCCTGGAATCGGTTAGCTTTGCCCAGCCCTACTATGACAGCGACCAGTCGCTTACTGTCATGGCTACCGCCGGCATCAAGGATCTCTCGGGCATGAGCGGCAAGGTGGTTGGCGTCGACACGGGTTCGACTGGCGACGTGTGGGCAACCACCAACACCGCCAAATACAGCCTCGGCGAAATCCGCCGCTTCGAAGGCCTGCAACCGGCCATGCTCGATCTCGCTGCCGGCCGCATCGACGGCTATATCAGCGATATTCCGGCGCTGCAGTATTACGTAAAGGACAAGCCGACAATCAAGGTCGTCGAGCGTATCCCGACCGGCGAAAAATACTCGATCATGTTCAACAAGGGCGACCCGTTGGCCAAGCAGGTCAACGACGTGATTACGACACTGAAGGGCGAGGGCTTCATCGCCAAGCTGCACGAAACCTGGTTCGGCGCGAAGGCCGAGGATACGACCTCTACAATCAAGGTCGCCGACATGCCTGCTGCTAAGTAAGGCCGGATGGTTCAGGCCACGGATGGCGGCTTGTCCGCCATCCGCCCCACAACGACCGACCGGTGCCTAAATGGATATCTTTACGACCTTTTTTAATCTGGCGGTGCTGGAGCGCTCTTTTCCGCTGCTCCTCTCCGGCCTCTGGATCACCCTCGAACTTGGCGTCGTCAGCATCGTTGGCGGCCTGGCGGGTGGGTTGATCCTCGCGCTCCTGCGCCTCTATGGCGCGACGTTTCTCCAAGCGCTTGCCAAGATCTATATCGACATCTTCCGCTCAATTCCGCTGCTTGTGCTGCTCATCGTGATCTACTATGCCTTGCCTTTCGTCGGCATCCGGCTCTCGCCGTTCCTTTCGGCCGCCGCTGCCTTGACGATCGTTTCGACGGCTTACACGGCGGAGATCTTTCGCGCCGGCATCGAAGCCATTCCGCGCGGCCAGTTCGAGGCCTCGGAAGCGCTCGGACTTTCCTATCGTCACATGATGGTGGAAATCATTCTGCCGCAGGCGATCAAGATCGTCATTCCGCCGCTGACGAACAACTGCATCAACGTGATGAAGGATACGGCGCTGGCGTCCGTTGTCGCCATGCCAGATTTGCTGAAGCAGGCAACGCAGGCGCAGGCATTGATGGCAAATCCCTCGCCGCTCATTGGCGCAGCCATCATCTACGTCGCGTTCCTGTGGCCGCTGGTCAGCATCGTTGCCCGTCTCGAAAAACGCTTCAGTGCCGGGAGGCGTCGATGAAAACCATTGTCAGTATCCACAACCTCAACAAGTCTTATGGCAATTTCCAGGTTCTTCACGGCATCGATCTGGCAATCGGCGAAGGCGAGGTCGTGTGCGTCATCGGCCCCTCGGGCTCCGGTAAATCGACGCTGATCCGCTGCATCAACCACCTGGAGAGCTTCGCAAATGACAGCCACGTCGAGGTCGATGGCATCAAGGTGGAGCGCGGGCGCAATCTGGCGCAAGTGCGCGCAGAAGTCGGAATGGTGTTCCAGTCCTTCAACCTCTTCCCGCATCTGACGGTCATGAAGAACATCATGATCGCGCCGATGCGGGTACGCGGCACACCGCCTGATGAGGCCGCCCGCAAGGCGCGCGAACTACTTGCCCGCGTCGGTATCACCGAGCAGGCGGAGAAGTATCCGGAACAGCTGTCCGGCGGCCAGCAGCAGCGAGTGGCGATCGCCCGCGCGTTGGCGATGGAGCCGCGCGTACTGCTCTTCGACGAGCCCACCTCGGCGCTCGACCCGGAGATGGTGGGCGAAGTGCTCGACGTCATGCGCACGCTCGCCGGCACCGGCGTCACCATGATCGTGGTTACGCATGAGATGGGCTTTGCCCGTCAGGTCGCCGACCGTGTCATTTTCATGGATGGCGGCCGGATAGTGGAAGCCGGCACACCCGCCGAGATATTCGACAATCCGCGGGAGGAGCGCACGAAGAGCTTCCTGCGCGCCGTTCTCAATCACTGACAATAAAGACAAGGTTCCGGAGGACCACATGGAGACGCAACGCCCACTCGACATCGACTTTGTCAGGAGCCAGTTCCCGGGGCTTCAGCATGGATGGACGTTTTTCGACAATGCCGGAGGCTCGCAGATCCTGAAGCGCGCGGTCGAGCGCATCAATACGTTCCTCTATGACAAGAACGTCCAGATCGGCGGCAGCTACGACGTGTCGCAGCAGGCGGCGAAGGCGCTGATGGAAAGCCGCGTCGCCGCCACACATCTGGTGAACGCGGCGCGACCGGAAGAAATCATCTTCGGGAGCTCGACCACGGTGCTGCTGCAG
Source organism: Rhizobium sp. 42MFCr.1 (assembly GCF_000377185.1). Taxonomy (NCBI): domain Bacteria; kingdom Pseudomonadati; phylum Pseudomonadota; class Alphaproteobacteria; order Hyphomicrobiales; family Rhizobiaceae; genus Rhizobium; species Rhizobium sp. 42MFCr.1. Next base: position 65,465 of record NZ_KB897834.1, read on the forward strand.
AATCTGGCGCGCGCCATGCGCAGCCAGCTTTCGGCCGGCGACGAGATCATAGTTACCATTTCGGACCACGAGTCCAATATCGGGCCTTGGGACGGGCTGCGCGACATGGGCGTCGTCGTCAAGTTCTGGCCGCTCGACACCAAGACCTATGAGCTCGACCTTGCCGATCTCGAACCACTGATGAGCGAGAAGACAAGGCTCGTCTGCGTCACCCATGTCTCCAATATTCTCGGCGCCATCAATCCGATCGCCGATATCGCGGCCATGGTGCATGCGCGCGGCGCGCGTATCTGTGTCGATGCCGTCGCCTATGCGCCGCATCGCGCCGTCGATGTCCGAGCGATGGATGTCGATTATTACGTCTTCAGCTTCTACAAGACCTACGGCCCGCACTACGCGATGATGTACGGCAAATATGATTATCTTCTGGAGCTCGATCCGCTTTATCACTTCTTCTATGGGCGCGACAAGGTTCCGGGAAAGCTGGAGCCGGGCAATCCGAACTACGAGCTCGCCTATTCGGTCACGGGGATCGTCGATTATCTCTGCGAACTCGGCGCAAAATCCGGCGCCTCGGGCTCGCCGCGTCAACTGATCCTTGCGGCCTTCGAGGCGATCACCATTCAGGAAAACGCGCTGACGGATCGGCTGCTAACCTATCTGCGCAGCCGCAACGATTGCCGCATCATCGGCGAGACGGCAAACCGCAATGGCCGGCGTATCCCGACGATCAGCTTCGTCTTCGAGGGGCGCAATTCGGAAGATATCTGCAAGGCCATGGACGCCTATAAGATCGCAATCCGTTTTGGCGATTTCCACGCGCGGCGGCTTGGCGACCATGTTGGCCTGCCGCAGTACAATGGCGCCGTGCGCGTTTCCATGGTGCATTACAACACGGTCGATGAGGTCGATGGACTGATTGCGGCGCTTGATGAAATCTTGGGGCGCGACAATGCGGGCCTGAACAAGGGGGCTGCCTGATGCATTTCGATACCATCATCAAGAACGGCACAGTCTTCACCGCGAGCGATACGTTTCGTAGCGATGTCGGGATTCGCGATGGAAAGATCGCTGCGCTGGCCGCTGGTCTTGATGATGCCGATGAGATCATCGATGCCACCGGCCTCTATGTCATGCCCGGCGGCATCGACAGCCATGTCCATATCGCCCAACCCTCGGGCGACGGGATCGTCATGGCCGACGATTTCGCGAGCGGTACCCTTTCGGCCGCCTTTGGCGGGAACACGACGATCCTGCCTTTCTGCCTGCAGGAAAAGGGCACGACGCTGCGTGAATCGCTGAAGGATTACCATGCCAAGGCCGATGGCCAGTGCCATATCGACGTATCGTTTCATCTGATCCTCAGCGATCCCACGGCCTATGTGCTCGGGCAGGAGCTTCCGGCGCTTGTCGAGGATGGCTATACCTCGCTCAAGGTCTTCATGACCTATGAGAACCTTCGCCTGCGCGACGACCAGATCCTCGATACATTGGACAGCGCCCGCCGTTCCGGCGCGCTCGTCATGGTCCATTGCGAGAATGAAGACGCAATCCGCTATCTGATCGGCAAACATGAGCGGAATGGCGATCTGGCGCCGAAATTCCACGCGCTGAGCAGGCCTGCCGCGGCCGAGCGCGAGGCGACGCATCGGGCGCTTTCGCTTGCCGAAATCGTCGATACGTCGATTGTCATCGTCCATGTCTCGAACCGCCAGGCGATGGAAGAAATCGAGCGGGCCCGCAAGCGCGGCGGCAAGGTCGCGGGCGAAACCTGCCCGCAATATCTGCTGTTGACGGCAGACGATCTCGATGCCGCCGAGCTTGAGGGCGCGAAATTCGTTTGCTCGCCGCCGCCGCGGGACAAGGAAAGCCAGATTGCCTGCTGGGAAGGCCTGCAGAATGGCACGTTCGAACTTTTCTCGTCCGATCATTGCCCCTTCCGTTACGAGGATGAGGGAGGCAAGCTCAACGAGAAGGGCAAGCGGAATTTCCGTTGGATTCCAAACGGCATTCCCGGCGTCGAGACGCGGTTGCCCATTCTGTTTTCGGAAGGGGTGAGCAAAGGCCGGATCGATATCAACCGCTTTGTGGCGCTGTCATCCACCAATCATGCCAAGCAATATGGCCTCTATCCGCAGAAGGGCACGATCGCGATCGGCTCGGATGCCGATATTGCCCTCTGGGATCCGTCGAAGAAGGTGACCATCACTAACGACATCCTGCATCACGGCGCCGATTACACACCCTATGAAGGTCTTGAGGTCCAGGGCTGGCCCGTGCGCGTCATCCTGCGTGGCGCGACGATCGTTGATGGAGAGGCGTTCACCGGCGCTGCGGGTCAGGGTGCCTATCTTCGCCGGGCGAAAGTTGGCGTCGTATCGCAAAATAGATAAATGCGAAAACGCTCTTTGGTTCTGCGCAGCTTGGCGAAGTATAGTGGTTGAAAGCTGGAGAAAGGGTGCTACCGCAGAACTATAGCCATTTCCCGTTCTCGGCGTTTTCGCATTTTGGTGGGGGGAAGCCGATACAGGTCTTTGCCTTGGCACGAAAGCGGCCATCGAAGGCGCAACTGTTGTAGAGAAGTCTGCCAAGGGGCATTTCATCATCGGCTGGTCGCGTGCAAGGTGGCCAAGGATCGCTTCGGGAGCACCTATTTGCTTGTAGCTACACGGAACGATTGTCGTCATACTACGCTCAACGTCGGTTGAGGAGCAGGGCAAACCATGGACAAGTTAGGCCCGGTAGCGTTTGGACTGATCATAAGCGTTCTCGGCATCACACCAGCTCAAGCGTTTCCGGCAATTAGTCCACCCGGGATCCAATTGCCGCAGCAAACAGAAACCGTGCAATGGCGTCACGGAGGCGGCGGCCCATACGGCGATTACGGTGTAATCGTCGGCGGCGCATTAACACGGCCTCACTACGGTCCCTACCGGGCTACATATTACGGCTCGTTCTACGGGTATCAGCGCCGGCCAGATAGCTCTTATTGGCCGTACCGCGGGTATGAACCGTCAGTCGCCTATGAGGGCGGCGGTCATGTGAGTTGGTGCTATGCGCGCTATCGTACGTACAGGGCATTCGACAATACGTTCCAGCCTTACTACGGCCCCCGTCGCGAATGTGTCGGACCATATCGATGGCGCTAATCGCCTATCTCCTACCGCCAGGTGCCCTAGTCTACGTTTCGAACGCCCTTCTGACGGATTCGAGCGTTATTGCGGCGATGCCGTTCGCCTCTCTGCGCCCTGTTCGATCCGGAATTCATTGCAGATCGCATTGAGGACTAAGCGTCATTTGCGTAGGTACATTGCTGCGCCCGCCGTCTCGGTGGGGGCCCGAAGCCGCTTTTCTCTAGTAGCCGCAAAACCTCGCGTGCCCTACCCAAACAGCGACGATCGGCAGGCTGAGCGATAGCCAAGCTTGCCATAGCTCATCAATACAGATAATCATGAGTTATAGAAGGGTGGTCTATAGCTCATGCAATGGAACTGGCAGAACGCAGATTGGCCGCGTTTCAGGTACGACACTGCAAGCTTGATCCCGTTGGAGCAGAAATTTCTGCAATCCGCCGGCGAGGTCATCGGTGCTGTTCGGCATTTCAATGAGGATGACAGTAGTCAGCTTCGTATTGAACTGCTGAGTGACGAGGCGATCAAAACCTCAGAGATCGAGGGAGAGTTTCTCGACCGGGCAAGCGTCCAATCATCACTCCGCCGACAGTTCGGGCTCAATACAGATGACCGACAGGTTCGCCCCCAAGAGCGGGGGATCGCCGAGATGATGGCGGATGTCTATCGAAACTGGCATCAGCCGCTGCATCATGAGGAGCTGTTCCATTGGCACTCAATGCTGATTGCAGGAAATCGATACATTGAAACGGTGGGCGCTTACCGCCAGCATGCCGACGCCATGCAGATCGTCTCAGGCAGACTGGACAAACCGACAGTACATTTTGAGGCTCCCCCATCTCGCCAAGTTGCCGCTGAGATGGAAGGCTTCACCGCATGGTTCAATCAATTCGGACCAAGCGGTCAAACACCACTTCAGGCTTTAACGCGCGCCTCGGTCGGCCATCTTTACTTTGAAAGCATACATCCATTTGAAGATGGCAACGGCCGCATTGGGCGCGCGCTCGCCGAGAAGTCGCTGGCTCAAAACATAGGGCAGCCCAGCCTGATCTCACTTGCCTTCACAATCGAGAAAAACCGAAAGGCCTATTATTCCGAACTTGAGCGCCACCAGCGCACACTCGATATCACTGGTTGGGTCCTCTTTTTCTCAGAAACGATCCTCGCCGCCCAACAGGCGACGCTTGAGCGCATAGATTTCTTCATTCAGAAAGCAAAATTTTACGATCGGTTTAGAGACCGCCTGAACGAGCGGCAAGAAAAGGTAATCGCGCGAATTTTCAAAGAGGGCATAGCGGGTTTTAAGGGAGGCCTAAGCGCGGAGAACTACATTTCGATTACAGCCACATCCCGCGCCACAGCCACACGCGATCTTCAGCAACTCGTAGAGATCGGTGCCCTTACGCGCACGGGCGAACGTCGGCATACCCGTTACGCGCTGCTGCTGCAGAACTAAATTCGCCGTGTGTGAGCTTCATCGAAGTCGGTATCCTGCCGAACGACGGTTCTATTCCGCTTAAGACCGCTAGGCTGAGGAAAATCAGCGTGATATTTCCTCAGCGACAATCTTGGCTCGCAGCTCAACGAGGGTTGCGTTTCTACACCGATGGTCATGAGATGGCCTGTCACACAAGTTGATGCCTCCTTCGACCGCATAGCGGTCAAGCGATCGCAGTTCTTCTTCGCTGAATTCAAGCTTCTCCAGCACCTTTGCATTTTCTACGACCTGATCGATCGAACTTGCCCAATGAGTGTCGACGTGACTCGCTCATCACGCAGTACCAAAGGCAGCGACAGTTGGGCCAAGGCTGACCGGCCTGCCGGCGATCGCGTTCAACGCAATCGGAAAATGTGGCACTCCGGGAACGTCTCTAAGCTTGGCACATTTGGTACCATTATGGGAAGCTCAAGTCCAAACCGAGCATCCTGCTAAAGGTGAAGGCGACTAGCCCTACGCCTATTAGTGCTAGCATGAAGACTGCAGCCATCTTGCCGCCGGTGCGTAGCATAGCTTGCGTTTCCCCCTTCTCCCCCTGATCGTAGTGCCACTTGATGGCGAAGAACATGGCGATGCCTAACGCCAGTAGCTTAAAAGTAACGAAGACTATAGGTACCCAATCCATAATGAAGGCTCTCATGTGCATCATGACGACCAATTGTGTAGCCGTATGCGCAAGCACCCCGGCTACCGGCTTGACACGTCAACGCGTTTTCAATTCGGTCTGCGATTGCTGGTGTCGATATCAACCGCGCTCGGTGTGCGATTGCGTGGCTCCCGTCGAACCTAGTCGGGGTCGATCATTCCCTCTGTTGCGTTGAAGCGGAACCGGCTGCTGATAAGCCGGCCTTTCAACGCCCGAAGGGGCAGAAGACAAGCGAGAAGCACGGGCGGAAAAGCGGCGAAGAGGTGGACCCAGACAGAAGGCGAATAAGCAACCTGGATCCGCCACGCCAGCGCAACACCTGTTACCCATATGAAGCAAATTACAAAGAACGCCAGTCTATCCGCCGGCGCGGCCAAAGAACGATCGGGGCCACAAACTTCGCATTTAGGCTTCACAGTTAGAAAGCCAACATAACGCTGGCTTTGCCCGCACTGGGGACACAGCCCTCGCAATTCAGTTTTGATTGACGACGGCGGAGGCCATTGGTTGGTCATTTTCGTGCGTTCCAAGAATTGATCGGATGTGTCTGTGCCCACAGGAGCCGACGTCAGTCGTGCTCGATTTGCGGCTCGGGTGCAGTAGGCCTCACGTAGTCGCGGTCGATTTTTCCTTCCTCTGCCTTGAAGAAGAACTGACTGTTGATCAGCCAGCCCTTCAATGGCCGGAGCGGCAAAAGACATGCCAGCAGTACCAGCGGGAGAGAGGTGAATAGGTGCACCCATATTGAGGGGGAATAGGCAACCTCAATCCAACATGCCACCGCGACGGCCGGCACGCATGTGAAGCAGATCACGAAAAACGCCGGCCCGTCTGCGGGATCGGCGAAGGAGTAGTCGAGGCCGCAAACTTCGCATTTGGGCTTCACAGTCAAAAAGCCGTCAAAAAGATGCCCTTGCCCGCACTGGGGACACAATCCGCGCAGTCCCGTTTGAATGGGTGGCAGTGGAGGCCATTCCATCGTCATCGCGTTACACTTCCAGAATTGATTGAATTAATGTATGCATACAATAATCCAATCAACTCCTACAGTTTACAATTTGTCGCAGCTGTCAGCGCGTACCTGAACGTGATTGACCGGTTCAGTTTTAGGCCTGAACACCGCCGCAACCTCGACGCATCTGGGAGCTGCCACGCGATCACTACTCCAGCAAAACATCATTTCTGTTATTATGGCTCCGAATTTCTGGGCCATTCATCCCGGCCCAAGCTCCTTGACAATCAGGAGAAATATATGGAGTTTATATGGATACAATGTGGTTCCATTGAATGGAAATCGATGACTGCGGCATCTTGGACACCTCACCTTGGCACCCGCGAGGGACCCATTTATCTATCGATTGCGGATGCCTTGGCCGAGGACATCGCAAGTGGTCGATTGGCCGAAGGGGTGCAACTTCCAACGCAGCGCAAACTCGCTGACGACCTCGGCATCGACTTCACCACAGTTAGCCGAGCCTACTCGGAGGCCCGCAGCCGTGGCCTGATTGAAGGCAAGGTGGGTCAAGGGACATACGTGCGATCAAAGCGTGGCGCGCGACCTTCACAGCAGCCCTCTGGCGTCGTCGACATGAGCATGAACCTGCCGCCGCGGTTTTTCGATCCCGTCCTGGAACAGAGAATGTGGGATGGGGCGAAAGAGCTTCAGGAACAGGGCTTGGACCTCCTGCTAAGGTATCAGGAACCCGGCGGCATCATGGAGGATCGTATCGTCGGCGCGTCTTGGCTTTCAAGGCGGCTTCCGGGGATATCGCCTGATCGTGTGGTAGTCGCCTCAGGCGCGCAGGGAGCGCTTCACGCCATTCTCAGCGTCCTGACAGAGCCCGGCGATGTCGTCTGCGCGGAAGAACTCACGTACCCCGGATTCCGCTCGATCGCATCCCATCTCAGGCTCAAATTGGCACCGGTTGCAATGGACGATCACGGGCTTATTCCGGACGCTTTTGCGCAGGTATGCAGGGAGGCAAAGCCGAAAGCGCTCTATTGTATGCCAACGCTTCACAATCCGACTACACGGACACTGCCCGTTCATCGAAGGCACGATCTCGTAAATGTTGCGCGGACATATGGCGTGCCGATTATCGAGGACGACGCGTATAGCGCCCTTGTCCCGGCCCCGCAACTGCCACTCGCAGCACTGCTGCCCGAGGCGGTCTATCATGTGGCGAGCTTATCCAAATGCCTGTCTCCCGCCCTTCGAGTCGCATATGTCGCCGTGCCGGAAGGTCGTACGCAGAGGGTGGCCAACGCGATCCGGGCGTCGGCGTCAATTGTTTCTCCGCTCACGAGTGCTCTCGCGTCTCAATGGATAGAGACGGGAGTAGCGGATGTTGTCAGAAGCGACATAGTCAAGGAAACAGTGAAGCGCCTGGATGCCGTCAAGGCGCTCCTTCCGTTCGATGTCGAATCCTCTCCGGGCGGCTTCCACGTGTGGCTTAAGGTTCCTGAACCTTGGACGCGAGGCGAACTGGTTTCCAGATTGCGTTCGATAGGGATCGGTATCGTCACCAGCGACGCCTTTGCAATTGCGTCCGCGCCCGAAGCCATACGACTTGCGCTTGGCGCTCCGGTGAACCTGGAGGAACTTACACGTGCCCTCCGGATTTTGGCAGACCTTCTAGCCCAGCAGCCCGCGTTCTCGACGATGGTGGTCTGACCGAAGAATCGCAAGGCCTCGACCATCCTCACCGTCGTCCGCTAAGGCCCCTAGCCGTTTCTCTGCGTAGTTATCGTCGTAGTCGTCGTTTGCGTGGCCGATCTCATGCTTGGCAGCTCGGACCAAGAAGCCTGATCGGCTCAACCCATGGGCTTCGGCGAACGCATCGATTGCCTTTAGGACATCTTCTGGCGGAGTGATATTTACGCGAACCGCTCTTTTGGCTTCCGTCTTGACGCCAACTAGAATTGCAACGCCGTCTTGGTTCTGCGCGTCTGCCATCGCCGCCTCCAGTGTGGAGGGTTAGGGAATTGCTTCGCCGTCTTCGGCTAGACCTTCGATGTGTAGGGCTAAGGCTTCTTCGGCCATAGCTCGCGCATCGTCGAGGTCAGTTCCAGCAGTGATCAGGCCAGGAAAATCGGGAAAGGACACGCCGTAATCACTGTCAGCGTCCAAGCGCAACATAATATGCCTCCCTATCCTCAATGAGTGAAGGATGAGGTTCTCGTCCTGGCGAAATCGCTGACCAAGCCGAGCGTGGTGGCGTTGGCACTGTAATCCGTCCGTACATCGAGGCACTGACCGCAAATAGCTAAGGAAATCAGAAACCTCAGCGTTTCGGTCCGCGCCCGCCTACTGCAACTCGGCAAGGCAAGCGGGCAGCGTTTTGATCTGGTTCTGACGCGTTTCGCCCTTGAACGGTTATTGTTTCGGTCGCTACCGCCGGCTGTGGAGCGATTGCAAGTCGATTGCGTCGACGAAGTGAATAACGGGGTCTTCGGTTCGTATCCGCTCAAGACCTTTAAGAATGTTGTGACAGACCTAAAGGTCGTTAGGATGAGCGCGTGGGGTCGCACCAATACGTCATCAACACGATAGTGGACTAGTGTCGGGGACGGAGCGTGGATGGCGTCGGCCTGGGCTTCGTCATGGAGGATAGTGTCGCCGACCATCTTGCGGGCGGCAGGCTGGTCCGGGTGCTCGACGACTGGTGCCCGACATTTCCGGGCTATCATCTATACTACCCGAGCAGGTGGCAAACTTCCGCCGCGTTTTCGGTGCTGGTCGAGGCGCTTCGCTACCGCGGTGAATGAGCCTGCAAAGCATGGAACTGGAAAGCAAAATGGAACCGGAAACCAGCGACGAGTGTGAGACGACCGTGAGGTCAGCAACAAAGGCAGACATCGATCTCCTTGGCATGTACGGAGCGGAGCTTGTCTCGATCCACCACGGCTGGGATGCGCGACGCTTTATCGCCGGAGGCCCTAGAACTCCGACGGCATATTCGAGCCACCTGAGAGGTCAACTCGACAAGCCGGACGTCCTGGTTCTCGTTGCGGAGATCCATGGAAAGGTTGTCGGATACGCTTATGCGGGTCTTGAGGGATCCGATTATATGGCACTGCGTGGGCCGGCTGGCGCTATCTATGACATCTTCGTCGAGGAGAGCCACCGTCGACGAGGAGCCGGTCGAGCTCTGCTGACGGCAGTGGTCGGCGAATTGGGAGGGCGAGGGGCGACACAGATCGTCTTGTCGACGGCGCATCGCAACGACGACGGCCAACGTCTCTTCGCCTCCATGGGTTTCGAGCCAACGATGGTGGAAATGACCCTCCAGCTTTGAACTGCGGCCTCGATTGGCAACCGCTTTTGGATCGCCTGATGGGCGCCACCAAGTTGGCGAACCTCGACAAGATTGCAAACCGGCGGTTCCCATTGGATAATTCCGCGACACGCGGGGGGAACATGAGCAAGGCGAATTACACGGACATTGCCCGCGAGGCAGGCGTGGGGACGGCCACCGTCGAGCGAGTGATGAATGGGCGAGGGGGCGTCAGGCCGGAACTGGTCGAGAAGGTCATTATTGCCGCGCGCAGTCTGGATTATCCGCGCGTGCTTCCCGATACCCATCGTGGCCTGCTGCGGGTTGACGTTTTGATGGTTCGTCCGGAAACCACGTTTTATCGGCGGCTCTCCAAGGCATTTGAGCAGATCGCCCATAGCATTGATCCGCTGGTCGTCGTCCACAGGCGCTTCGTCGAGGAAATGAACCCGCAGGAAATCGCTCGCGCGGTCACAGCGGCGGACTACCCGCGAGCTGGGCTTATTCTCGCCGTTCCCAACAGCCCGCTGGTCAAGGCGGCGGTGGAAGCTGTGGCAGCGCAGGGTATCCCCATCGTCCATGTGGTTACGCGCGCGTCTGAGGATCAGGTCGAATTTGTCGGAATAGACAACTATGCCGCCGGCCGCACGGCGGCGCATTTCATCTGCCGGATGGTTCGGTCGCAGGGACCGGTTGTCGCCCTTTGCCACCCTATCTACCAGGTGCATCGCGATCGGATCCGCGGCTTTTCCGAGTACTTCCGTGATCACCCCGGTTCGATCAACTTCGAGTGGCTCGGCTTTACCCGCGACGAGGAGCGGTTCGGTGCGGAGACCTTGATCATGGCGATGCAAAAATATCCAAACCTCGTCGGGCTCTATAATGCCGGTGGCGCGAATTCCGCCTTGATCGACGTTCTCCGCCGCAGCGACCGGGGCAGAGACATTCTTTTCGTCGGTCACGAACTGACCGACTACACCCGCACGGCGCTGCGGGACGGTATCATGGACGTGGTGCTGGATCAGGCGCCCGAAGCACAGGCGCAGCGCGCCCTCGACATCGTGCTGCACCGCGTCGGTCTTACGAAAATCGAGCCTGACCGTAACCCCATTCGCTTCATCACGATCACCGCCGAAAGCCTTTGATCTATTTTGATCAATGAAGTCTTCGCAGGTTTCAGTGTCTCCTGCTAGTTTCAAAAGCGGGAGGAGAGCCGGCGTTTCAAGGGAAACGACACGGATTCAGGCGCTTGGCCACTCCTTTCCGTAAAAGGATTTGCCGAAGGAGAGCGCCATGGACGACCTGAAATACGGGACGAGGAACAAGCGAGGCGACTGGGCGCCGAACAAGCCGGTCGAGACTGCGCCGCTGTTCGTCTTTCCCCCAAAGCTGTTGGCAATCGCAAAGTGGCTGCCGCACTATTTCTTCCCCTGGAACGTCATCTTCGCGGCTTCTGCCGTCGCCTATTGGGCTTTGATCATTCCGTCGGTCGAGACGCTGCAGACGTTGAGTGTTGGGTGGGCACTTTGGCTCTATGCGGTCAACGCAGCCTGCGTGTTCCTGTTCTACGGAGCCTTCGAGCTTCAGCTCTATGTGTTGAAGCGGCAGGAAAACCGCTTCAAGTACAATGGCAAATTCCCGGCTAATCAGAAGAACAACGTCTTCTGGTTTGATCGCCAGAACCTCGACAACATGTTGCGTACATTCCTGTCGGGCGTGACGATCTGGACGGGCATCGAGGTCGTGATGCTCTGGGCTCATGCCAATGGCTATGCGCCGTGGCTGAGCTTTTCGGAAAATCCGTGGACACTGGCGCTTGTCGCTCTCGTTGTTCCTATCGTCCATGAGTTCCACTTCTTCTGCATCCACAGGCTCATCCACACGCCGTTCCTCTACAAGTGGGTGCACTCGGTACACCACAATTCGGTGAATCCGTCGCCCTGGTCGTCGCTGTCGATGCATCCGGTGGAACATCTCCTTTATCTCGGGACCGCGTTTTATCACCTCATTCTGCCGTCAAACCCGATCCTGATGCTCTATCAGCTTCACTATGCGGGCTTCGGCGCAATCCCCGGTCATGTGGGCTTTGACAAGGTGGAAGTGGGTGAAGACAAGCTCGTCGACAGCCACGCCTATGCACATTACCTGCACCACAAGTATTTCGAGGTGAACTACGGCGATGCGCTGATCCCGCTCGATAAGTGGTTCGGGACCTGGCATGACGGCTCTGCCGACGGCGAGGCCCGCATGCAGGAACGCTATCGCAAGCGCAAGGAAAGGCTCTCCGCCCGCAAGGCTTCCTCCGAACTGCAGGGAGCCGCCAAATGAGCTGGGTATCCGCATGCAAATTCGAAGACATCGAACAGGAAGGCGCGATCCGCTTTGATCATGAAGGCCGCACCTATGCGATCTACCGCGGACCGGATGACAGCATCTACTGCACGGCCGGTCTCTGCACCCATGAGAAGATCCATCTTGCGGACGGGCTCGTCATGGACTTCGAGGTGGAATGTCCCAAACATTCCGGCGCTTTCGACTATCGGACGGGGGAGGCCATGCGGCTTCCGGCCTGCGAGAACCTCAAGACCTATCCGGCGGAGGTGGTTGATGGAGAGGTTCGTGTGGCCCTCGGTTAGGCCACGCTTCAGCCAATAGCCCATCGGGCTTCCGGAGTGCAATCGGGGTGATCCGGCACCTTACGGAGGATGACATGAAATCAGTGTGCTTGGCGGCTGCTCTGGCCGCCACGATGGGAAGTGCTGCCTTCGCTGAAACGATCGGCGTCTCGATGCAAAGCTTCGACAACAACTTCCAGACGCTTCTGCGTGAAGGCATCACTGCCCGGGCATCGCAGGTCGATGGTGTCAGCGTGCAGGTGGAAGATGCCCAGACGGACATTTCCAAGCAGCTGAACCAGGTCAACAACTTCATAGCCGCCGGTGTCGATGCCATCGTCATGACGCTGACAGACACGTCTGCTGCCCCCGGCATCAGCGAAGCCGCGGAGAAAGCCGGCATTCCTCTGGTCTATCTCAACCTTGAACCCGACAATTCGGGCAAGTTGCCGGAAAAGCAGGCCTATGTCGGTTCGAAGGAAACGGATTCCGGCAGGCTTGGCGCAGAAGCGGCATGTTCGCTTCTGAAGGAGAAGGGAAAGGCCAGCGATGCGCAGGTCTACATTCTGATGGGCGATCTGGCTCACCAGGCCTCGCGCGATCGCACCAACTCCTTCAAGGAAGCGTTGGCGGCCGGAGATTGCAAGGGTGTCACGATTGCGGACGAGCAGTCCGCCGCCTGGAACCGCACGACCGCAATGGACCTGACGACGAACTGGATCACCGCGGGTAAACCGATCGATGTCGTCTTTGCAAATAACGATGAAATGGCCATCGGCGCCGTTCAAGCGTTGAAGGCAGCGGGCGTTTCTATGAACGATGTGATTGTCATCGGTATCGACGCGACCCAGGATGCCCTTGCCGCAATGGCTGCCGGTGACCTTGATGCGACCGTCTTCCAGAACGCAAAGAGCCAGTCCGCAAGTGCAGTGGATTCTGCAGTCGCACTTGCGCGCGGCAAAGCCATCGACAAGCAGGTCTGGGTGCCCTTCGAACTCGTCACGCCGAAGAACATGGCCGACTACACAAACAAGAACTGATCCTTCCGACCGGCGCATGAAAGCGCCGGCCACTTTTCAAGGGGAGAACGCATGAGCGGGATCGTCATTATCGGCGCCGGAGAAGCCGGCACGCGCGCAGCCTTTGCCTTGCGGGAGGCTGAATACGGCGGAGCCATTGCTATGGTCGGCACCGAGCCGAACATGCCTTATGAGCGACCGCCTCTCTCCAAACCACTGGACGGGGCAGTGCAGATGAAAGCGATCTGCTCCGCTGAGGCACTGGACGCTGCCGGCATCGAGTATTTTCCCGGCAGATCGGTGTCTTGGATTGATCCGCACGAGCGGCGCGTCGTTTTGAGCGACGGACAGGCGCTGGCTTATGACAAATTGCTTCTTGCGACGGGCGCGCGCCCCAGGCAGTTGTGCTGCCCTGGCGCGGAACGGGCACTTGATTTCCGGACTTTCGCGGACGCGTCCACGATCTTCTCACGCGTGGAGAGCGCCAGAACCGTCGCCATCATCGGTGGCGGACTGATCGGCATGGAGCTTGCAGCAGTGCTGCGCGGCAAGGGGGTTGCTGTCAACATTGTCGAGGCTGCATCAAGGCCGCTCGGTCGCGCTGTGCCGGCACGATTTGCGCAAAGCCTGCACGCCCGCCACGTGGAGGAGGGCGCAGGCTTTTATCTCGGACAGGGCGTTGCTGAAGTCAGATCCGATAGCGTCGTGCTGGCTGATGGCAAGCAGGTTCCCGCCGATATTGTTGTTGCAGCAATTGGCGTCGTGCCGAACATTGAACTTGCACAAGCAGCAGGGCTTGCGACGGATAACGGCATTCTGACGGACAGCTTTCTGCGCACGAGCGATCGACATATCTTTGCTGCAGGCGACTGTGCCGCAGTAGCCCAGGCAGGGGGTGGCCATGTCCGGTTCGAAAGCTGGCGCAACGCGCGCAACCAGGCCGAGACTGCCGCCCGCAATATGTGCGGTGCGAACGAGACCTTTGCTGCGATGCCCTGGTTCTGGTCGGATCAGTATGATCTCGGCCTGCAGGTCGCTGGCGTGCCGCAGCCGCGGCATCAGATCGTCCTCCGCTCGCTTGACGCGGGTGTGCTTGAATTCTATCTCGAAGACGGCCGCCTCGTTGCTGCCGCAGGACTTGGCACCGGAAACAGCCTTGCCAAGGAAATCAAGCTGGCGGAGCTACTGATCATGGCGGGTGTCAATCCAGATGCTGCTGATTTGGAAGACCCGGCGGTCAATCTGAAGGCCCTTCTCAAAACTGCGCGGGCTGCGTGATGCAGGAGTTGTTGTTCTTTCAGTCGCTCTGGGCCATGGAGCGCCGCCATACCGACGGCCACGAGCGCAGCCTCGAAGAGAACATCGAGATGATTGCGGAAGCGGGCTTCGACGGCATCAGCGCCCACTATACGAAGCGATCGGATGTTGTCGGCCTCAATGAGGCGATCCGGGGCAGGGGGCTGAAGATCGAAGGCGTGTGCTTTCCGCGTTCCGTGGAGGACTTGCGCCTGTCGCTGGAGCTCGCGGCAGAATTTCCGGTCACTCATATCAATTTGCAGCCCGACGTGCGCCTGAGAAGAGTGGACGATTGCCTACCGCTCCTCGACGGCTGGATGCGGCTTGCGCAGGACGCCGGGATTCCCGTTTTCATCGAAACCCATCGCGATCGGATGACGACGGACTTGTACTTCACGCTCGACCTTCTCGATCGGCGACCGGATCTGCCACTCCTTGCCGACCTCTCGCACTTCCTCGTCGCTCGCGAGTTCGCCTTTCCGGTTACGAAGGAAGACGATGCATCCATCCGGCGCATACTTGCCAATGCTCACGCCTTCCACGGCCGTGTCGCCTCGCGTGAACAGGTGCAGATCGAGATCTCCTTCTCGCACCATCGTCCGTGGGTCGATCTCTTCCTGGGTTGGTGGGAGTACGGTTTTCGCGCGTGGCGTGCGCGCGCTTCGGAAGACGCCAAACTGGTCTTTACCTGTGAGCTGGGACCGAAGCCTTACGCGATAACCGGAAGGGATGGTAACGACACGACCGACCGCTGGGCCGAGTCCCTCCTGCTCCGCAAGATGGTGAATGGTCTTTGGAACGCCACCGCACAGTAGAGCCGTCGCCAAAGGCAGCTAACTTTACCGCCGCGCCGCTGGCCATCACGTGATCTTCGGTGCGTTTAAAGGTGCTGCTCGCTCATGAGTTGACGGCCTGCTATCCGGAATGCCGAGGCCGCGGCAAATGTCGCGGCCTGGCTGTCGACAGAGGCGGACAAGGGCCAACCGGGGTCTGTCGGGCCTTGGTGCCGATAAACCCTGCTCACAGAAGAGCTAGAGTACATAGCATAATACCACTTTGACGGGAAAGTTTGGCGCATCCGTTCGAAGAGGATGGCTCAGCCTTTAGGTGGGCAAAGGACGGGCCTGCAGCTCAGCCTATTCGTCGTCGTTTGGCACCAGAACGTCGAAGACTTCAAGGAGAGCCTCTGCAATGGCGGCTCCGAGTGCGTTTCCGGTCGCAGCGATTGCCGGTTCATCCATATCGCGTGCTGCAATCGCCAAGTTTCCACCTTGCTCGGCGACGATTGCTCGTGCCCGCTCGATTGCCCATTGCGCGAAGTCATTCCGGCTTTCGATCGTAACTGTTTCGGTTTCCATGAGCTTTCTTTAGAGATCCTTCAGATTTATCTGGGAAAGTGCCGCTGCGCGTTGAGTTGTGCGTACGCGCTCGTTAGTCGAAGTATCGGTGAGACGCCCGCCTTGCAAGGCCAATGAGCCAATCCGCGTCGCTCCCGCTTCGCATTACTCGCACCAAGACCGATTTGTAATTGCAATGGTGATAAGTGTGGCAATGGCAGCCAGGCGCTTACAAGTCCGGTGACGTCTGACCCCTTGGCATGTTGCGACGAGGCTTTGGTGCAGGACAGGGACAGGTAAGCATCAGGGTCGCCATCAGAGCCAAGACAGTTGGTCTCTTGGCAGCCGCCCGCTTGGGTCGAAAACCTCTACCCGATGGGGCAAGTTCGGTCCCCAGTCCCAGAGCACGAGATTGCGGTCTGTCGGATCCGTGCCGGGCGCAAAACTCGGAACAACTACGCCGGCAATACCCCTGGCCGTAAGCCGGTCGTAGATTGACCAAGAGGACGGCCGGTTGCCGTTCGCAAGCGCTGTCGCCCAGGCGCAGCTCATGTCCTCCAGCGTCACCGAGAATTCCCTCCGGCCCTCATCGGCGGAGAGATCGGCTATATCCTCGCAGTCGATTTCATAAGAGCACAATACACAGGGGTCGATACGGTGAGCGAAACCCTGGTTGGCCTCTTTTATGGCCGTTAAGATGCTCAATCCGAGATAGAGCGCCGGTACGCCTCGGGGATTGAAGCGAGCGCCACGGATCGCCGCACCGTCACCGGACGTCGGTTTGAAAGACCAGCGGGGATCATGGGCTCGGTAGCAGGTTGAGGTAAACCTCACGCAAAGCCACCAACCGCCATGTGATCGAGATAGTCCCTGACCGCCCCGGCCTTGCCGTCCTTGACGAGCGCTTCTGCTGTTCTTCCGCCAAACGCCGGAAGCGGCTGAGCACGGTACCATGCCATGGCTTGTTCTTTGCCACCTGCCCAGTCGCTGACCCGGCTGATGATTTCAAGCATTTCTCGTAGGCGCCCCTGGGCTTTTGCTGCTCCGCTTCGCTCTGCTCTGTAGAGCGTCTCGCGTGATAATCCGGCTGTTTCGGCAAGCTGGCCTCTGGACATCCCAAACCCGTCCGCAACCTGCGCAATGCCGATCTTGCCGGACCTGTCCATGTAGGACAGAATTAAGGGTTCATTTTGAGCGGGTTGCTTGAGAGCCTGTCCCATCATCTTACTGCCATATTCGATGTCACATTTTCCGTACAAAATATATGACATACCTCGGCTCCATTCAAGGAGGCAAAATACACAACGTCGCGGCTACGGGCACGAATTGGATACCGCATGGGCAGAGCCTCCATTGAAGAGATCACCGTGATTGGAACCGACATCGGTCGATATTCTGCGACCGCTGCAATCAGGCGGGGCCCATATAAACAAAGCCAGACATGACATCGCCGACCCTGACCCGGCTGCTGCTAGCGTGGCTGCAACCGCCAGGTCCGGATTTCAAAGGGCATGATATCTGCAGGTCCAACACGTTCAATCGGCTCTTCAAGGATGTTCAACGCTCCTGAAGCCTGCCATCCCGACGGCAATGTCAGTGACAGGCGCCCGCGGCGGCCTGCGGGTTCATAAATCCGCAGGATCAGACCCTTTCCCTCCTCGGTCGGCTTCAATCCCGAGAGGGCGACCGGAATGCCCTCCACGCCGAGAGGCGATAATGTGCCCGCCGAGAGACCGCTTGCCTCGATGGTAACGAGTGGCTGATTGAGATCGATCGCCTCTTGCAAAACGCCTCCTTCATGCCATGCGCCCTCATGCGGCATCAGTGCATAGGTGAAGCTCTGTTCGCCTTCGTCGGCAAGTGGATCGGGATAGATCGGTGAGCGCACCAGGCTCATGCCGATGACATTGCCGCGCGCGCTGTGTCCGTATTTGGCGTTGTTGAGCAAAGCGACGCCAAAGCCCGGTTCGCTCAGATCGACAAAACGATGCGCGGCAGCCTCGAACATCGCCTGTTCCCAAGACGTGTTCGTATGCGTTTGCCTCTCGACGACGCCGTAAGCGCATTCGAAGTTGGCGGTGCGCGAGCGCACAGCGACCGGGTTCAGCGTTCTCAAAAGCGTACGCCGGTCATGCCAGTCGATCGTCATCTCGACGTCAAGCCGGCGCGCATTGGCTGTCAGCACATAGAGCTGAGTGACCGTTGAGTTTCGGTACCGGTAGGCGACACGGATCGCGGCACGGTGCGGTCCCTGTTCGACAAGCGTAATGCTCTCAGGCTTGTCGAGGCGGACAGCCTTTTCGGCATAGTCGGCGTCAACGTCCCAGGCATCCCAATTGCGGGGCTTGTCGGCCGGATAGACCCATAGCTGATTTGCCGTGCCATCTATCGCTTCCCTTCCCGATGCCTTGTGGACGAGGCTTGAAACGGCTCCATCCTTGCCGATGACGACCGACAGATACTCGTTTTCGAGACTGTGCGCGGTGGCTTTCAAACTGCCTGCGGGCCCGAGTGTCTTGCGATCAAAAACTGCGACGGAAAGAGGCGCGACTTGATCGGCGCATGACAGAACCGTTCCGTCGGAGAGCTTTGCAGCAAGTGGCCGCGGTGCAAGTGACGGGTTAACCGCAATCAACGCGTCCGACACTCCACCTGACGGAAGATTGGCCGCCAGCGACTTGAGAGCCTTGGCCTGCTCCACCCTGGCATTGTGTATAACCCCGTCGAGCTCCTGTTCGGCATCGATATAGACCTCGCGTATGCTCGAGCCTGGCAGGATGTCATGAAACTCGTTCTTCAGGACGACGCGCCAATCCGCTTCGAGGCTTTGGGGTCTGTCGGCGCCCAGTAGATGAGCGAGTGAGGCGAGCGTCTCTGCTGTTATGAGCGCCCGTTCTGCTTGGCGGTGCTTGCACTTGACGCCGCTTTGCGATGTCAGCGTGGCGCGGTGGAGCTCGAGGTAGATTTCCCCATCCCAGACCGGAAGGTCCTTACTTGCCGCAACGCGGTGCGCCATTTCGTAATAGCCCTTCACCGTGCCCCAGCGTGCCGTGGGGATTGCAGGGAAGTCACGCAGTTGCACTTCGCGTTCGACCATCTCCGGGGTTACACCGCCACCGCCATCGCCGTAGCCGACCGCCAGCAGAGACGTGTCGTGCTGCGTCTTGCCGCGGAAATTCTTCCACGTCGGCACGAAGCAATCCGGCTGCACAAAACCATTATAGCCCTGCATGGGGTTGTCGAAGGTATGGGTCAGTACCTTGCTTCCATCCAGCCCCTTCCACCAGAAAAGATCAGACGGAATATGATTGGTCTCGCTCCAGTTCACCTTGATCGTGAAGAAGCTGTCGATACCTCCGAGCCGCAAGATCTGTGGCAATGCCCCCGAAAAGCCGAAGCAATCCGGCAGCCAGCAGACAGTGTGGCGCAAGCCGAATTGCTTCTCGAAATAGCGCTGCCCGTAAAGCACCTGCCGTGCAAGGCTTTCGCCGGTTGGCATGTTGGTGTCGGGTTCGACCCACATGCCGCCAACAGTTTCCCACTTGCCCTCGGCGACCTTCTTCTTGATGCGCTCGAGAAGCTCGGGATCATCTTCCTCCATCTGCGCGTAATAGTGAGCAGTCGATTGATTGAACCGGAAGTCGTCCGACCGCTCCATCAGCGAAAGCGCGGTATTGAAAGTGCGTCGCATCTTCCGACGCGTCTCGCCGTAGGGCCAAAGCCAGGCGAGGTCTATATGAGCATGGCCGGTCAGTAGCAATTCGCCGTTCGGCGGAAAACGTGTCTGAAGCTCCTTCAGTCGGACAATCAGCGCTTCGAAAGCCGTAGTTGCCAAAGCGCTCTGAGCCTCACTCAAACCGGCCGGATTTACCTGAAGCTCCGGCAGTTCCCAGATCTTCTGCTGCATGACCGCATCGGATGTGCGCGAAATGTAGGATGATGTGTCCGAAGGCCAGTCGAGGCTGCCAAGCGCCTGTTCGGCCGCATCAATCATGTGCGGCACCACCTCGTGGGTTTCGAGTGCGTCTGCCGCCTCGCCGATTTGCCGCAATAGAAGGTGAAGCTTGTGGACCGGTTCATCCAGCCAGATCAGCCGCGCCTTATTGAGCCGCGGTGCCCGGTTCGGCTCTCCAAAGGGAAAGCGCGCGACGCTCTCCGTGGTAATCGAAAACTCCCTGCCTTTGATCGGGAACTCCTGATGATAGGGATCGAGCCCGAATGTCTCGGTCTGGCCGCCAGAATAATGCAACGTGATCAAGCTCTCACCACCGAGATCGAGCTGCAGGCGAATGTCATCAATTGGCCAGTCGCGCGGCGCGCTCACCGATGTCGCGAAATGAACCGTCCCCTTGCGGTGTGGCCAATCCTGATGATGGGCAATCGGCTCGCCCTCAAAGGTCCAGCCGTCGATCAGGACGCTTTGCCTGTCGCGCCAGTGGGCGAGCTCGGCTGTGCGGACCTTCAGACGATCAAGGCGTTGGGCAATCGTGAGAGACATGGCGGGTCCTATCGGAAAAGAAGCAACGGTGGGCGGGGAGAACACGTGGTCGCGCGATTGGGCCGCTGGCATCCGCGTCCCGTCTCCTCCAACCGAGGCGCGTTGCAGCGCTTAGATTAAGTAACTTTGTTTTCGCGTCAAGCGTACAAGAAATAAGTTGCGAGAGTTTTCCTTGTGATACACAAGCATTCAGGTGCTTGGGGAAGACAGTTATGCGGTATCTTCGTTCTGGGCCGCGACGACGCCAACCAGATGAATCGGCCGTTTCGCGGGGAAAAACAATTGGTTTGCGGTCGGGAGAAATCGCAGACAGAAATATCCGCGTCATCCTTGAGGCAATCCGCCGGCACGGTCCATTGACCCGCATGGAGCTCGGCCAGCACTCCGGGCTCACAGGCCCGGGTATCACCAATATTCTGCGCCGCCTCGGCGACGAGGGTCTGGTGACATCGCACCGGCGAAGCGGCGCAGGTAGCGGTGCAACCGCCACCGAATTTGCGTTACGCCCGGACGGCGCATTTTCAATCGGCGTGAGGGTCCGCCAAAGCAGAGGCGAAGCTGTCCTTATCGATCTCAGCGGCCAGGTCCGTGACCGCCAATATTTTCCGCTCGTGCCGACAGCAAGAGTCCCGTCGATCCTTTCAGCCACGCAGACCATGATGGGTCGGCATGCCGGCCTGCCGATCATCGGCATGGGGATAGGGTCAAATGATTGGACTTCGCAAGAAAGCGATGAGCTTGACGCGGCATCGATCGTTGTTCGCAGCCATGTGGAAAATGAGTGCACGGCAAGCCTCCTTGCCGAGCGCACCATTGGCGCGCCTGCCCCCGAAGGTGGACTGTCGATGATCATCATCGACGAAGATGTGCAGGCCGGGTTCCTCGTTCGCGGCGTTCCTTATTCAGGCATGCATGGACGCGCAGGCAGCATCGGCGAGATGCTGACCGGCCCCGACAATGTCCAGCTGAACACAGTGGTCGGCTTCGGCGCCCTGCGCGCCCTCGTCAGTGATGACGAGTTCAAGTGCCTTATCGCGGGCGAGGAGGCGTCTTCCCCTCAGTTGACCCAGTGGATCCGCGACGCCGCAAGCCACCTGCTCGACCCGATCATTGCGATTGCAGGCTTCATCGCGCCGAGCACCATCATGATCGGCGGCGACCTTCCGCGAGGCGCCATCGAGGCGCTGATTCACCAGCTCTCCGTCGAACGCCGTGACACATCCAAAAGGCCCTTCCTGACGCCATGGATTTCGCCGATGAAACCCGCAAGCTTCAGTGGCGGCGGCGTTGCGTTGGGGGCGGCACTGCTACCTTTCCTCAACACCTTGCTGCCGCCCGTTTCCGCCTGACACCGGCGTGCCGGCTCAGGCCAATGCCTCGTCTGCGTGGCTGATGTCGGAGGCAAGCGCCTTATCGAGCACCTTTTGGATATTTGCCGCGCGGCGGAACGAAGGTTCCTGTGTCTTGCCTGCCCGGACGGCCTGCACGAACCGCTGGTAGTTGGTCTCCACCGGCTCGAAGGGAACGTCACGCCATGTCGCGGTGTGAACGTCTTCCTTGAGGCAAGCGCGCAGCGTTGATTTTCCGGTGTCATAGATCATCTCGATCGACCCCGTCTCGCCATAGACCCTGAGACGCAGCTGATCCATCTGGCCGGCGGCAGTTCGTGTCGCCTGGATGGTGCCGATCGCCCCTGTCGTGAAGTCGACATTCATCGTGAAGCTGTCATTCGCATCGAGATCATATTCGCCGATCTTGTCGCCCGGCGCCTTGCTGAAGGTTTTCAGCCGCGCGAAGACATGGGCGACATCCAGTCCCGAGCCGTAGGAGGCAAAATCGACAATATGGATGCCGATATCGCCGAGCGCGCCGTTCGACCCATGCTTCTTGCTGAGACGCCAAAGCCATTTGCTCTCGGTTTTCCAGTCGCCCCAATGGCGCCCGACAAGCCAGCTCTGCAGATGTGATGCCTCGACATGCCTGACCTCGCCGATCTCACCGGCCAGCACCATCTGGCGGCCCTTCTGCAGGGCGGGCGAATTGCGATAGGTGAAGTTGACCATGCCGACCTTGCCCGCTTTTTCGATGGCATCCGTCATCTCCATCGCCTTGATGGCATCGGTCGCCAGCGGTTTTTCGCAAAAGACATGTTTGCCCGCTGCAATGGCCTGAAGCGTTGTCGGGTGGTGGATACGGTCGGGCGTGACGTTGGCGACGGCATCAAACTCGCCCCAGGCAAGGGCTTCCTCCAATGAGCTGAAATGGTTGGGGATGCTGTGCTCCGAACAAAAGACCGAGAGCCGTTCTGGCACGACGTCCACCCCGCCCACGACGCTAACGCCGTCGATCGCCTTGAAATTTAGAGCATGCTGGTTTGCCATCCCACCGGTGCCGAGAATGAGTAAGCGCATCTTTTCCTCCATGGAAGTCACATTTGGCCATAGCCGAGGCAAAGCCTCACCACGCCATTGCGGGTGCCCGAAATGGCTCAATTCTTGTGTGATCGGGAAGTGCGGTCGCGAGCCGCTAACTTGTGTTGAATGTCGCCGGCATCTCAATCCTCCCAAGCTGCGGCTTGACATCAAATCAAAGTAACTTAATCTAATTAATGCAGCATGGAAATGAGGAGAGGTCAACCGACCACCAGGCTGTATCCGTTTAAATGGGGAGGAGACCCATCATGAAGAGAGCGTTCATCAGCGCAC
The DNA here is from genome assembly GCF_000377185.1 of Rhizobium sp. 42MFCr.1. Classification (NCBI taxonomy): domain Bacteria; kingdom Pseudomonadati; phylum Pseudomonadota; class Alphaproteobacteria; order Hyphomicrobiales; family Rhizobiaceae; genus Rhizobium; species Rhizobium sp. 42MFCr.1. The sequence goes on from NZ_KB897834.1 coordinate 88,487, forward strand.
TAGCGCTGAGCACAATGTTATTTTCAGTGCCTGCCGCATTTGCCCAGGAGCTCGCGACAAAGGACCGGATCGGCGCTGCCGACGCACCGAAAACTCTCGTCGTACGGCTCACGAACGATAGTCCCAACAACGCCGATCCGGCTATTGCCGAAGGGTATCAGAAACTCTTCGTCGACTTCATCAAGAAGCATCCCGACTGGAAGCTGCAGATGCAGTTCATGTCGGCTGACATCGGTACCGAACAGGCCAAGATGCTCGAGCAGGCCAAGGCCGGAAATGCTCCGGATTGCGCTGCGGTCGACTCCTTCGTGCTCTCCCAGTTTATGGTCAACCACGTCCTCGCCGACTTCACGCCCTATTTCTCGAAGGACGAGATCAACGACCTTTTCCCCTTCATCCGCAACGGCATTACTGACAAGGACCAGACGATCCGTGCATGGTGGTGGGATACGGACCTTCGCGTGCTCTACCGCAACAAGTCGATCGTTGCGGATGCGCCCCAGACCTGGGATGACCTGAAGAAGGCCGGGCTCTCTTCTGTAAAACAGGGCATGGAAGGAATCCTCTTCAATGCCGGTCGCTACGAGGGGTCCACATTCGACTGGCTGGCAAACTACTGGGCCCTCGGCGGCAAGCTCGTCGACGATTCCGGTAAGCCGATCTTCGGTGAGGGTGAAAACAAGGAGAAATTCCTGAAGGCCCTGACCTATTACAAGGACCTCGTTGATTCCGGTGCAGCGCCGAAGCGCGTGACAACCATCGGCAACTATGACGACCTCAACGCCGCGGCGGCGGCCGGAACCACCGCTCTCTTCATCGGTGGCAACTGGCAATATGCCCAGTTGAAGGTCACGCTCGACGAAGACGAGTTCAAGAACTGGACCTTCTCGCCGATTCCCGGCCCAACCGCCGATCAGCGCTCCACAGGAACGGGCGGATGGACAATCGCCTCGTTCAGCAAGGACAAGGACAAGGTGGAGATGTGCGCCAACCTTGCTCGCGAAGTCTACATGGGACCAGCCAATGCGCTGCAGCAGCAGTTGCCGACGCGCAAGTCGCTCTTCGACAAGTATGATGTCTTCGCCACCGAAGCCAACAAGACCTTTGCCGGCGCTCTTGTCGATGGTCAGGCCCGTCCAGGCGCCCCGATCTATCCGGAAATCTCCAACCAGATCCAGATCATGATGGGCGATGTGCTGTCTGGTACCAAGAAGCCGGAAGAGGCTCTGGATGGCGCGTTCAACGCGACGATGGAGGCTTACAAGCGTCTCTAGCGAATGAGATCGCGGCGGCGCCCATGACGGGCGTCGCCGTTCGTGTCAAACCCGGACAGAGAAGCCCAATGAGCCCAATTGCCATCGAGGCTGCCAGCGCGCCTCACAGCAGACCGTTCATGCGCCGTTTTGCCGGGGCACCCTTGCCCTGGATCATGCCCGTGATCGTCGTCATCGGCATCTTCTATCTCTACCCGGTGATCGACGTTTTCCGCCTGTCGTTCACCAATGCAACACTGATCGGCGACAATCCCGTCTATACGCTGAGCACGATATCAAACACGCTGAGATCGCCGCAGCTGCCCGACATCCTGTGGGCAACCGTAATTTTTGTCGGTGGCAGCGTCATCGGTCAGCAGATACTGGGTCTTGCCGTGGCCGTCGTCGTCGTTCGCGGCGAGAAGCGTGGCCTGTTCGGCACGACCATCCTGCGCACGACAGCGCTCGTTGCCTGGGTCGTTCCGGGGATTGCCGGCGGCATCATCTGGCAGATGCTGTTTTCCGAGGCTCCATACGGGGCGCTAAACAGCATCCTGCGGCTCATGCACCTGCCCGTCGTCGCCTGGCTTTCCGATCCGGCAATCGCCCCGTGGTCGGCGCTGATTGCCAACATCTGGCGCGGCACTGCCTTCTCGATGGTGGTCATGTACGCCGCGCTCAAATCGATCGACCCCTCGCTCTACGAAGCGGCTGATGTCGACGGCGCAACAGGCTCGCAGCAGTTCTTCTTCATCACCATCCCCCAGCTGCGCGCAGCCATGCTCGTCAATATGATCCTGATCACGATCATGACGCTCAATACCTTCGATGCGATCATCACGCTGACGGGCGGTGGCCCCGGGCGCGCGACCGAGGTCATCTCGCTTTACGTGTTCAATATCGTCTTCCGCAATTACGATCTCTCCGGCGGAAGTGTGCTCTCAGTTCTGATGCTGATCATCAGCCTCGGACTTGCCTTCGTTTACGCATCGTTCCTGCCCAAGGAGGAACAGCAATGAGCAGGCGCACCGGCACGCGCTCCGGCGATTTCCTGAGCTACCTCTTCATGTTGGCGATGTTCATCTTCTTCGCCGGCCCCCTCAGCTATCTCCTGTCGATGGCCTTGCGTGACAAACGCGAAATCTATCGCGGCGTGGCACGCTATATCCCGCACAACCCCACCATCGACAATTTCGCAACAGTGCTCAATAACAGCTACTTCCCGCTTTATCTCTGGAACGGGCTGAAGCTTGCCGCGCTGAGCGGTCTCGGCGTCCTGATCGTCGCCTTGCCGGCCGCTTACGCCTTCTCGCGGTTCCAGTTCCGCGGCAAGGGGCTGTCGATGATGGGTCTTTTGCTCTTCCAGATGATCTCGCCGCTGGTCATCATGGTGCCGCTCTATCGCTACATGAACCGTCTCGGTCTGCTCGACACACATTTTGCGGTGACGATGGTCTACATTGCTCTTGGCGTGCCACTCGCGACCTGGCTGTTGAAAAGCACGGTCGACGGGATCCCCCGCAGTCTTGACGAAGCGGCCATGATCGACGGATGCAACCGCTTTTCGGTTTTCTGGCGGATCGTCCTGCCGCTGTCAGCGCCTGGTATCGCTTCCGTCTTCATCATCACCGTGATTGCAGGCTGGTCGCAGTTTCTCGTGCCCTTTCTTCTGCTCACACAAAACAATCTGATGCCGATCGGCGTTGGAATCTTTAACTTCCGTGGCATGCAAACCGACTCGTCCATCCAGCTGCTTGCGGCCGCCTGCCTGATCTCCGTCGTGCCCGCGATCGTGGCGTTCCTGTCGCTCCAGCGGCTGATCCTCGGTGCCATGACCAGCGGCGCGGTAAAGGGGTAGGGACGGTTTGCGTTTCCGTGGCTGATCAAGGATTCCGATTCATGAACCAGATAACCGGCACCCGATTGTCCCCCGACCTGACGGGGGCCAATGTTGAGGATGCGGGCGAGCACAACAGAGCCGTTGTGCTGCGCTGTATCCACCGGCAGGCACCGATTTCACGAGCCGAGATCGCCAGGCAGACCGGTTTTACCAAGCCGGCGATCGCCCGGATCGTTGATCGCTTGCTTGACGAGGGACTGATCATTGAGGCTCGCCGCCGGCATGGGCTGAGGGGCCAGCCGGCAATAGAGCTCGAGATCAATCCCGACGCCTTCTTCGCGATCGGCATCAACATCGACCGCGATCACCTGACGATCCTCGCTGTTGATGCCGTCGGCAACGTGCGCGCACGCGTCCACCACGAGAAACGCTACGTGCGCCCGGCCGAATTCATGCAGCTGACGGCCGATGCGATATCGCATTTCCAGCGAAGCCGCCTGATCGACGACGCACATCTGGCCGGAATTGGCCTTGCGATGCCAGATTGGCTCGGCGAAATCTCGTTTCTCGGCATGCCTGACGACTACTCCGACTGGATGGAGTTCGACGTACGCGCGGCACTTGAAAATCTGACACAGCATCCGGTCTTCATCGAAAATGAGACGAATGCCGCAGCCCTTGCCGAGCTTGACTACGGCCTTGGAGCGGAAAGCCGCAGTTTCTTTTATATCGCCATCAATGCCTGCCTGGGCGGAGGCCTCGTGCTCGATGGCAGCGGCCATCGCGGCGCCATGGCTCTGAGCGGCGAAATCGGTTGGCTGCCGATTGCCAATGACCGGGACAAGACCGCACAGAAGGTCGATCTGCTTGGCGAAAAGGTGACGCTCTTCTTCCTCTACAAATTCCTGGCGGAGCACGGCATCCGTGCGAGCGTACCCCAGGACCTTCTTGCACTCGACGCGCATGGCAGGGCGCTTGTTTCGAGGTGGCTTAAGGAAATGAGTGCGCATCTTGCCATTGCGGTCAAGCATATCGGCATGATCGTCGACCCCGACGCCATCATTATAGGGGGCCGACTTCCGATCCGCATGATCGACGAGTTGCTACGCTATGTTCACGATCATCTGACGGCAGGAGACATCACTTTGCCTTCGCTGCATCGCGCCTCGCTCGGCGAGGACGCCTCAGCGCTTGGTGCGGCAGCGATGCCAATGGGGGCGGCCCTGATGCTGGCATCGGCCGACGCCGTTCAACGCACCCGTTCGCCCCTCAAATTCATGGATCGCCTGAACAACTGAAGCAGCCGGCAATGCCACTGGGAGGATTTTGATGAGGATTGGGTTTTATACGTCGACATTCAACGATCGGCCGCTTGAGGAAGTAGTGGAGTTCGCTGCCTCTGCCGGTTTCGACGCAATCGAAATTGATGTCGGCGGCCATATCAAGACGCCGGAGAGGGTGCGGGCCGCCGTAAAACTCGCTCGCGACCACAATCTCTTCGTCTCCTCTATCACCTACTTCGGCAATCAACTCGACAGCGATCGCGGCAAGCGTAGCGAACTTCGCGCCAGAACGGAGGATTTTGCTGAGGCGATCGGCGAAGCGGGCGTGCCGATCTTTGTGATCTTTCCCGGACGCGACGACAATGCTGATGACGAAGCCAACTATGATGGTTTTGCCGAGTTCGCCAATCGGCTGATCAGCAAGACGGCAGCAAGCGGTCTCATCTTCGCAATCGAGAACTGGCCGGGCCCCAAGGACAACTTCATTGGAACCACGCCGAAGGGCTGGGAAGAGCTCTTCAAGCGGATACCCGACCGGCGCTTTGGTCTCGAATTTGATCCTTCGCACCTTATCCGCATTGGCATTGACCCCTACGCCGCGATGGACGCAGTCAGGGATCGCATCGCCATCCTCCACGCCAAGGATACCGCAATCGATGCGGCCACGCAGCAGGTCGTCGGCTATCACGGCAAGGGTTGGTGGCAGTACAAGCTGCCAGGCAAGGGCCTCCTCGACTGGCCGCGGTTTCTGCGCCAGGCCCGCACCAACGGCTTTACCGGCACCCTTTCGATCGAGCACGAGGATGCCGCCTACGGGTGGCCGGGCAAGGATCTCGAAGCACGAAAAGAGGGCGAACGCCTTGGCCTCGCCTATCTCAGAAACGTTTTGAACAAGCTTTGAGAGCGACCCCGGGAGGACGCAAATGGCCCATGTCAGAGTGAATAACGCGCGCAAGGATTATGGCGCCTTCAAAGCCATCAAGGGCGTTTCCGTCGATATCCGCGATGGTGAGTTCGTCGTGCTCGTCGGGCCCTCGGGCTGCGGCAAATCCACCCTGCTCAGAATGATCGCCGGTCTGGAAGATATCAGCTCGGGCGAGATCCAGATCGGCAAGCATATTGTCAATGAGCTGGCGCCAAAAGATCGCGACATTGCCATGGTGTTTCAGAATTACGCCCTCTATCCGCATATGACGGTCGCGAGGAACATGGGCTTCTCATTGCGGCTGAAGCGCATGCCGAAGACGGAAATCGATCAGCGTGTCGGCAACGCTGCCAAGATCCTGGGCCTTGAGGCCCTTCTCGAGCGCTATCCGAAGCAATTGTCCGGCGGCCAGCGGCAGCGAGTTGCGATGGGCCGCGCGATCGTTCGCGATCCTGCCGTCTTCCTTTTCGACGAACCTCTATCGAACCTTGACGCCAAGCTCCGTGTCCAGATGCGATCCGAGATCAAGGAGCTGCATCAGAGGCTGCAGACCACGACTATTTATGTCACGCACGATCAGATCGAGGCGATGACGATGGCGGACAAGATCGTCGTGATGAAGGACGGGTTGATTGAACAGTCGGGGTCGCCGCTTGAGCTCTACGATCGCCCGAACAACCTCTTCGTCGCCGGTTTCATCGGTTCCCCAGCAATGAACTTCATCAAGGGAAGCATGACGAACGAGGGCTTCCGGACAGAGGACGGGCTCGTCCTGCCAAGCGAGCGACGCCCGTCCGGCGCCGTTACCTACGGCATTCGCCCGGAGCACATCAGGCTCGACCCCAATGGCATCGAAGTGAAAACTGTTGTCGTTGAACCGACGGGCTCGGAGACGTTGGTGATAGCCCGCCTTGGTACCCAGACGATCAGTTGCGTCTTTCGTGAAAGGATCAGGGCAGCCCCCGACGAGGTACTGCGGATTGCTCCGGTCCACGATGCAGTCCACCTGTTTGACGAGGGTGAACGGCGCATCACCGCAGGCGAACCGATGTTGACCACGTGTACGTGAAAGAGGGTTGCCGCGGCGAACCTTTGTGCGAGATTGCCTGATGGCAATTTCGTCACCGCCTGTAGGTCAACCGGCTTGGTTCCGGCGCTTCGTGTGAGAAGCTTGGTACGTGTGTACCAAGACCGTAGTGGTTTTTCGCACCAGTTCACGGGACCGTTGGGATAGTTGCACGTCCGACCGAGGTCTAGAATTGCCCCGGCTTCCGGGGGGCGGTGTTGTGACCGAGACAATTGCGCAAGAATTGATCTTCACCTTGCGTGTTGCGCAAGAGATTGCGTCGCGCGAAAGCCCCGACTATGACCTCGTTCTGCTTTTCATCCAGAAAGCCCTTGAGGTGGCCACGGAAGTGGCGTCGCGTCACGGCATCATGGTCGATTTCGATGATGTCTCGGAACGCGAGCATTGAGCGCGCGGTCGCGGCCGTTCGTCCTTAGCAAAGACCGAACGTCGTCGACCCAGGGGGCGGTGGTCATGTCCTGGGTTGGCTCACGGTTAATTCCGGCGTTGTCGTCCTTCTCCAAATCTGCCTTTTCTTCGACAATTTGAGGCCGGGGATCTTATTTTATTGCAAGCTAATGTGCGCTTCGATAGCCTCTCCACGTGGGGAGGACTCAAATGCAAAACATCGATTCGACTGTCGCCGAGCCAATCATGACAACGAGGGTATGGAGTATCGCGGATTTTTGCTTGCAGCACCGTTTGGACGGCAAGGAAGAAGCAAGGCTCACGGCTTTGTTTGGCCAATTCGCGACGACCAGTGAGCTGGTTCACAACGTGACGCGCAGATCGCGGTCAAGGTGACAAATTCGGCCGACAACCGCTCAGCTTAAATTTCATTCGACCTTGCTGACCGCGAAGCGATCCCAGGAGCGGTCCACGCCGCCGTGCGGCATACGGACCGCCGTGCGCGTAAACACTTATCGCTGGGGATGCGCCAAGCCAACCGTGGCTCTTCGACATAGTATTGGAGAAGCGGCTCGGCTCCGGCGTTTCGCGTGAGAGCCATAGTACGCTCGTACCAAGACCGTAGTGGTTCTTCGCAATATTTCACGGGGCCGTCGGGATTGTTGCGCGTCTAGCATTGAGAGCGCGCGGTCGAAGCAAATTCGCCATGAGCTCCAACCGCACACCCGTTGCTCCGGAGGGGCTGGGGTCCTGGCTCCAAAAGCAACGTGCTGGAAGTTAAGCGTTCATGGTTAATTTAGTATTTACGCAATTACTAATGTGCGGAAAAAGGCCCCGCTGTCGCGGTTGCAGAGCAGTCGCGCGTATGGCCAAGAAACTAACGCAATCGGGAAATTCTTTGAAATCGGAGGGCGAGAGCCGTTTTCTTTCAGGCGACGTCCATTTACGGCAATGAACTGCAATCAATTTCCGCTCGATGCATTAGTTCATACGGGTCCACGCCGATCGCCTTGCTGACAAGCAAAAACTCTGCGGTATCCAATCGTCTTTCTTCAGTCTCGATCTTGGAAATCACGGTCTGCCGCTGGCCGATACGTCTTCCGAGCTCCACCTGAGTAATGTTGGCCCTTCTCCTCGCTTCAACAAGAAGTTCAATCAATCGTCGGTAAAGTATGCGGTCGAATGAGGACAATGCCAAATGCCAGTTGAAATTTCACCGGCACTTCCGATAAAACCGATTTTCGAATACCCCAAAATAGGGTATCGTCAGTTTCGTAATCGCGACGAGAAATGTTCGGGGGAAGCAGCTTTCATGGAATTGCGTCAGCTATCCTATTTCAAAGCAGTGGCCGAGGAGCTCCACTTCGGCCGGGCGGCAGCCCGGATGTGCATTGCCCAGCCGGCCTTAAGCAATCATGTGATGTCGCTGGAAAGGGAGCTTGGCTGTCCGCTGTTCATCCGCTCGACCAGAAGGGTGGAGCTGACCAGGGCAGGGGAGACCTTCTATGATCGCTGTGTGCGGATCTTAAGCGACATCGACCTGACCACCGAACTGACCCGGGCAGCCGGCGGCAGTCGCATCCGCCAGATCAGGATCGGCAGCATCTACCCGGCCACCATGGGCATGCTGCCGACCTTCCTTGCCAAGATCGCCCGCAAGTATCCCGATGTCCGCATCCACATCGCCTCTGGCAATACCGGCGAGATCATCCGTGGCCTGGAGACCGGCCAGCTCAATTTAGGCTTCATCCGGCCGGTGGAAAACATCGGCTCCTTGCGCTTCGTCTCGCTTGCGCATGAGCGCTACTACCTGGCGGTCGGCCATGCCAATCCGCTGGCTGCCAGGGAGGAGATCAGCATCGATGATCTGCGCACTCAGAAGATCATCGCCTTTAACCGGCAGAACCTGTCGTTCACCGAACGATACTTCAATGAGAAGTTCGCCGAATACGACCTCACCGCCAACATTGCCTTCAGCTGCGATGACACCTATGCGCTGGTGTCGCTGGTCTCTGCCGGGCTTGGCATCGGCTTTGCGCCGGAGTGGACGCTTGATCTTCCCAATCGCGGCTTCGAACTGAAGAAGGTAAGCGGGATCGACTTTAGGATCGGGCTTGGCATTGCCTGGAACAGAGAAGACCCAACCGCTGGGCGCGATGACATCGTCGATATTGCTCGGTCGCTGGCAAGGCGCGGCTGACAACACAGACTAACAGATCTAGGCAGGGTCGGTTGCCCGCCGCTCTTTGTTGCGCTCGCCGAGACGCGATGATGTGGGGGATTGCCATCTGAACCTGTTGATTCGCGCCGCAGGCATGAGTTTCATCTGCAGCCACGGATACTCGTAACCTCTGTCTCCTCCCTTGGGGGCGTATGTCGTTATTCCATGTAAAACGCCAGGATTTATGGGGAATCCGCTCATTCAGGCGACTGAGAAGAGAGATTCGCGAGCTTTGTCGATCTACCATCGATAACCGGTCATTATCGATGGTTAGAATCACGACTTAAGACCGTCGCAGGTAGCGGAAATTATAGGCGATATTACTTCTTATTAATGACGCGTTTACCATAATGTCAATGTCTTAGTTCTTCCGAAATTGGCGGATCGCTAGGTAAGCGGGGGGTACGTGGAGCATATTTGGTGGCACCGCCGGTTCGTTGGGCAACGTCGCTGAATGCAGCCGAGCCGGGCGGCTCCGGTGTTTTAGGCCCGAGCGAGAATGATCGCCGGCAGCGGCGGGACTGGGTTACCTATGGTGCCAATGCCGAGCCGGTCACCGAGGAAGTGGTAGAAGGAAAGCCCCAACTTCTGGCACGTCTTCATCAAACCAAGCATGACATCGCGCGCAACACGACCATCCTCGCTCATCGTGCCGCCGGAGATCTTCCGCTTCGTGACAAACGTTCGTAGGTCATTCTCCGATGCGTTGGTGTGCAACGGAATATCGGGATGTTCGAGGACCTTCAGCAGCTCATTCTTTCGTCGATGCAGCCGTTCGAGCAACTTGTCGAGAGCCTCATAACCGGTGCGCAGGGTAAAGATCCTGTCGAACCGTCGTCGAAACGCGGGAGCGGACTGAGGGGAAGGATTCTGCTTGTAGGCTTTCAGCGCCTTGTAAAGCGCCAGACGAGATCGCGGACCATGGTGAGCAGCCGTTCCTCCTTCGCGGTCGCCGGCATCAGCTTCTGCAGCAGGCGCTCGCCATGCACCCAGCACAGGGCGTGATTGCCGACTCGGAACTGGCCGGCGTCGTCGGACACGATCACCATGTTGCCGACCAGGCCATGATGGCGGATGGCGCCCCAGAGGCCGGCCTCGGCAAGCGTGCCAATCTCCTGGCTGTCAAAGATGTCGATACCCTTGTCGGCCAGATGCGCCAGGAATGGCACCTGGTTGCAGAAGCGCTGCGGTTCAAGTGCGCGAAGTCCGGCAGTAATGGCCGCATCCGCACGGCGTTCTTTCAGGTAATCGAACGCGGCATCGTTCAGCACATAATCCTGGTAGCCGCCGCGCAATAGCGACAGGAAATTCAGGCGGGACTTCGATTTTGTGGTGCGAAAGACAGTAAAATTCGGGCCGCCGATGTGTGTGGCGTAACATGGATTATGGGAATGTCGGGCGCCAGTGTCGTCGACGGTGACATAAGACGACGACACTAGACCGGCATGCAACACCGCCGCGTCCTCGGCAACAAAGCCATCCAGCTGTCGGGTCAGAAGCCGTACGATCTGGCGTTTTGAGATGTCGAGACCAATGTCATTGAGCAATGTCGTCAGACGCGCGGTCGTTACCTGTCCTTGTGCATGCAACATCAGGCACAGCCGCCTGAGATTGGGGCCATAGCCACCGATGATCCCCGCCGGCAAGGCTGCCAGTACCGTCTTTCCATCCGGTGTCATCCAACATTCGCGACGGTAGTGCACGAGCTCCGCCTTGAGCACCAGGTCGCGAACATAGATGCTTTTGTACCCCTTGAAGCGTGAGCCGGCCGGGGCGTTGATGCGCAGGATCTCCTGCCGGCTCACCCGTTTCATATCGAACTTCGGACCGCGCGGCTTCTTCTTTGTCTGGGCTTTGTTATCGGATTTGGCATCCGTCGCCTTGTCCATACCGGAGGAACGAAACGGCGGGCGCGGCGGCAGGTTCTTCAACCGGGCGATCTCGTCGCGCAGCAGCTGATTGTCGAGTTTCAAGCGGGTGTTATCGAGCCGGAGGGCGGCGTTTTCCTCCCGCAGCTGGATGTTGTGGGCCTCGAGCTTCTCGAGTCGGGCTTCCGCCTGCAGCGACCGTTCCAGCAAACCCGTCACCAGACTGCGCAACGCATTCAGTGAAAGCGTGTCGGCATGCTCGGGTGAGGGGAGCCGCTTCTTTGCCATGCCCGGAGCGAATCATGATTTGCCCCGTCTTAGGAATCCCTGCGCCGACCAGCCGGATTCAACGCGCCGGCTTATGCACACTTTTTATGAGCGGGCACTAAAATTCTGCCACCGATTTTGCCCCGCTAACAAGCGGGGGAAGCGGGGCTGATCCGGTGGCACTGCCGGCACAATGAGCAATGGAAAAGCGTCAGCCGCGCGCTGCGACCATGGAAGGGAGGGGCGGAATAGGATGATCGTCGTCACCCATGCCCAACCGATCGCCAAGATAGTGCCAGAACGACAGACCAAGCTTTTGGCAGGTCTTCATCAGGCCGAGCATGCTGTCGCGCGCCTGTCGGCCATTGCGACTGACCTTCCCACCCGAGATCTTCCGCTTGATGACAAACCCGCGAAGATCCCTTTCCGATGCGTTCGTATTCAGCGGCGTTTCAGGCCGCTCGAGAACTCGCAGCAGCTCGGCCTTGCGGCGCTTCAGCCGAGACAGCAGTTGATCGAGGTCGCGATATCCGGTGCGGATGGAGAATATCCGATCGAACCGGACCTGAAGACCGTGGGCTGCACGCCGGCTTGGACTTCGCTGATAGTCTTTCAGCAGCTTGTAAAAGAGCCAGATGAGTTCACGCAGCGTCTCGACATGTTTGACCTGGCGCGGCGTCGACGGCATCAGCTTGTGCAGCAGGCGTTCTGCATGGACCCAGCAGAGCGCATGGTTGCCGACGCGAAACTGCCCAGCATCGTCGGATACGATCACTGCATTGCCAACCAGGCCATGATGGCGGATGGCGCCCCAAATGCCGGCCTCGGCAAACGGGCGGATAATGTTCCTGTCAAAGATGTCGATACCATTTTCCGCCAGATAGGCGAGAAACGGAACCTGGTTGGCAAACCGACGCGGCTCGCCTGTGTGGATGAGGTGGCTGTGTTGATCGGCGGGAAAAGACACTGGCTCTGGCGCGCCGTCGACCAGGACGGTTACGTGCTCGACGAGATCGTCCAGTCGCGACGAAACACCAAGGCGGCGAAACGCCTGCTGATCCGGCTGATGAAGAAGCAGGGCCGGGTGCCGAAGCGCATCGTCACCGACAAGCTGCGTTCCTACGGCGCGGCACGGCGTCAGATCATGCCGGCGGTCGAGCATCGATCACACAAGGGGCTGAACAATCGCGCCGAAAATTCACATTTGCCACTGCGACAACGGGAACGGCTGATGCAACGGTTTCGCTCGCCAGGCGCCCTGCAACGCTTCACCAGCGTCTTTTCGGCGGTCCGAAATCTCTTCTGCCGCCTCGTTCAAAACGCTCAGCTATTGCCATCCATTTGCATCGCCTCAGGGCGATCGCGCATTGGAAGGCCGTGACCGGCACAACTGCCTGAGCCACGCGTCATGTCGAAAGCGCGGATCAAGAATTTAACCTGACATCACCCGCCCGAGAGCTACCTCTGAGAGCGGCGCCATGCACCTGGTGTTTCTCCCGCCCGGCGCTTGAATGCCCGGTTGAGATGCATCGCATCGACGAATCCCGTGGCCTCCGCGACCGCTTCCAGCGGGATGTCCGTATCAAGAAGCAGTTCCTTCGCAAATTTGATTCTTTGCTCGAGCTGCCACTGGTAGGGCGAAAGCCCGGTCGACGCCTTGAAGGCTCGACAAAAGTGCCACTGTGACTGGTTGAGAATTCCAGCTAGCTCGCTTAGTTCTATCTGACGGGGTAATTGTTCGCGCATATACTCGGTGACTCGCTTCACCTGCCATTGAGCGAGCTTGCCCGCCTCGCGCACTTCTGCATCCCCCGCAGATAAGATCGCGAAAATCGCGGCAGTTAGGCTTTCGCCAAGCAGGTTTGAGGTCTTTTCTGTCCGTATTTCGAGCAACATACGGACGAGTGTCAGAATTCGACTGTCCATGAATCTAATGCGTGGACGCTCGAATGCCCGAGCGGTGAACTCGTCGCCGAACGTTCTGATGAGTGTCGGAATGTCGAAACGCAATACCGCATAGTGGCAGTATTCAAGCTCCCCGTAGCCCCACAAGCGCATACCCTTCGGGATCAGGGCCATATGGTTCGGGCGGTGGTCAATCGGGCAAGGCTGGTCTCTCTTTAACCGGGGTTCGGTAAAGCCGCCGACTTCGTCAAGATTAATGGTGAGCCCGGTTTCATCTTCCCGGACAAGCTCGTGAAGGACTTGTCCTCTCAGCCGCTCACGTCGCTCATCGATGGTCACGCCATTCCAAGATCCTGTCCAGCTATCTAGCTTGACGATCTTCGTGAGAAAGTCGGCCTCGTCGTAGATAGCGGTCATCCCGAATCCGAGACCAATGTCGAAGCCCGCAGCACTGTTCTACTACTACGCCACGCCATCGACGTCATGTTGACCTACTTCCTGAGCACGCGGATGGGTTGCCTCGAGCTGCCGAGACCGTCGCTTCAGCCGTGGCTTCTACCAAGCTGACCATCCATCGTTGACTTAAGGTATTCGATGGCCCCGGTTCAAGTGTCCAATCGCTGAGTGTGGACGTTTTGCCATTACGATTGGCTGGGAAGTCGTCTCTGTGAGATCCCGGGTAGATTGCCCGCAGTAGGCTGCGGGCAATCTTTCACATCAATCGGCCTGCACCTGCAGGACTTTGCCGGGCTTGCCGTCGACCGATGAGGCAACGACAATATACCTACGCTCATCCTTATGCTTGGATCCGACGATCTGCCGGATCGGGCCAACGGCATTGACGATCGCCGAGCCGGCCGGGTTCGTCATGAAGTTCGACAAGCCCTGCAGCGAACCGCTGCCATCCGCCTTGTCTGACAGCGCCAGCACATACATGGTCTTCGGTTCCAGGCCGGTTACGGATGCCTGCAGCACCTGCGTCAGCCCCTGATCGAAGAGCGTAACGCTCGTCGGCGCCGTCTTTTGCTTGTCGCCCTTTGCCGAAAGCGTCAGATGAGCGGCGACGCCTGCCGTGCCGAGCGGCTGCAGGTTCTGCATGCCGTCGCCTTCAGGAACGGCATTCGGTACATAGTTGACGGCCTGTGCCGCCTGGCCGATCGGGATCGTTGCGATGACTTTGTTGGTCAGCGTGTCGATCGCGGCCATCGCATCGGCGTTTTCCAGGCCGACATAAACGCGCGCGCCGTCGCCCGAGGGCCAGATCCCGTGAGGGAGGTTGCCAACAGGGATCGTCGAGACCTGTTCGAAGTTGTCGGTGCGGAAGACCTTCACCTCGTTGAGGCCGCCCACCGTGATATAGGCGAAACTGCCGTTCTTGTTGGTGACGAGGTTGACGTGATTGGTGATCGGGCCGGTATCGATCGTCTGGACCAGATCGAACGGCGGCTGGGCATTGAAGACCTGCGTCTTGCCGATATCCTTCAGGGTGAACCACACCTGTTTTCCATCCGGCGATGCCGCGATATTCGGGCAGAAGGGGCTCGCCTGCTTCACGTGGCCGACGATCTGGTGATCGGCGACGGTGACGACGACGGTCTCCGGATTAAAGGACGAGCAGATATAGCCATACTTGCCGTCAGGAGAGAAGATCTGCATGCCGGGACCTGCCGGCACCTTGATCTGCGTCTTCTCCTCGAAGGTGGCGGCGTCGATGACGGAGATATAGTCCTCGCCACGGACCGTCACCCAGACTTCCTTGCCGTCAGGCGTATAGAATGCCTCGTGCGGCGAGCGGCCGACATAGGTGGTGTGCTTCACTGTGTTCGTTGCGGTGTCGATGAAGGTCACGGAATTTGAGCCGATCGAGACCACGGCGATCGTCTTCTCGTCCGGCGAGAAGCCCATGCCGTGGACCAGCACTTGGCCCTTGTAGAGCGGCGAGAGGTTGCCGGGCTGAGGATCGCCGAGTTTGATGACGCCGAGAAGCTTATTGGTCGCGGGATCGGTCACCGACACGGTGTTGGAGAACTGCTCGGCGGCGTAGACGCGGTCCTTGCTGCTGACGGGGATCTCCGGGTCCGACGCGGCGAAGGGCGCCTGTCCCGCGAAGGCGGAAAAAGGCAACAGCATGCTGCCCGCCAGCAAGCTGGCGGCGAAAGATGTCCGAATATTCATTGGGAGGACCTCTGGCTTACATCTTCATGTTGGGGTCCATGCCCTGCATGGTCTTGCTGGGCGTGGATCCGGTGGGGGTAGTCTCCGGGGTGACCTGGGTTGGGGCCGCCTCGGATGGGGGTAGCGGATCGCCGATCGCAAGCTTCATGGCTGCGATCTCCTGCTGCTGATCCACGATGATCTCCTGCGCGATGCGCTTGAGCTGTTCGTTCTTGCCGTATTTGAGAACCGCGAGCGCCATCTCGATGGCGCCCTGGTGATGGGGCGTCATCATCGCCACAAAGTCGCGATCGACATCGCCTGATGGCTCAACCTCCATGTCCGCCATCATCTTGTTCATGGCCGCGTCGTTCTCCGCGAGGTAGGCCGCCTCAGGACCGGCGTCATCCATCTGCATCGCCGAATGATCGTGCTGCGAGGGATCATGGGCGAAGGCGGCGCAGGCGCCCGCAGTTGCGAGAACGGTGGCCGCAAGGACCATCGACTTTCGGGAGGACCAAAGGTTCATCGGCTTCTTCCTTATTGTTACATCGAGGTAGACACCCCATCTGCAGTTCTATTCCGGAACGGCGCAAACTTTTTTGCGCCGCCCGCTCGACACGGCTCGTTGCAGTGCTCTGACGGCTCAGGCCTCACATGGTCGCAAAGGCCTTGCGGAGTTCTTCGGTGAAGATCTCAGGCTGTTCGAAAGCCGCGAAATGCCCGCCATGCGCGGCCTCGTTCCAATAGGTCAGCTTTGAGTACATACGGTTCCCCCAGATCTTTAGAGGTCGGTAGAGCTCGGCAGGGAATACACTGACCGCAACGGGGATATCGAGCTTTTGAGGGCTGAAATCGGTATCGAAACTTTCGGCGTAGAGCCGTGCCGAAGACGCTGCGGTGTCCGTCAGCCAGTAGAGTATGATGTCATCCAACATCTGGTCGTAGCCGAGCTCCTTCTCCGGGTGATGGTCCGCATCGGTCCATTCTCCGAATTTCTCGTAGATCCAGGCGGCTTGACCGGTCGGAGAATCCGCAAGCGCATAGCCGATCGTCTGCGGGCGGGTGGATTGTATTTTAGCGTAGCCGGAGCCATGGGTCCCGAAAGCGACCAGTTGGGCAATCGATGCCTGCTCTTCCGCGTCAGGAGTGCCTTCAATCGGCGGCGGAAACAGCAAGGGCAGGTTGAGGTGGACACCTTTCAGTCCAGCAACATGCTGCTTCGCCATCCATGTGGTGACACCAGCACCCCAGTCTCCACCTTGGGCATAATATTGCGTGTAGCCCAGGCGCTGCATCAACTGCGCCCATGCTCGCGCGATCCTCGGTAGGCCCCAACCGGTCTCCTTCGGTTTGTCGGAAAAGCCGTAGCCTGGCAGCGAGGGGATAACGACGTGGAATGCGTCCTCGGCCTTGCCGCCGTGAGCGATCGGATCGGTGAGCGGACCGATCACGTTGAGGAATTCGATGACGGAACCAGGCCATCCATGCGTCAGGACCAGGGGCCGTGCATTCGCATGTTTTGACTTCACATGGATGAAGTGAATGCCCAAGCCATCTATCTCGGTCCGGAATTGCGGGTAGGCATTCAGGCGCTTTTCCAGCCGACGCATATCGTAGCTGTCGCGCCAGTACTTCAAAAGCGCCTCGACCGAATTCAGAGGGGCGCCTTGCGACCAGTCGGCGACGGTTTCCCTTTCCGGCAGGCGTGCGGCACGAAGCCGGCCGCGAAGGTCTTCAATTGCTGAAGCCGGGATTTTCACCTTGAATGGATCGATGCCATTCGTCGCAGTGGGCACCTCCATGCCGCCGGTCGACTGCATTGCCGCCGCCGCTTCGCCGACCGCCATGAAGGCCGAAACTGCTGCCGCAGCTCCAAGAAACAGCCGGCGGCTAGGGTCGATATCGCGGGGGCTGTCAGGGTTCACATCTTTCATCGTCATTTCCATTCTGGGGTTCAAACACATGCCCTGATCTAGGCGGCGGGCGACCTGCGCAGAAGTGGCGGCGCAGGGAGATACAATCCATCAGCATGGATGATCAGAATGCGCCGCGGCTGTTCGAAATCGGCCGTAGCCGCTGTCACGCTTGCTGGAGGGACGCGCCGAGGTTGCCGAGCACCCCGAGCTGGCCGAAGATGATTGTCGCGGCCGTGTAGCAATGGAAGGACGTCACCTTGCCATCCTTCAGATGGAAGACGTCACAGCATGGTGCGTGCATTTCCTTGCCCGTCGCCGCAATCGTTCCAGCTGCCAGCGCAAGGGGGCCTGTATGGGTGCCGTTGAGGGTCAGTTCCACGATGACCACGTCGTCGGTCACGTAGAAGTTTCCGAGTTCGCGGTGCATGTCGTGGAAGGCGGTAGCGTAGATGTTGACCGTTTTGCCGATGTCGGGGCCGTAATATTTCGCGCCGGCCGACACGTCCCAGAAATAGCCGCCCTCGGCAAAAAGGGCGACGAATGCCGCCACATCCTTCACTTCGGCGGTCCGGTAGAGTTCGCGGATGATTTCTTCGTTGGTAGGCATGTTGTTTCCTTGGCTTTGCTAGAGGTGGATCAGCGGATGGACTTGAAGGCCTTGCGCATTTCCTGCGCGAAGAGGTTGGGTTGCTCGAAGGCGGCGAAGTGACCGCCCTTGTCGACCTCGTTCCAGTAAAAGAGGTTCGGCCAGTGGGCTTCGGCCCATGCCTTCGGCGCCCGGTAAATCTCCTTTGGAAAGATCGTCGCGGCCATCGGCAGTTCGATCCGACCGGCGTCGAAGCCGCCGCCGTTGCGGGCGTTTTCCCAGTAGATGCGAGCGGACGAGGCGGCCGTGTCCGTAAACCAGTAGAGCGAGATATCATCGAGCATCTCGTCGACTGTCAGGGCGTCTTCCGGTTCGCCGCGATTGTCCGTCCAGGCCTGAAACTTCTCGTAGATCCAGGTCGCCTGTCCGACCGGAGAATCCGCAAGCGCGTAGCCGATCGTCTGTGGCCGCGTCGCCTGCTCCTTGAAATAGCCGAACTGGTCGCTGGCAAACCGGGCGACCGCATCCATCGCCGCCTTCTCCTCGGGCGTCGGATTGTCCGGGAATTTCTCCGGGAAGACGAGCGGCCAGTTCACGTGCGCGGCGACAAGCCCTTCGGGTCTGATATGGCCAAGGGCGTGGGTGACGCCGGAACCCCAGTCTCCGCCTTGCGCCACCCACTTGTCATAGCCGAGGCGTTTCATCAGCGTGGCCCACGCATTGGCGGTCCGCACCACGGTCCATCCTTCCGAGGCCGGCTTGTCGGAAAAGCCGAAGCCGGGCTGTGAGGGAATGACGACGTGGAAAGCGTCCTCAGCCGTGCCGCCGTGCTCGGTCGGATTGGTGAGCGGTTCAATCACTTTCAGGAACTCGACGACCGAGCCCGGCCAGCCGTGGGTCAGGATGATCGGCAGGGCGTTCTCGTGCTTCGACTTCACATGAATGAAATGGATGCCAAGCCCGTCGATCTCGGTGCGGAACTGCGGATAGGCGTTGATGCGCTTCTCGAATTTGCGCCAGTCGTACTTCTCCGCCCAATAGGAAATCAGGGCTTTCGTCTTGTGAAGCGGCACCCCCTGGGACCAATCGGAAACCGTTTCCTTCTCCGGCCAGCGCGTGTTCTTCAGCCTGCGCCTCAGGTCGTCGATTGCGGACCGAGGCACGGACACTTTGAAGGGTGTGACGTCTTTCGTCGCTGGCGGAATGCTTAAGGCGGATGTCGTGGCTGATGCCTGCGAAGCAAATGCGGTGGCGGCGGGCAAGGCGAGAGCAAGCTGCAGCATGCGCCGACGCGAAGGGTCAGTCGATTGAGTTGTCATGGCTGTGTCCTGGAAATGAAAATTTTACTTGAGGAAGTTGACGATGTAATTGAGGGTCTCTTCCGGCTGCTCTTCGGCGATGAAGTGGCCGCTATCGGCGATCTTGAAGGCCTTCAGATCGGTCGTCTTTCTCTCAAGGGTCGTTTTCAGCCAAACGTAACCGGGGCCGCCCAGAGCCAGAACCGGCATCTCGAGCTTTGCATAGTTGCCGTCATCGACGATGTCTTGCGGGAAGCCTGATACCAAGCGTTGCCGGCGCGGATTGCGTCCCGGCTCGCATAGGCCGTCGCGTAAACGGCACGGTCACGGGCGTCGATCTTGCTTTCGTCCTTCGTCAGGTAGCGGAAGAACCACTTCTGTTCGATCGCCTCACGGCCCACGAGGATGTCCTCGGGCAGCCCTTTGACCTGGTGGAAGGCGAACCACCATGGGTAAGCATGGTTTTCGTCGATCTTGTCGCCGAAGGTCCCGGCCGTCGGAAGCAACGGCCACTTGGCGAGCTCGGCGTCCGGATGTGGAACATCCAGCATCACTACCTTGCCGGTGGCTTCGGGATAGTTGGCCGCATAGGCAAAAGCGACCATCGAGCCGATATCGTGCCCGATCACATCGGCCTTTCCATATCCAAGCGCCTTGACGAGTTCATGGACATCGCTGGCGAGGATCTTCTTCTCATAGCCATCGGCCGGCTTGTCGGATTGCCCCATGCCGCGAATGTCGAGCGATATAACCGTGTGGCCCCTGGCAAGTTCAGGCATGATCTTGTGCCAGGACCACCACGTCTCCGGCCAGCCCGGCAGCAGAACCACGGGCGAACCCTGACCGCCGATCACGTAGTGAAGTTTGACGCCGTTCACGGTGATATCGGCATTGCGAAAGCCTGGAAGCGAGGCAACGAGCTCGGCATCGCTCGGTGCCGGCGCGGCGGTACTTGCCGTAGCGGATTGAGCGGTAGCCAGATCAGCCATCGCAACGTTTGCGGCAAATGCGGCGATGGCGAGCAGTAGAGGACGAAAGATCACTTCAGATCTCCTTTGTGACGATGTTGGGGAGGGACATCTTCCTGGCGACCAGCAGCGCAGCCAGGAGGTTCAGGCATGCGCCGGCCAGGAAGGCGGCGATAATCCCTTGCGCGTCGGCGACAAGTCCGCCGAAAAATGAGCCGGCAGCGACTGCGATCTGAAAGACGCTGACAGTGATCGCAGAACTGCTTTCGAACCTTGCGGGATCGGAGGCATAGGTCCAGATCTGCACGCAGACGGGAACCGCCCCGAAGGCTGCTCCCCATATGGCAACGGCGGCGGCCTCGGCGAAAGGGTTCCAAGATAGAAGAGCGGTCAGGATGATCGACACCGCCATCGCCGCGGCAACCAACATGAAGCCAGCTGCCGGCTTTTGACCACTCAGGCGCTCTCCGACGAAGGTGCCAACGATACCGAAGACGCCATAGATCGCCAGGAACAGGCCGAGCCTTGCCGGATCGAGCAGCGCGTTGCTGACCAGATGCGGCTCGAGGTAGGTGTAGGCGGCAAAGTGGCCACCGGCAGTCAGGGCGGTCGCGGTAAAGGCGAGTGTGAGGCTGGCGCTGCGAGCCGCTTCTCGCAAACCTCGCCAGGACTGCCCGGCCTCGATCAGGATCTTGGGCAGAAGTGTTGCCTGCGCTGCCGCGACGAGCAGGCACAATGCGGCGACGGCGATGAACGATAGGCGCCAGCCCAAAATGCTCCCGAGCGCCGATCCAAGAGGTACACCGACGACGATTCCGATGGATATTCCGGCCATGATGATCGACGTCGCGCGATTGCCGTCCCGATGCGTGACAAGCTTGCGTCCGACGGCCGCGGCGAAGGTCCAGAAGCCGCCAACGCTGATACCGAGCAAGGTGCGCCCGAGAATCGTGACTTCAAAACGGGCAGCGCTGGCGACGATCAGGTTCGAGATCAGGACAAGAACCGTGAAGCCGATCAACAAAAGCCTGCGATCAACCCTTTTTGCCGAAACGGTGCAGATGGGCGCCGCGATGGCCGCGATGAGGCCAGGCGTGGTGACCAGCAGACCTGCCTGCCCGGGCTGGATGTCGAACTGGTTGGCGATATGCGACAACAGTCCGATCGGAAGGAATTCGCTCGTGACCAGCACGAAGGTGCCCACCGCGATTGAAAGCACCGCGGGCCATGAGGAGGTTGCACGCTCACTTGTCGCCGTCATGCTCGAACCTCGATGTTTAGGGATGCAAGAAGCCTCCCCGCCTTTGACAGGCGGGCCGATTGGGCTGACGCATCCATGTTTCCGATGCGAAGAAGATAGAAGGGCGGGCAGTGGCCGGGAAGCTTGATGGCGTGGAGACATCATCCACCGTGATGGATAATATCCCGCTGTCCGCCCCTGTTGTCAGGCCTTCACGAAGGCGAGCAGGTCTGGGTTGAGGACATCGGCATTCACGGTCAGCATGCCGTGCGAATATCCCTTGTAGACCTTCAGCGTGCCGTTCTTCAGGAGCTTGACGGAGAGTTCGCCGGCGTCGGCGATCGGAACGACCTGGTCGTCATCGCCATGCATCACGAGGGTTGGAACGGTAATGGCCTTGAGGTCGTCCGTCTGATCCGTTTCCGAGAAAGCCTTGATACCTTCGTAGTGCGCCTTGGCGCTGCCCATCATGCCCTGCCGCCACCAGTTCTGGATGATACCTTGCAAGGGCTTAGCGCCATCGCGATTGAAGCCGTAGAACGGTCCGGTGGGGACGTCGAGGAAGAATTGAGCCCGGTTGGCGGCCAGCGCCGAACGGAAGCCGTCGAAGACCTCGATTGGCGTGCCGCCGGGATTGGAAGCAGTCTTGACCATCAGTGGCGGAACGGCGGAGACGAGTACGGCCTTGGCGACGCGACCGTGCGGCTGGCCGTATTTCGCGACATAACGCGCGACTTCGCCGCCGCCGGTGGAGTGTCCGATATGGACTGCGTTCCTGAGGTTCAGGTGCTCGACAACGGCAAAGGCGTCGGCGGCGTAGTGATCCATGTCATGGCCTTCGGCGACCTGGCTCGAGCGGCCATGGCCACGGCGGTCATGGGCGACGACGCGGCAACCATTGGCCAGGAAGAACAGCATCTGTGCGTCCCAATCGTCCGATGACAGCGGCCAGCCATGATGGAAGACGATTGGCTGCGCGTCCTTCGGACCCCAGTCCTTGAAGAAGATGTCGACGCCGTCCTTGGTCTTGATGAGGCTTTCGGTCATGGGATGATTTCCGTTGGTGGGATTGCTCGATGATTTCGTTGCGCCGAGGCTCGGCGCGACCGGCAGCGACAGAGTCGCGGCCAGAGCGGCGCCCGTCAGAAGCGCGTCTCGTCGGGTGAGGGGCAGGGATCGGTTGGTCGAGGTCACGGTCGGCATTTCTGTTCGAGTTTCGTTGAACGGTCGAAAACTATTCCGCTCCGGTCACGCGAGCGATGCGCGTTCTTGCTGAAGCTGCACGTTCTTGCTCCAAATTTCGCTCCTGCCGAATTGGACCGTTTACGGGCTGGCGCGAGTGGATAGGTTGTCCACCAACCGGTTGTGCGCCGGGAACTGGAGGGGAACGGGCAGGGAATGAGTGTCGAAGGCGCGAACTATCTTCACGAAAACGTCGTAAGGATCGACAGCAGGGCGCGGTCCTGGAATGGCGTCACCATTGTCGATGTGCACGAATACACGAAAGGCGAGGTCCTCCATTCCCTGCTGAACGCGGAGGAGACCGGCATCGCCATGGCGCTTGAGGAGGTCGGGGGTGTGACCGAGCCGAGACTGAAGCCGCAGCAGGCTTGCCTCTTGGATCACAAACCCAACCATATGACGCTCGTGCCACGAGGGATGCCTCTCTGGGGCCACGCGACCAAGGAGCTGCACTACAGCCGATACGCGCTGCTTTTGTTCGATCTGGAGACGCTGGAGAACAAGTTCCAGGCCGACTTCAACGCCAAGATGTTTGAGCGGCCGCGAATGAGGTTCACCGACGAGCGGATCCACGCTCTGGTGAAGATGCTTGTCGACATCCAGCACGAGGATCCATCGATGATGCTTCTGGGCGATAGTCTGACATCCGCCGTGTTCGCGCTTCTATCAACCGAGGGCGATGAGCCGCCCGCGACACGGCCCCCGCTTTCGGATCATGCCCTCTCACTGATCGTCAGCTATATTCAGGATCAATTGCCGCAGCAGATCGAATTACGAGAACTTTCGGAGCTGGCCGGGATATCGCAATGGCATTTCTGTCGGGCGTTCAAGGCTTCCACGGGTCTGTCGCCTTACCAGTGGCAGCTCAAAAAGCGGGTGGATGCGGCACAGAAACTTCTGCTTCACACGGACGCCCCTCTCGACGCGATCGCGAAGGCCGTGGGATTTTGTGATCCAATGCAACTCAGTCGTGTTTTCAAGAAGTGCACTGGAGAGGCTCCCGGAACCTGGAGGCGTAACCGGCGATGAACACGCGCGAAGCCGAACTGCACGGCCTGCCATACAATATTCGCAGCATCACCACGCGAACCCAGTCCTGGAATAGCGTCCGTATAGACATCACGAAGGCGCATTACTCGCAAGGCGAAATTCTTCACCCTCTCGGTTACGAGGACATGACCCGCTTGTCGATCAATCTCGACGAGGTCGGTGGCATCACAGAGCCTCGGCTCAGCAAGAATGTACCGTGTCCAGTGGAACACAAGCCCAGAAACATGGCCTTCGCTCCGGCAGGAACGCCGTTGTGGGGATACGCTTCCGAAGTGAAGTTCGTCTACGACGCCACAGTCATCTTCGACCTCGATGCACTTTCTGAAAAGTTCGAGCACCATGTTTCTTACGCGCGGGGTGGTTCACCTAGACTGAAATTTACCGAGCCCAGGATATGGAAGCTGGTGACGATGCTGGCGGAAATCCCTGCCGAGGATGACACCTACCGGCTATACGGCGACAGCCTGACCGCTGCGATATTCGCAATTGCGTTTGAGTCGAGGGAAACGCATGCGCGTTCGGGAACGCTCGCACCCTGGCAGCTTAACCGGGTGACCGAATACATGCTGTCGCGTTTGCCCGAACAGGTAGAGTTGCAGGAACTTGCTGCCTTGGTCGGGCTCTCACAGTGGCATTTCGCGCGCGCTTTCAAGGCTTCGACAGGGGTGTCACCGTACCACTGGCAGCTCGACGAAAGGGTGAAGATGGTGCAACGGTTGCTCCTCAATTCCGACAGCCCGCTTGAGGCCGTTGCCGAGGCCACCGGTTTTAGCGACGCGATGCATCTGATACGAACCTTCAAGAAGCGATCCGGCCAGACTCCGGGAGCCTGGAGGCGTGAAAACGGCCTGAGATGACCTTGCGCCTCCAGGGAGCGGCGCGTCAGGCAGAGACGCGGCCGCGAGGGTCGTCGATATGCAGCTTGCCAACGGCGTAGCGCACGCCCTGCCGGTCGAGAATGCGGACATTCTTCACGACATGAGCGAGCGCCTTAAGGAAGGTCTCGGAGTTTTCGTGCTCCTCATAAGCCTGCTCGTTCTCGTAACCTTCGATCAGGTGGAAGGTGTTAGGGTCGACGAGGTCTTGCGCGAAGGCATAGAACCGGCAACCATTGATCTTTTCAGCGGCGGTCATATCAGGGATGACCGCGTCGATGAACGTCTGGCGATCGTCTGGATGGACGCGGTAGTAGGCGCTTACGACGACGCCCGTGGGCAAAGTCTTGTCATGGTCTGCCATGGTGTTTCCTCATGTTCTGGGTTGATCATGGTTGGGTTGTCGACGATCCGTTGAAAATTTGGATCAAGATTTGATCGGCGCGTAGCGTGCGCCGATGTCTGGATCTGCTTCGCCTGGACGTTTTTGCTCCGGATTTCGGCTCTCTGGCCGTAACCGGGCAGCTTTCTAATAGGAGGAAAGCAGGACCGTACCGGTCTTGCCGGGCATTTCGACAAGCGCTGCGGCGTTGCCGACGTCGGCCAGATCGAAGGTCTTCTCGACCGGGAAAAG
The DNA here is from genome assembly GCF_000377185.1 of Rhizobium sp. 42MFCr.1. Taxonomy (NCBI): domain Bacteria; kingdom Pseudomonadati; phylum Pseudomonadota; class Alphaproteobacteria; order Hyphomicrobiales; family Rhizobiaceae; genus Rhizobium; species Rhizobium sp. 42MFCr.1. Next base: position 113,489 of record NZ_KB897834.1, read on the forward strand.
CTCCGGTTTGCCACCGGCCAGTTCTATCGCCAGCGTGAGATCGGCCTTGCGAATTTCGACCGGCAGGCTCGCCCAGCGCCCGACGGTCACGCCCGAGATCCGGAGGTCGCGGGTCGAGAAATAGAGGGCTGGCACCGAGATCGGCTGCCCGGACAGATCGCCATAGGATACAAGGCTGCCACCTTGAGCCAGCAGCCCGGCCGCCGCGCTGGCCGTCTCGCCGCCCACCGGGTCGAGCACGACCCCGATCGGGTGACCGTCCGCGGCCGAAATGACCTTGTCCTGCCAGCCGGGCTTGTCGGTGGAGACGACCGGCAGATCCGGGAACACGACGTTGAGTTCGTTGACGCCGGCTTCACGCCTGACGACACCAACCACGTCGAAGCCGCGATCGAGAAGCAGTCCGATCGTCAGTCGGGCAACGGCGGATCCGGCGGCCGTCAGAACGACGACATCCCGCCCCGGTTTGGCGCCGGATGTCTCGACAGCTCGCAGCAAAAGCGCCGTCGTCAGCGGATTGACGTGGAGTTGGGCTGCCGCTTCATCCGATACGTTGGCCGGAATCTCGGTGACATATTCCGCGGAGACGATCGCCTTTTCGCTCCAGGCTCCTCGGCCAGGGAAAAAAGCGACGCGGACGCCAGACTTGAGATCGACGCCATCTCCTGCTTCCTCGACGATGCCGTAGCCTTCAAAGCCGACGCGCACGCCCTCTTTGGGAACAACCGATCCCGGCTGGTAACGTCCCGCGACGCCAAGAAGGTCGCCGTGATGAACGGGGCGCAGCAGCACCCGGATCAGAACCTCACCGCGCCCTGGACGCTTGATATCGTCGACTTCGACGGCCTGAAGGACCTCCTCGGGCTTTCCATGTTTGAAATAGACTGCAGCGCGCATCGCTTTAACTCCTTGAGAAAGGGGAGTGGCCGTCAGCCACTCCCGTCATGTGATCAGACCTGAGCCTGGCCGCCGTCGGCGAACAGTTCGGCGCCGTTGACGAAGCTTGCATCGTCGGAGGCGAGGAAGAGGGTCGCCTTGGCGATTTCCTCGGATTCGCCGACGCGGCCGAGCGGGATGCGCGAGGCGAGATAGTCGAGCAGACCCTGCTGCTGTTGCTTGTCGTCGCCGGCAAGTTCAACGAGGCCCGGGGTGCGGGTTGCGCCGGGTGAGACGACGTTGACGCGGATGCCGGTGCCCTTGAGATCGAGCGCCCAGGAGCGGGCGAGGTTGCGGACGGCTGCCTTGGAGGCGGAATAGACCGAGAAGGCGGCGGTACCTTCGGTGCCGGCGGTCGAACCGGTCAGCACGACCGACGAGCCCTGGCCCATCAGCGGCAGCGCCTTCTGCACGGTGAAGATGACGGCCTTCACATTGCGGCCGAAGGTGTCGTCGATCTGCTCCTCGGTGATCTGGCCGAGCGGCAGCATCGTGCCGCCGCCGGCGTTGACAACGAGGGCATCAAGGCGTCCGCGCTCCGACTTGACCTGAGCGAAGAGCTTGTCGAGATCCTCATTCTTCGCCGAATCCGCCTGGATGCCGACGGCGCCGTGGCCGATCTCGGCGACCGCCTTGTCCAGCGCATCCTTGCGGCGGCCGGTGATATAGACGCGTGCGCCCTCCGCCGCGAAGAGCTTGGCGGTTGCGAGGCCGATACCGCTGGTGGCGCCGGTTACGACGGCGATCTTGTTTACGAGCCTGTTGGTCATGTTGCTTTCTCCTGATGCTGGGCGCGCGGAAGGGTCCAGCCCGAATGCGCGCGGCCTGTTGAAGTGTTGAAGCTGTTCGGGAGGTGGCGTTGGCGTTTGGCCTGTCGTCGCCGTCCGATGAGGAAAATCTAGTTGGCTAGCGTGGCGGCGAGAAGCCGCCCTGTATGGAGAGATTATCCATCGGCATGGATGATCTCGGGTGTGGTGGCGCGCCTGGCGTCGACGCGCTCAAAGATCCTGGCCGCCCAGTCGGCGAACCCACGCAGGCGAGGGTTCGGAAATCGGTCGGCGGGGTAGACGAGATGGAGGGTGTGGTTTTCGGGTTTCCACTCCGGAAGGAACTCGACAAGCGAACCGCGCTCGATGTGCGGTCTGGCGAGGAAGCCGAAGCTTTGACCTATGCCCAATCCGGCCAGCAGCGCGTTCAGATGCGCGGTGCTTTCGTTGACGGAGATGCCTTCGGAACCGGGCGCATATTCGATGCGCTCATCAGCTCGTTGGAAGCGCAGGGGAAATCGCTTTCCCGACGATGCGGAAAAATAGCTGACGACTCGGTGCGCCTGGACATCGTCCGGATGCACCGGCGGCTCTCGTCCGTTCAGGTAGCCGGGCGCGGCGCAGAGCACATAGTCAAGCTCGCACAGCTTGCGCGCCATCATGGAAGAGTCAGGGAGCGCCCCGCCGCGAATGACGCAATCGATGCCTTCGCCGATAAGGTCGGCCGAGCGGTCGCTGACGCCCAACATCAGATCGATGTCGGGGTACTGAAGCTGGAAGTCGGCCAGCGCGGGGATGAGAATTTCATTCGCCAGCACGGATCCGATGTCGACGCGCAGCTTCCCCTTCGGCGTGCTGCGAGCGCCTGCGACCGTGCCGTCCATATCGTCGAGGTCGGCAAGCAGTCGGAGGGCGCGCTCGTGATAGGTGACGCCTTCGGTGGTCATCGTCACTGACCGCGTGGTGCGTTCAACCAGCTTGGTCCCGAGATGGGCCTCGAGATCCTGCACAAGCTTGCTGACTGACGAGCGGGGCAAGTTCATGCTGTCCGCGGCCTTGGCGAAGGATCCTGCCTCGGCAACGCGTACGAAGGTCCGTATGGCGAGTATCTGATCCAAATGAAAGCCTACCTAATCGCACAGTTGAGCTGAATATACGCGGGTCCGCCTCCTATGCCATGCACGTTCTTGCGCTTTCATGTACGGTCTTGCCCTCGTTGACATCGCTCGAGGTTGGCGGCGCCTTCTATCGAAGGCTGTTCTCGCGCCGCCAGGCTGCCGGCGTCTGGCCTGTTCGCTTCTTGAATGCCCGGATCAGATGCATGGCATCGCTGAAGCCCGTCGCTTCGGCAATAACGTCGAGCGGAGCATCCGATTTAAGCAGAAGTCCCTGGGCCATCTTGGTTCTTTCCTCAAGCTGCCATTGGTAAGGGGAGATTCCGGTCGACGCCTTGAAAGCTCGGCAGAAATGCCATTGCGACTGGCCGAGCAAGGCGGCGAGTTCGCCGAGCTCGACCGGTCGAGGAAGCCTGCTGTGCATATAGTCCTTGACCCGGCGAACCTGCCACGGGGCGAGTTTCATGTGTCGCCGGTCGACCAATGGAATAGCGCTCAGCAGAGCCAATATGCCGGCCACCAGACTGTCGCCGAACAAGGCGTATGACGCACCGGCGTCGGGGATCTCGATGAGCATCTTCACCAGCGATAGAATCCTGGGATCGTTGAAGCGCAATCGCGGCTCTTCGAAAATGGCTGGACGGAAGTCACCTTGCAGGCGCGCTTCCAGAATGGGGATGTCGAATACAATCATGGCGTATCTGGCATAGCGAAGCTGTCCCGCGTATCCCCACCATGGCAGTCCCCTGGAAATCACCGCCATATGGTTGGTGCTGTGTTCCAGTGGGTTGGCCTTGTCAGGCGTCAGCCGGCACTCCGTCGTGCTCCCGACCTCCGCCAGACTGACCGTAAATCGGGTTTCGTTCGCATGCGGCATCGGGTGAACAACGCAGCCGTTGGCGTGCTCGTGAATGTCTTCGACAATGGCGCCATTCCAAATCCTGCTTCGCCTCTCGATGCTGAGGACGTTGTCAGGCAGATCCTTCTCAAATATCGTTGCCATGCCGGCAGCCCTGATATTTGGCCGAGCCATCGATCTGTTGTTTCGCGCTCGAGTGATTGCGATGTGTTCGCGGGATTTATCGGTCACGAAGCAGGGTTCTCGCGATCAAACCGCGTTGAATCTCCGAGCTGCCTTCGTAAATTCGCAGGATGCGCAGATCCCGCACATATCTCTCCAGAGGATAGTCCCGGGTATAGCCGTTGCCGCCGTGAATCTGCAGGGCCTTGTCAGCGATGCGTCCTGCCGCTTCCGTTGCGAAAAGTTTGGCCATCGCGGCTTCCGTCGAATAGCGTTTGCCGGTGCCCCGCATGCCGGCGGCGCTTTTGCCGAGTGCCCGAGCGGCCGACAGGTCCACGGCACAATCGGCGAGCATCCATTGGATGCCCTGAAAATCCGCAACGGGATGTCCTCCGACCTTCCGCTCCTTCGAATAGGCAATCGCCGCCTCAAGAGCTGCTGCCGCTACGCCCGTTGCTTGCGCCGCGACTTCTATGCGGCCGTTATCGAGCACACTCAGCGCGGTTCGAAAGCCTGATCCCTCGGTCCCCATCAGGCTCGACAATGGGACGACACAATCAAGCGTGACGGTAAAGACGTGACCACCCCTGAGGCCCATGGTCCGCTCGGGCAAGCCGAATTCGATGCCCGAGACCTCTTTCGGTTCGACCAGAAAGGCGCTAATGCCGCGCGCGCCCAATTCGGGGGCCGTTTTGGCGTAGATGATGATGAAATCCGCGTACGCCGCGTTGGATATGAAGCACTTGGTGCCACGTATGTGATACCCGCGCTCGGACTTTACCGCCGTTGTGCCCATATCGACCGGGTTGGAGCCAGCATGGGGTTCGGTAAGGGCGAATGCGCCCAGCATTTCGCCAGAAGCGGCAAGCGGGAGAATTCGGTCTCTTTGTTCCTCGCTGCCACCGATGTCAACGGAATCGGTTGCAAGAAAATGGGCCGTCAACATCGACGCGGTCGAGCCGCATGCGCCGGCTATCAATTCGACCGCCTCATAGAGGGCAATACCGCTCAATCCAATGCCGCCATGATTCCGCGAGATGTTCAGGCCCATCAGCCCCAGAGCGGCCATGTGCTTTAGATGGCGCGTGGCGGTCTCTTCACCCTCGTCGAGAGAGGGAGCGTAGGGTTCAAGCTCCTGCTTCGCGAAGCGCCCGATCTGTTCGAGCATCATTCGCTCTTCATCGTTCAACTCGCTCATTCGCATGCCACCCTGATCAATGCGCGTATCTCATCATTGTGCTCATTCAGTTCCGGAGCCGCGGTGCGACCTCCTCGCCGATCGCCGATGAAGTGCGCCGGTTGTTCCGGTAGCGGAAGCTGGCTGCCGTCCCGGGCTGCCGCATAGGAATAAAGGCCTCGATCATCGGCTTGCGCAGAGGTCCAGGCCTGCCTCGCTGATGATATCACCGAGCCCGGAACGCCTGCTTTCGTCAGAATTTCGACGACATCGGTGGCGGTGAAGTCTCGTGCCCAGGCGATGATTGCTTCAGCCAGATCCGGCTCGTTCTCTCGTCGTCTGGCATCCGTTGCGAACCTCGGATCGTCAACGAATTCCTGGCGTCCAATGACCTCGCAAAAGACCTTGAAAAGCCGATCGTTCAAAACCGCGACAGCGAAAAAGCCTTCTCCGGCGCGATAGACGCCAAAGGGCGCCGACAGGGGATGCTTGTTGCCGGTGCGCACCGGATCACCATTTGCGAGAAGGACGCGCGCTCCCGCTGTCGGCATCATTGCCAGCAACGAGTCAAAAAGGGAGACGTCGATTGTCCGGCCTTTTCCGGTTCTTTCCCTCTCGAAGAGCGCCACCATAATCGCCCAGCTCGAAAACACGCCCGCCGCGACGTCTCCGAATGACTCTCCGATCATTGTGGGGTCCCCGGCCTCGTTTCCGGTCAATTCCATCAGCCCCGTCATGGCTTGAACGATGATATCGTAGGCAGGCCGCATGGCATTCGGCCCCGTTTGGCCAAAGCCGGAAATCGACGCGAAAACGAGCCTTTCATTGTCGGAGCACAGCACCTCCGGCCCAAGGCCAAGCTTGGTCATCACGCCGGGGCGGAAGTTTTCAACCACCACATCTGCCTGTCTCGCCAGGGCGCGGAGCGCCTTGATTTCGTGCGGCTCTTTCAAATCCATGGCGATCGATTTCTTGCCACGATTGACGCTCTCGAAGAGGGCGCTTTTGCCGCCGAAAAAGGGACCGACCTTACGATAGTCGTCGCCCTCGATGCTCTCGATCTTGATCACCTCCGCGCCCATATCGGCGAGCAGCGCAGTGCAGTAGGGACCAGCGAGGACCCTGGTGAAGTCAATGACCGTTATCCCGCTCAAGGGCCTGTTGATCGACGGCATGTTCGGCTCCAATTGAGCTTCCAGCCTAGTCACATCAGGGGTATAAGTAGAAATATAGATTATTGATACGAGATATTGAGTTTGCCTGTACCCTTCAATCTCAGACAGGTGGGATACGCCCTCGCGGTCGCCGACCACGGGTCGACTGCCGCCGCCGCCAGAGCACTCAATGTGTCGCAGCCATCGGTATCCCAAGCCGTTACGCAACTCGAGGCGCATTTCGGGCAGCCGCTGTTTCGGCGGACGTCGGGTCACGGCTTGCAGGCGACGCCTTTCGGGCGCCTGAAGATCCCCGAATTTCGGAGGTTGCTGGATCAGGCGGAGCAGGTGTTCTCCGCAGAGACTGCCGACTTGATGTCCCACAAGCTGACCCTCGGGGTGTTTTCCACCGTTGGGCCGCGTTATGTCCCCAAGCTTGTCCGTCTGTTCGCGGAACGCTTTCCCGGCAGCTGCGTGGAGCTGGTTGAGGATGACCTGCGCGGTCTCGTCGAGGGGCTCACTTCGGGCAGAATCGACCTCGCGATCATGTATGATGTCGGCCTTCCGGCCGGTTTACACCTCACGAACCTCAAGGAGGTTCGCCCCTATGCGCTCGTGCACGACGGGCATCATCTCGCCAACGAAAAGACGGTGTTTGTGCGGGATTTGCTAAGCGATCCTCTAATTCTCATCAGTCTGCCGTTTAGTAGGGACTTCTTCCTCTCGATCGCCCAAAGCCAAGGATTGCCAGTGACGATCGCCTTAGAGACTAAATCCATTGAAATGGTTCGCTCAATGGTGGCCAATAGGCTTGGCTTCAGCTTGCTCGCCACCGACATTGCGCACGAAGCGACTTATGATGGACAAGCCGTCAAGCGCCTCGAAATTTCCGACGATATCCCGCCCCACAAGATAGTTCTGGCTGCCGGGACGTCATTGCCATTAACCGACGCGTCGAAGGCGTTCCGCGATCTCACGCTCGAATCGTTCGAAATGAACCTTTGAGGGCGGATCGTGAATAGCTTGGCAAAAAGCTGGCTCGTCAATTTTGCAGGGATACAGCGGCCAAGACAGTTCATAGCCTTCAAGGCGGTACGAGTGCCAAGGTCAACAATGACCATGTGGAATTTCCCCACGCACTGGCTCGCACTGGTATTGTGACTGCAGGCTCATCCTTCGCGGGTTGGAGGTGCTCGATTCCCAAATCGGTTCCGCAATTTACATTATCCCGCAGTGTGGTATTATAATACCGCGAGGATTTGGGAGGTCCACAATAGAACTCACGCCACAAAGTTCGAAATTTCAGACGCTTGCGCTTTTTATTTTCCGGGACTTCGTTTGAATCCCATCAAGAGCGGCGAGCGCTCGTCGCCATGTCGCCGGCCTCTTATTCGACCACCCACGTACACGCACGACCTCACTTGAGCCTTAATTTCTTCCCTTAGGTTTGCGGCCCGAGCGAAGCGGTTTGGGTTTTCCCTCATGCGGACTAATTTCTTCAAACAGGGCTGCAATCCCGACCGAAAGAACAAGTGCGAAAGCCTCTAGGGTGGCCACCGTGACGTTCTCTTCACCCCGTTCAACTCGCCCCACATAGGAACGGTCGATACCTGCCTCCAGTGCGAGCCTTTCCTGCGACAGACCTCGCTCCACGCGAAGGCGCCTCAAATTCCATCCAATGGTCTGCTTCGTGTCCATCCGCGCAGAACACATTTAAACGGCTTGACAATCGACGGACTGTAGGTCCCATATTAGTGCTTGTTGGTTTGTATGAGGCGGAGGGTTAAAGGTGGAACTGCGCCAACTCACCTATTTCAAAGCGGTGGCCGAGGAACTGCACTTCGGCCGGGCGGCAGCCAGGATGCGGATTGCCCAGCCGGCGCTCAGCAATCATGTGATGTCGCTGGAAAGGGAGCTTGGCTGCCCGCTGTTCATCCGCTCGACCAGACGGGTGGAACTGACCAGGGCAGGGGAAACCTTCTATGATCGCTGTGTGCGGATCCTGAGCGACATCGACCTGACCACCGAACTGACGCGGGCAGCCGGCGGCAGTCGCATCCGCCAGATCAGGATCGGCAGCATCTACCCGGCCACCATGGGCATGCTGCCAACCTTCCTTGCCAA